>JBDKIW010000323.1:0-8838 GCA_039796955.1 Planctomycetota bacterium
GTCGGGTGCGGGTCACGGAGAATCCGCTTGGCGAGGAAATGCTGCTGGGAAAGAAACTGTTCTACACGGCACTGTCCCCGATGACTTCGAGGGGCTGGATTTCCTGCTCCAGCTGTCATCCGGACGGGGATGCGGACGGGCGGACGTGGCAGCAGCCGGAGGGACTTCGCAATACGCAGCCGATGGCTGGTCTCGCGTGGACTCATCCGCTGCACTGGTCTGCGGACCGGGATGAGGTGCAGGATTTTGAGCATACGATCCGTGGGCGGCTGATGCAGGGCCCCGGGCTTCTGAAGGGTGTGCTACCTGAGGCGATGTCGGAGTCGACTACGGGGCGTAGTGCTGAGCTGGACGCACTGGCTATTTATACGAATTCGCATCGAGTACCGCTCAGCCCCTACTCAAAACGGGGCTTGAGTGAATCGGCCCTGCGGGGGCGTGCGGTATTCAATTCCGCGGAGACGAAGTGTGCCGTCTGTCATCGGGGACCGTTTTACACGGATTCACAACCGCTGGGGAACGACCGGTTGGTACGTCATGACGTGGGGACGGGGACGGGCGATTCATCGGAATTGATGGGGCCGGAGTATGACACGCCGACATTGCTGGGCGTCTACCGAAGTGCTCCGTACCTGCATCATGGCAGGGCTGCGACGTTGATGGACGTATTGACGACAGAAAATTCCAACGATCGTCACGGGAAAACGAGTCATTTGACATCGAATCAGCTGGAGGACCTGGTTGAGTTTCTGAAGGCGTTGCCGTGGGAGGATCCGGAGCGGAGCCGGGAGGCTGAAGGGCTGTTGAAGGTGACTGGTGCTGCGGATGGGTACCGGGGCAAATGAAATGGCGGGGTGTCTGGCGAATGGGGAACTGATCGAGCGATGGTTGGACGGGGCGACTGGCGGCATCAGTCGCCGAGCAGCTGGGATGCCTGGGAATGTCGGGAAACGTCGATTCAACAGAAAAACTCGCGAAAACCGCGTCGGCTTGAGTCGTCGGGGCTGACCGACAGTGGGATGCAGGGTGAGTGTTGAGCGGGGTAGACTGGGTTTAGTTTATCGATCAGGTGGTGATAAAGTTTTCCGGGGGCTCTGCGGGGAGTGTTTGCAGGCATGCCAGTGCATCCGCGCGTCACAATCTGAAAACTCTGAAAAATAGTGAACGAGTTTTTTGGCAACGTCGAAGCACAGCGTGCGGGAAGAAATATTTCCGCAGGGCGTTAGGCAGCGTTGGAACTTCTGCGGCTGAACGTCTGACACGGCAGGTATCTTTGTGAATCCGGTGACTACTCCGGCACGAGGCAGACCGGTCTTTGGCGAGGTGGAAGCGAGGGGAGGCGGACCAAAGTCTGGGTTGCGCCTTCGGAATTCGTGGGAATCTGCTTGCCAATTGGCGTGGCCAGCCATCAGGATACGGGTTTTTGCGAAGTTCTGGCAGTCTGGCGAGTGCTGTTAAGGCAGGTCGTCTGGGGATTTCGGGATTGGGATGCCGGTGGGCAATCCCTGAAGCCTGGGGAGCAACCGGGCTGTGTGGCGCGCATTTTTTCATCGCTACTTCAGGACATCAGTAATTATGGATCGCCGAAACAACCGGGGCAATGGCATAGCGAACCTCCTGAAATCATGGACAGCATCGCGTTCGAACCGTCGCGGCAAGCGGATAGAGACACTGGCGGTTGAGTCTCTGGAACAGAGGCTGGTATTGTCGGCCCAGTATGTACCGAACCACGTGCTGGTGGGGGTTGATGCTGGCTTTTTGAAGTCTCAGGAACCGGCTACGCGACTGGACACTCTGGTTCCGGGCTCGGAGAGTCGTCCGCTGGGGAACTATGGTGTGTTCCTGATGAAGCTGCCGAGCAACGTGACTGTGCCGGCGGCGATTGACATGTTGAAGGGCCGCGCCGGGATTCGCTATGCGGAGCCGGACTGGATTGGTAGCTGGGACGCGGTACCGAACGACCCCGACTTCACTCGCATGTGGGGCATGCGGAATACGGGGCAGAACGTCAATGGCAGCAATGGCCGGATTGACGCTGACATTGATGCGGATGCGGCGTGGGATGTGACGACGGGATCGGCCTCTGTGCTGGTGGCGATTGTGGACAGCGGGACGGATTACAAGCATCCGGACCTTGCCGCGAACATCTGGGTGAATCCCGGTGAAATTGCGGGCAACGGAATTGATGACGATGCGAACGGATACATTGATGACGTGAACGGGTATGACTTCGCGGATGGCGATGCGGATCCGATGGACTTTGTCGGGCACGGGACGCATGTCAGCGGGACTGTCGGAGCGGTGGGTGACAATGGCGTTGGTACGATGGGAGTCAACTGGAACGTTTCGATTGTTCCGATGAAGATTGGAAACGATTTTGGTGGTCCGATTTCGTCGGCGGCGATTGAGGCCATCAACTATGCCGTATCGATCGGTGCGACGGTTTCGAACCACAGCTACGGGATCAATCCAACGCAGGCGTTTGAAGATGCGATTATTGCAGCGCAGGCACAGAATCATCTGCTGGTGATTGCGGCGGGGAATTCGTCGTCGAACAACGACATCTTTCCCGACTTTCCGGCCAGCTATCCGCAGGACAATATTATTGCGGTGTCTGCGACGGACCAGGACGATTCACTGGCGTGGTTTTCATCTTATGGTGCGAACAGCGTGGACATCGGGGCTCCTGGTGTGAACATCTGGAGCACGACTCCGCAGGGAGGTTCGCTGTTCTACGGACCGAACTACGACTTCAGCGATGGAACATCGATGGCTTCGCCGATGGTGGCGGGAGCGGTGGCCTTACTGCGCAGTGTTGCCCCCAGTGTTCCGTACAGTGACATTACGGATGCGCTTTATTCGGGAGCTGATCGTGTTGCGGCACTGAATGGTTTGGTGAAAACCGGGGCTCGCCTGAACGTCAACAACGCGCTGGCCCAGTTGCAGGTAGCGTCGATTTCAATTTCTCCATCCACCATTGCTGAAAATGCCGGAGCGCGAGCGGCGACGCTGGTGGTTCGCAAGCAATCTGCTCCGATTGATCAACCGCTTACGCTGGACATTTTCTCCAGTGACTCCACGGAAGCTGTTGTGCGTGGACTGACGGGGACATCAATCACGATTCCGGCATTTGTTCGCCAGGTCACGCTGCAGATTGAGGCGGTAGACGACACCCTGCTGGATGGGACTCAGACGGTTGCTTTTGACCTGTTCTACCAGGGGGCGCCGCTTCAGCGTGTGACACTGGACGTGACGGATCATGAGACAGTCAGCGTAGTTGCGACTCCGTCGGACGTAGTTGAGAATGACGGGGCTGGTGCGGGCACACTGACGATTACTCGCAGCAATACCGACGTGTTTTCGCCCCCGCGTGTTGTTGCCGTGGGCAATCGGCTGCGTTTCTTTGACAAGGACGGTGTTCAGCAGGGGGCCAGCATTCTGGTGCCGTGGCCGACGGGATTGCGTCCGGCCACCCAGACTGTGCGTGACGTCACGGTTCTTGAGGACGGTCGGATTGTGGTCTTTAATGGGACATCCACCGTCTACATCTCGGTTTACAATCCGGGAACCGATGCCTGGACTCATCAGCTGATCGCCGGCGCGACTGCGTCATCTTCGGACACGGGCACTGGAGGGATTTCCTCATCAGCACTTCAGAGTGTCGGCGGGGGAACGTCCACCGCGACCTATGTGATCATCAGCGACCTTGAGACGGCGACGGGCGACGCCTACGGACTGGTGCGTTACAACGTGAACACGGGTGCGATTGATCGATTCGGGACGACATCCTTCGGAAATCGACTGTTTGGATCTTCGTGGCCTGAATCGAACATTTATGAGCTGGACCCGGCCACTGGTGCTGTGATTCGCACATACAACACACCCGGGTCAGGTGCTACTCAGGCGGGCCTGGCCTTCGACGGCAAGTACATCTGGTACATCGAGAACGGTAGCGACTCGTTGTACAAGATCGACGCGGACACGGGGTTGGTTGAGGATACATTCTTCGTCGCCACGACTCAGAATGCCGGGTTTGAGGGACTGGCGTGGATGAACGGTCTGCTGTACATGCTGGACCCGTTCATCACTGACGAGATTGTGGTGTTTGACCCTGTGCTGCGGCAGACCATCAACCGTCTGCAGGTTGGCAAAGTGAATTCCGGGTTCAATGGTGGCTTTGATCTGGACCTGTCCGGCGGGTTGGCACCAAATCCGGCGAGGAATTCGCTGTTTGTCAGTGCGACGTTCTCGGATGAAGTGTACGAAGTCAGTGCCAACACCGGTTTGATTCTGCGGCGAGCGGACGGCAGCCCGCGCGTGTTTGGTTCGGGTGAGTACTGGGAAGCCGGCCTGGCTACCGTCGGGGACAAGCTTTACATCAGCCCCAGCACTGGCGGCAACTCGGATATCCGGATTCATGATTTTGATGGAGCATTGCTGGGATCGTTCCCCGGTCCGTTTTTCTTCGGACTGTTTGGACTTGGTGGCGACGGCATTCCCGGCAATGTGGCGACCTCTTATCGCTACCGTGACGCAAGTTACGGACTGGACGGGCTGATTTATGCGATTGATAACGACGGTCTGGTGCTGGCGAAGTTTGACCCCGTGACGCTGGAGCCGCAGTCGTTTACGACGCTGGCACGACCGGTCACGGCGATTTCGGTCGACGAAACCGGAGCAATCTTCGGGGTGACCGACGACGGCAGGGTTGTGGCCTTTGATGTCAGTGGGCGTTTGGATCACGAGATAGTTACGGGCCTGGGTGTTCTCAGTGATATTGAGATCAATATTTCCGGCGACATCCTGGTCAGTTCCCGGACTGGTTCGTTTGGTTACACGACTGCGGCGTTGACTGCCGTGAGTGAATACGCATCCGGGGTCGGTACGTCTGCGTTTGTGGCCTTTGGCGAGCATGTGACGAAGAACCGCGGAGAGTTGATTGTCACGCTGACGAATTCCGACGTGTCTGAGATCCTGATCCCGCTGACGGTGATCATCCCGGAAGGTCAGCAGTCGATCGTGGTGCCCTTTGACGCCGTGGATGACAATCTGCGGGACGGCATTCAGGTCGTGAATATCACAGCGTCGGCAGTGGGTTACGTGCCCGGTGCGGAAGTGATTACTGTTGAAGATTACGAAGTAGTTCAGGTGGATGTGGTGGCCGACGAGATATCGGAAGCTGCGGGCCCGGGGGCTTCGATTGTCTATGTACGGCGTACGGACATTGATGGTCCGTTTGACTACAAGTCGACGCAGCAAGCTTCGAATCCGCAGGTATATCAGCTGCTGGACCGCAACACGACGTTGTCACCGATCACGATTCCCCGGCAGATTTCGCGGATTTCTGACGTGAATGTGACGGTGAACTTCCGGCATGACTGGCTGGGCGACCTGGACGTGTATCTGGTCAGTCCGAAAGGGACTCGGGTTGAATTGTTCACGGACCTGACCAGCAATGAAAAGAACATGACGGGGACTGTGCTGGATGATCAGGCGAGAACATCAATCGCTCGTGGTTCAGCCCCGTTCACCGGTCGCTACATGCCGGAGGGGTCACTGGCTGCGTTTGAGGGTGAAGAAGCGCAGGGAACCTGGTACCTGGAAGTCACGGACGACAACGTCAACGACTTTGGCCGGTTGCTGGGCTGGTCGCTGGAAGTGACGACGCTTGGTTTGTCGTCAACGACGGTTGATCTGATCACGGAAGACCCGACGGAAGCGGATTTCGGTGGTCAGACGACGATCCAGATTGTGATCCCGGCGAATCAGAGTGAAGCGTCGACGGTGCTGGATGCGGTCGATGATGACTTGCTGGATGGACCGCAACTGACCGTGATTGCGGCCACTCAGATTTCGACCCCGGGACTTGGGCTGGCCTCTGACAGTGTGATTGTGACGGACGTGGAAACGCTGGAATTCACGCTGAGCACGAACTTTGTTTCTGAGGCGGCCGGTGCTGGAGCATTGCAGGGGATCCTGCGGCGTGGAAACAGCGACACCGGAGCGTTCTCGGTTGAGGTGCGGACCAGCGATTCTTCAAAGATCAGTCTTCCCGGGGCGGTGGATGGCGTGCCGTACCTTGTGACTTTCCCGGCGGGGGCGGACACGGTGACATTCCCTCTGGACGCCGTGGACAATTCTGTGATTGACGGCGACATCGACGTGACAATCACGGTGGTTGCGCCTGCTTATGGTGCTGACAGGACGCAGGTAGTGACTGTTCAGGATTACGAGCCGCGTGTACTGATTTCGACGCAGACTCCTGTGATCAGAGAAGACGCGGGTAGTTTCAGCATCCTGCTGCAGCGAACTGATGGTGCCGACAACAACGTGGACTCAGTGATCTATCTCAGTGTGGGCGGGGCCCCGTGGACCGTGACGGTTCCGACGCAGGTGATTATTCCGGCCGGAGTGGACTCCATCACGGTGCCTGTTCAGATCATGGATGACAACCTGCTGGGCGATCGTCAGGTAACGATCACAGCGGTTGGTTCAGGATTGATTGCAGGCAGTGTGAGTGTGCTGGTGACCGACCACGAAACCGTGATACTTTCTGTGAACAGGACGTCATTCCTGGAAAACGCAGGGCCGAAGGCCGCCACAGGCACCGTCACTCGAAGCAATGCGGACAATTCTCTGCCGCTGATCGTTTCGCTGATGTCGTCTGATGTGACTGAGCTGACGGTACCTTCGACGGTCACCATTCCTGCGGGTTCAGCGTCTGTCTCCTTCGATATTGCTGCGGTGAATGACCCGGTTCTCGATGGAAATCAGATTGCGAGGATCACAGCCACCGCGGTGAACTACTTCGGGAGCAGCGTTGACATTACGGTGCGGGATCACGAACCGCCGGTCGTGACTGCTCCGGCGGCCACCACAACGAATCCTCGTCCGAAGATTCAGTGGCAGGAGATTGAGGGGGCAGTTCGCTACGAGATTCAGGTTTCGAATCTGAGCACGGGTGTTTCCAACTTCATTCTGCGAAATGATCTGATCACCCCCGAGTTTACTCCTTCGGAAAACCTCGGGATTGGTTTGTATCGGGCATGGATTCGCGCGGTAGATCAGTTTGAGATTCCGGGATTCTGGAGTCTGCCGCGTGACTTCATGGTGGACACGGCTCCGATCATTACGGCTCCGGTGGTCTCCGGAACGCAGGCTTCGCCCGCATTCCCGCAGATTTCGTGGACTGCTGTGACGGATGCCGTCCGTTATGAGCTCTGGGTGAATAATCTCACCACGGGGGTCTCGAAGGTGATCTACCGGACGGACCTTGTGACCTCGACCTACAAGTCGACGGAAGGACTGGGATCTGGAGTTTATCGCGCATTTGCACGAGCGGTGAATGCCAGTGGTCAGGCGGGCAAATGGAGTACTGCGAAGGACTTCACCGTCTTTGCACCTCCGGTCATTCAGCAACCGCTGGCAGGAAGTTCGTTCGATCGCACACCAACGTTTCAGTGGACGGCAGTATCCGGAGCCACCCTGTATGACCTGTATGTCAGCAATAAGGCGACTGGTGCGGTGGTCCTGCGGAATCAGGCGGTTACCGGCACGACACTGACAGCCACGGCGGATCTGCCGTTCGGTGATTACGACGTGTGGGTACGGGCGCTGGGTGGCAAATTCATCAGTACATGGTCGGCGGTCCGGTCATTCTCAATCGGGATGCCGCCCGTGATTCTGTCTCCGATCGCAGGCAGTGCGACTGGTGGCCGTCCGACCATCAGCTGGACAGCGGTCACCGGAACTGAGCGTTATGAAGTGTGGGTTGAAACAATTTCCACTCGGACTCGGGTGATCTATGAGAAGAATCTGACGAACACGTCCTTCACACCGTCGAATGCTCTGGCAGCTGGCGGTTACCGCGTGTGGCTGCGTGCTGTGAGTGTGATGGGAGTTTACACCAGCTGGAGTAAAGCGGTGGACTTCACCGTGGCAGCGGTGGACGTTCGGGAACGCCAGCCTGAGCCGGGTCTGCAGTTGGCGGTACTTTCGAATCTGCTGGAGACCACAGGGGCGGCGGCAGCTGTCAGTAAGAAGGCGGCCGACCGTCGTGAATCGGCGGCTGTGGTGGCCGGGTATGTCGCGGAAGTTGTGACACCGGCGAAGGCTGCTGCTGAAGCGGTTCAGGTGGAAGTCCGGGGCATTGACGCGGTCATGGAGAGCTGGACTGAGGCGGAGTGGTGGCTCACGAAGCCGGCGGCTCCGACTTCCGTGCAGGTCGCGGCAGTGGATCGCAAAAGTGTGAAAATCTGAGCGGATCAGACGGTCACTGAACAGGTGAATTTCCGGGACTCCTGGCGACTGCGTCAGGAGTCCTGTTTTTTTGTGGGGTTGGAGTTCGGGGGGAGAGCTGAGTTGCATTGGACCTATGCAGAAGATCTTTCCGGGGAGCGAGTGCAGATTGAGGACTCGGAAGCGCACCACATGCTGCATGTGCTGCGCATGAAGGCGGGAGCGGCGGTCACATTGTTTGACGGTTGTGGCAGTGTAGTGGACGCTGTTGTTGAGGGGGGCACGAAACGCGACGTGACGTGTCGAGTGCTGGGGCGGGTCAAAGTTCCGGCGCCGGGACCGGGTGGTGTGACAGTTGCGGTTTCTCCGCCGAAGGGAGACCGACTGCGGTGGATGGTGGAAAAACTGACGGAGATGGGGGTTAGCCGCCTGATCCTGTTGCAGACGGAGCGAACGGTTGTCACGCCCGGTGAAACTCGGCTGGAGAAACTGCGATCCTCAGTGATAGCGGCGTGCAAGCAATCGAAGCGACCGTGGCTGATGGAGCTTGGATCGCTGACCGGGCTGTCGGAGGTTCTGTCGTGGTCGCGGGACGCGGAG
>JBDKIW010000324.1:0-10310 GCA_039796955.1 Planctomycetota bacterium
TGAAGCCACTGCCATGCGTCATTTCGAGTCGATTCCGGAAAGTCGTGGGCACAATCCGGGTAGGCCGTGGTCAATCGTGATTCTGAAACACCGAAAATCTGATAGATCTTCGCTGCTTCGGTAACAACGCGACGTACACCGGCATTGTCAAAGTTGTCGTCGTTCAAAGGTGCCGAAACGAAGACAGCTCGGGGCGCGATCGCTGCAAGAACTTCCTGAAAGTCAAACGGAACTCGGTTCGGATCATTCCCGTACTGTTCGCGAATCCGCGGCATGTATCGATCGCTGGTCCAGCCGGCCAGGTTGCCGCCATAGTAATCGTGAAACCCGGTAAAGCCACAACTGGTGATGACGGCTTTCAGTCGCTGATCAAACGCTGCGGTGAACAGCGTGTTGTGGCCGCCAAGGGAGTGCCCAATGCAGCCAATGCGTTCCGGATTGACCTGCGGCAGGCTTTGCAGCAGATCCACGGCGCGCATGTTGTTCCAGATGGCCTTCATACTGCCGCTGGCATGGTGTTTTCCCTGAACTCTGAAATCCCACGGATACTCGCCAAACGACGGATAGTCCGGAACCAGGCACACATAGCCCCGTTGAGCCAGTTCCAGAGCATAGTGAAGATTTGGCAGACCACCCAACCCCGCAGGTTCGTCCTTTCCAATCGCTGTGGTCTGGTGCAGGCAGAGCATCGCTGCCGCGGGTTCTGTCAGTCCCTCCGGAATCAGCAGCCAGGCAGGAACACGATCTCCGGGTTCCGGAGCCCACGAAATTCTTTGACGCAACAGGCCATCCTTCAACTCACTGCTGTGAATCTTTACTTCAAGCGGACATCGCTGCGTTGAATCCGGAACGGGGCCCATCGCCAGACTCATCCCCTGCAGAATATGCTGTCGTCGCAAACCGGCGTCTACCGGAGTTGTCAGCGGTCGAGTCACTCCATTTTCCACGACAGTCGACAGATCTGTGTGCCGATAGGTCCCTGCGTCAATCACAGACTCATCGATCGCATCCTCCGGCTGCGGACCAGTGGCGACAGAAACGGACTCATCCCGGACAATCCTGCGATTTTCCAGCAGATACAGGCCGCTCAGATCGGCACACACCAGATCGGCATCGCCGTCCGCATCCACATCGGCGGCTTTCGGATCCACACCCCACCCCAAACGACTGCTCTGACTGATTAATCGTCTGTGCCACGAACGCAACTCGGGATTGTATTCGCAGGAAAGAATCGTCAGCGGATTGGCTTCCCCCACATCCCGACCATCGTGCGCCTGGAATCGACTTCCGGCAATCAACTCGCTGCGACCATTTCCATCCAAATCCAGCCACAGCAGGCTGTGATTCTGACTGGTGCTGCTGTCGAGCACATGCAAGGTCCATTTGCGGTCCGCTGCGAGTGTCGGTGGGGTCTGCTCGAGCCAGCACAGCCCGGTTTGATGGCCACGCCCCCAGACAAGGTCCCGATCACCGTCCCCATCGACATCTTCAACGAGTATCGGGATTGAGGCATCCTTACCCAGCGAAAACTCGGGATGAAACGCCCATCGCTCACGCTCGCGGTCAACCGGTGCTTCGGCCCAGCCCCCTGGGCCCACCACATCCACGCGTCCATCTCCGTTGATGTCACCGTGGCCCAGTCCATGTCCGGCCAACTCGGACGGCAGCGGATGACGCTCCCAGTTCGGAACAGATCCCGATCGCAGGCTCCACCAGGCGGCAAAGGTGGTGCCGTTGGGCAGAATATCAGGGGTTCCGTCACCATTGATGTCCGCAAGCCGTCCGGTTTCCATCGCCCCCGGTCTGGCGATCTCGTGACGACGCCACTCCCGATCGGGATGGTCGGGCGCCGCGGGGTTTTCCAGCCAGTACAGACTCTGACTTCGGTAGTTTGCACTGATGATGTCCGGGAATTCATCGTTGTTGACATCAAGTACCAGATTGGAGTAATCGTCCTGCCGACCGCGAATGACTTCGACCGTCCGTACCGCATGGCGTTGCCAGCCTGGCGCCTGGTACCAGTGATTTCCGCAGACAATGTCCACCTGTCCGTCACGATTCACATCAATCAGACAACACGCACTGTTGCGGTTTTCACCGTCGATCACGTGCCGCAGAAATGGCAGACGGTCCTGAGCGGTAACCGGCAGCCCGGTCATGACTCCGAACAGACAGAGCAGCAGACCGATGGTGTCTCGACGCGGCATTTTCTTACACCTTACGTAACATTAAATTATCAGATGTAGGATTAATATGGAGCACTGGGTGTCAGGCGGTATCCCTACTTCCGCCCATTAGGGCGTTGCGGATCCCAATTCCCGTTGGGTGAGGATTTTAAGGCGCCCGTCTCGTTCTGCCAGACGGCCAGCTGGCTCCGCAGCCGAGCGACCACGTCGGGATGTTTTTCGGCCAGATTCAGGCGTTCGCCCGGATCGTCAGGAAGGTAAAACAACTCGGTGCGACCGTCGTCAAACCATTCCAGCAGCTTCCAGCCATCGTCCAGCACAGCGGCCCCCGGGGCTCCCCCCTGATTTCCGTAATGCGGATATTGCCAGAACAAGGGCCGCTTTGGAGCCGTGGTCGGATTCCGTTCAGCAAGTGACAGAAGCGAGACGCCGTCCAGTTTCAGGGAAGCTGGCGGCTGAACTCCGCAGGCTTCCAGAATCGTCGGCAGATAATCAATGCTCATGATCGGAACATCACTGGTCCCACCGACCGCAATTCGTCCCGGCCAGCTGACGATCGACGCCGTTCGAATCCCCCCCTCGTAGAGCCAGCCCTTGCCGGCCCGTAACGGCTGATTCGAGGTCGGAGAGCCTTCGCTGGTGGACAGCCCGCCGTTGTCACTGGTGAAGATGACCAGAGTGTTCTCGCGCAACTGCAGCTGATCGAGGCTGTTCAGCACCTTCCCCACGGCCTGGTCCATCGCCTCGACCATGCCCGCATAAATAGCGTGATCCTGAGACATACGAACTTTGCGCGGCGGTTCATCGGCGAACTGATCCTTGCTGGTGAGTTCGGCGCGTTTCTGTTCGTACTTCTGCTGCAGATCAGCGCGGGCCATGAGCGGTGTGTGTACGGAATAGAAGGGCAGCCAGACCAGAAAGGGCTGTGACTGGTTGCGGGTGATAAACTGCACAGCTTCGCGGGCCAGTCGATCGGGGAGATGTTCACCTGGCGGCCCATCGGGAAGTTTCGGATTTCCGTAGGGCGAAAAATATTTCCGGCCACCATACGGTCCCCCCTGAGCCAATCCTCCAAGATTCACCTGAAACCCCTGGTCCTCGGGAGCAAACCCATCTCCGCCGAGATGCCATTTTCCCGCGAAGAATGTGGCGTAGCCGGCCGAACGCAGCAGCTCCGCCACCGTCACTTCCTCCAGCGGCAGTTCTGTGCGATAGGTGGCCGGGAGATGACGTGTGTTGCGTTTCCACTTGTCAGGTTGGGCAGCTCCGATGTAGTCGGTGATGCCTGAGCGTTGAGGATAGCGTCCAGTCAGCAGACTGGCACGTGTGGGGGAACAGACCGGGCAGGCCGAATACGCGTGGGTGAATCGCAGTCCTTCTGCCGCGAGTCGATCGACGGAAGGCGTTTCATAGAAGGAACTGCCGTAGCACTGCAGGTCACGCTGCCCGAGATCGTCCACTATAAAGACCACCACATTGGTGTGGTTAAGTGGCGGATCAGCGGCCGTTGTGTAGGCACCGCTGTAGGCGACCACGACCAGGGTGAGGATGCGGAACCATGAGCGAGCCGGCACAACAGCAGACATCACCTCAGGACAGTATCCCCGCAGTTTGCAATGACGAAGATCCTGCAGCAGCGAAGTGTTCAACATGATGGGAACTCTCCATGGACTGATCAGACGCTTCTGGAACGCGGCCCGCTCTGGTCAGGCGTTGCCCAAGGTCATGTGAGAAAAGGCGGGCAACAGCTACTGAGCGGCCGGCTGAGGCGGCGTTTCATTGCACATCTGCAGGGCCAGCAGAGGATACGCCGTACCGCTGTACGTGATGAAGTGCCACGAATCCGTGTTCAGCGAACGAGTCCACCAGCGTCCGCTTTCCCGCTGCGATGTTTTCAGCCACCGGACGGCCTTCTGCAGGCGTTCGTCGGACGCGGGAACGCCATTTTCCCGCAGCACAATGATGGCCAGTCCGGTCATATGTCCATCACCCGGGGGATCCTGAAAATCTGTCTCGGCGCGAAGTTTGGCGGCCCGATTACCACCGCCCCACGCCTCGGGAGCCGCGAAGGAGCGTATTGACCAGCTGCCGTCGGCTTTCTGATGCCGTGTCAGCGACTGGATCAACTCTGTTCGTTGCTGTTCAGTGAGCAGATCAGGCATGCGAGCCGCGCTCCACAGCAGCAGAACGCGGCTGTAGTCGTGCAGGGGCGGTTGAGTGCGCAGATAGTTTCTGAGTTTCTGCAACGCGGCGAACTCCGCGGCTGTCTCCGGAGACTGACTGACGCGTGTGATCCAGCCCGGAGCAGTCGCAGCAGCCATTGCCGCAACGGTCGCTTCATGGTAGGCGTCGGATTCAAACGGCGGCCAGCAGTCCAGCGTGCCCCACGTTCCGTCTTCATTCTGAATTGAGAACATCAGCTCGAGGGCCTGTTCCGTTTCCGGCGACAAAGCTCCAGTCACATGCGCATCCCATTCAGCCAGCCCCGCAGCGATATAAATCACCTGAGCAGGCCGAGTGGATTGCCGCAGTCGGTCCGAGGGTTCGGCCTTCAGTTTCGCCAGTTGTTCAGTAAAGAACAGACGGTTGGCTTCGTTGGGAGCCCCGAGTGATTTGGTCAGGGCCGGGCGCATGGTCATGTAGGTGCCGTTGGTGTGACAACTGACACATTTGCGTTGACCACTCCAGGCGAGCGAGCCCTGTTCAAGGTAGTCCGTGGCCGCAGCCCACGAAAGTTCTGCCCTTACTGGCTCTTCCGCCGTCGCTTTGGGAATGGCAATGCTCTCGAACTGATACTGGAAATCGTCGGCTGCCAGTGAACTGGTCAGCAGCGCCGGCAGAAGAAGACAACCGAGTCGCTGGATCGTGGACATACGGAACTCCGATAGCAGAGAAAATGGCCGGGAGGAAGGTCCGGTAGAATCTTCGGGGTTCCCGGAGGCGGTTACATCGCCGGCTACGGGCGGCAGGCCCGCGGCTGACGGAACTGCAGGTGCGTGTCAAACTTCAGCGCAGGATACGAATGCAGGACGGCGAGTCAATCTGGAGGGGGGCTCCTACAGATGTGAGTTGTCCGGACTGCGCGTCGATGCGAAAGACAGCGACGTTGTTTCCGGGCATGTTCGCACACAGCAGCAGGCCACCGTCTCGCGTGATGGCCAGGTTCTGCGGCCCTTTTCCAAGGCTGGGCTGAATTCCCAGCAGCGTCAGGGTTCCATCGTCGCCAATGCGATACATGGCCAGGCTGTCGTGGCCGCGATTGGTGCCGTAGAGAAATTTTCCGTCGGGGGTGATCTTCAGATCGGCACAGTAGCTGACACCAGTGAAATCCGGCGGCAGCGTGGAAAGTGTCTGCCGCTCAATCAGCATTCCCGATTCAGCCGTGAAATCATAGTGCGTGACCGAATTCGACAGTTCGTTGATCACATACAGGCAGCGACCGTTCGGGTGAAATGTCAGGTGCCGCGGACCAGCCCCCGGTGGCGTGCGAACAAACGGTTGCGTCGCCGGACGCAGGGTGCCCGTTGCAGCGTCCAGCGAATAGCAGACAATCTGATCGATCCCCAGATCGGCAGCGTAGGCAAACCTGCCGTCAGGACTGATCACAAAGCAATGGGCGTGCGGCTCACGTTGCCGCTCCGGATTGATGCTGCTGCCTGCATGCTGCACAAAACTCACGGGCGCCGAAAGTCGGCCATCGTCCGCAAGACTCATGGAAATCACGCTGCCACTGGCATAGTTGGCCACCAGCAGGCTCCTGCCCGTCGGATCACACTCGACAAAGCAGGAGGCCGTCCCACGGGACGACAGTCGGTTCATCAGCTGCAGGGTGCCCGCCCTGGGATCGAGACTCCACGCAGCAACTTCTTCGTGCTGGGAGCCTCCGAAGGTTTCGGCGAAAATACTGTAAACCTTCCGCTGGTCCGGTGACACGTCGAAAAAGAAGGGTTGGGGAATGTCAACTGTCTTGTGCCGCAGCGTCAGGGAACCCGTCTTTGGATCGAGGGTCAGCGCGCTGATGCCACCCTGTGGCGGACTGGCGAAAGAGGAAATGAGAACGAGGGGATCGTCCGCATTCGCCACGGGGCCGCAGACAACAAACGCCAGCAGGCAGCAGGCGGAAACGCGACTTAGAAATTGCAGCATGGTGGGAAGCATCATCGTGGCAGGCCTGGCAAGGAAGGAAATGGTCTCACACCAGTGCGCAGATATAGCCGATCAGGCAGCCCCCCGCCACTCACACGCGAAAAAGAGACCTGACCCCTTTTTTGTTTTAGTCGAGGCGTTTGGGGGGCAGCTTGATGAGTCGCTTGAGTGCGGCAGTGGTGTCGGCCTGGCCAGGCTCGAATTCATCGATCCGCATCCATTCGTTGTAGGCTTCTTCATAGAGCCCGTTGCTTTCCAGCAGCGTGGCCAGTTTGCGACGCAGGATCAGGTCTCCGGGCGACTGGTCCAGCGCGTCGCGAAGAATCACAAACGCTTCTGCCGGGCGCTGCATCAGGTCCAGCTGATCGGCACGCAGCAGGATGATGGGTGTGGTCAGCCGTGGTGGCTTTTCGGTCCAGAGCTGGTCAGAGATCGCCAGCAACTGTGTCCGCAGCTCACTTTTTCCCAGAGCTACCGCCGCACCAGCGCTGTTTTCAAAGGATTCCAGCGGAAAGCGTTTCAGCATGGCGTCGAGACCGAACAGCTTTGTTCCGATGCGAAAGATGTCCGCGCGGAATTTTTCTGAGTCGGCAATCGATTGCTGCCAGCACAACAGCCCCTCATCCTCACGATTGGCAAGGATCAGACAGTGCCCCAGTGCCGTCAGACGGCGTGCGGAATGAGGTTCACTGAAGAGAACATGTTTGAGAATGCGGTCTTCGTCCGCTTCGGCCGGAAAGAACTGATCGGCGGCAAACAGTTCTGAAGCGACACCGGGCACAAAGGCGGAGCGAGCCAGCAACTTGCGGGATTCCTCACGCCACGGGTACTTCTTTAACGCGGCAAGGAACGGTTCTCGCATCGTACCGGTCTGTTCCGGTTCGTTCAGCGACAGGTACCGAATCGCGTACTCCGAGGTCTCCAGGCGGGCCAGCACGTTCCGCCGATCCTGCAGTGGCACTTTGGTACCGGCCGTGGCGTTGAGATACAGTTCCCGCTGAGCCATGACGCGCATCAACTGCACATGCAGTCGCTGCACATTTTCGTCCTCGGGGCGAATGGGAAGAGCCGCTTTCAGAGCAGCCAATGCAGAGTCCCCGTATTCCGCAAGCACATCCGGGTGAGGACGATCAATCATGCGTCGCGCCGGTGCATAGGCTTCATAGCTGGCGACAGCTTTGCGGGTATCCGGCACCAGTACCGCGGTGGCCCCAATCGTCAGCAGCCAGACTCCACTGATCAGCCAGGGCTGGAACTCGGATAGCCAGCCCAACCGGGATGTAATTTCAGCGTCCACTTCTCCATCGGAATCGGGCGTTTGCTGCGGAGTGCGTGCGGCGAGCGTCTGCACTTCAACCAGTCGACGGTCCTGAATGGCCAGCATCATCACCAGCGCAGCCAGCACCGACGGCAGGCTGATGCTGAAGTCGAAGAACAACTGGCCGGCAAGTGAAAACAGCAGGCAGAGCATCGCGGAACCCGTCCAGTCGGCATAGCGACGACGAACATAGACGCCGGAGTCACCGCCGGGAAAAGCCAGTCGCAACGCGGTTCGCGCGGCACTCCAGGCAATCAGTCCGTAAAACAACAGCCCCACCAGCCCGGCTTCCACAAGCACTTCAAAGTACTGATTGTCCGCGTGCTCAAACCACCATCCGGTGAAGTGCCGCTGGTACGGCAGGTTTGCGTAACTGTAAGCCCCCAGGCCGCTGCCAAGCAGCGGAAAGTCCAGAATCGCAGCCAGCGTATCGCCCCAGTGCACCACGCGAATGGTGGACGCTGATACAGGATCCTTGAGTGTACTGAGTTCCGAGAGGATCGGCGTATCCAGATCCAGCAGCAGCAGAAAACCACCGGCCAGCAGCAGCATCAACAGCATCCCGCACAAGGCCAGCAGCCAGCGCTGCGTGCGAATCCGACTGGCAAAGAAACTGATGGCCCCCACACATCCCGCGGCGATTCCCGCACGAGACAATGTTCCGGCAATCGCCCCCAGCAGCAGCACGCAGGCGAGCGACGTGGCAATCTGCGCCGGCGTCATGCCACCGATCTGTCGCGCGATGGTGCCGACCGTCATGCCCAACCGCTCTTTCCAGTCCATCCGACGCTGCATCGCGACAGGACGCTCCGGTGTCTTGCCAAAGGAAACGCCCGAGCACAGCAATGCGGCGGACAGACTGATCATCATCCAGCCCGCGGCATTGTTGGGATTGACGAAACAACCGAAAGGCGGAGAGTTGCTGATTTTCCACTGATTGCCCACGACAACTTCCACGGAACCCAGTTGCTGACTGAGCCCCATGACGGCCATCAGAACAGCACTCACGACCAGCGAACCAGCGGCCGTGACCATTCGCCCGACAGTGCCTGTGGTGGCAACGAACACCATCGCCAGCAGTGCCATCGTGAGAAACATGGTCAGCGCCAGCCAGGTTTCCCCGGGCATCACAGTCCGGGCGCAACCCTGCCCCGACGGCAGATCCACGGTCGCCGGAACGCCATTGGCCAACTCGTGAAAGACCGCTCGATCCATCGCCAGAGCCGGATGTTCAAAAATCGGCAGCAGCTGCAGACCGGCCAGTGCGGCCAGCCCCAGAAAAGCGATCACGCTGTGGGGCAGTCGCTGCGGCAGTCGCTGATCCAGCCAGCACCCCAACAGGCTCAGGACCGACGCGACAACGGCCGCCAACTGCAACAGCAGACGCGCATGCGGAATGTTGCCTCCAAGGAACCAGGGAGAGACAGCGACAGCGGCCGAGGCCACCAGTACGGAAAGCCACAGGCAGATCGCCGCAGGACGCGATTCTTCGGCGTGAACCGAAACGCGTGTTCGACGGACTTTTCGACGCGACCGACGCTCTGACATGCCGCTGAATTGCCTTGACTGAAGAAACTGCAGACCTGAGGGGGAGACACAGCATGGCCATTGCCAATCATCGTCTGTGCAACCCGGCATCGTCCATCAAATGACTGGAATCAACGCTCCGAACCCTGTGCTGGAATGCATCTTTCTGATTGAGTCACAAACTCGCAACGGGAGTTTGTTGCCTTGTGGGAAAACAGCCTCTTTTTCACGAAGATTCCCCGTTTCCCCGCGCACGCTTTCGCATCTTGCCGGACGTACAGAAATTGAACGCCTTCCGGAATCCGGAGCAAAACCACCCCGCTACTCCTAATCCCCCACAGAAAAGATTTCCTCGGGGACACAGCAGCCTCTGCGTAAAAACGCAAAATACACTGAAAATCCACGGCTTTCCTGCCGCTGACATGACATTCCCGTCCCTGATAATCGGGGGCGCATTCGCCGGAGTTTTGGGACACAAACGCCAGCCATGCCGTCAGAATGTCGACATGGCGTGATGCACAGTTCCCGGAATTCAGCGAGTGACTCGCTGCGTCCCATCCCTCCACGGAGTCGTCTTCCATGCGGATTTGTTCGAACTCTCTGGCTGCCTTGTGTCTGCTGCTGGGGCTGACGGCCCCTGGACTGGCGGATCAGGTCGAGTACAACCGGGATATTCGTCCGATTCTCGCTGAGCACTGCTTCTCATGTCACGGGCCGGACAGTGCCAGCCGCAAAGCAGACCTCAGACTGGACCAGCGCGACGCGGCCCTGCAGGGTGGAGCGATCGTGCCCGGCGCCCCGGATGCCAGTGAGATCATCCGACGCATCCATGTGGATGATCCGGAAACGGTCATGCCGCCGCCGGAGGTGAAGAAACCGCTGTCGGCCATTCAGAAACAGCGACTGGCCGAATGGATTCAGGGGGGCGCTCAGTATCAGGCACACTGGTCGTTGCTGCCCCCGGAGAAGGCACCGGTCCCGGAAGTTCCGGCCGACCTGCAACAGCGCTGGGCACACTGGCAGTCCAATCCGATTGACAGATTCGTACTGCAGCAACTGCTGGCCGCGGGACTGGAACCCGCGAACGAAGCCGATCGGCGAGTGCTTGCACGTCGCGCCGCGCTGGACATTAC
>JBDKIW010000325.1:0-4610 GCA_039796955.1 Planctomycetota bacterium
GACATTGCGAACCCTGGCGTACCAGAATTCTTTCTGCCCCCGAATCCCCCTGTGAACCACACCAGACGTGTGTCCGGGATTCGTCTCTGAAGAATGGCGAACGACGTGCCAATTGCACGACAATCAAAAACCTCGCAAAATACGACGCAAATTCAACCCACACGCCAGCCGACCGATCGACCAGCGACATCAAATCGACATCACCACGAATCAAAAAGATACACGTGATGCGCAGGACATCGCCACGAAGATTGACGATCAAGGCCGTGTGGGCCGCGGGACATCAGGGATTGGCAGCGACATCACTGCACAGGTCAAACAGCAGCCGCATCGAGTGCTCAGCGTCTGCCTGAGACATGGTCAGAGGCGGGCTGACCCGAAGCACACATCCGGCCAGCGGCCCCAGCAGGTGAATGCCTTCGCCCTGAGCATTCCCGCGATAGCAGCGTTCTACAATCGCATTGGCCGTCTGAGCCGGTGTTCGGCCATGGTGGGGGCCGCATTCGATTCCGAAAACCATTCCCTCACCACGCACCTTAACCACCAGACCGGTCTGACGCAGTTTCTTCAGACCATTCAGCACAATGTGATGCAGGCCCCGTGCCTTCTCCAGCACATCTGTCGATTCAAACTCGTCGAGCGTCGCCAGGACGGCCGCAGACGACAGCGGATTGGCACTCCATGTATCCGAAGTGGCGCCGTACCCCATTGGATCACAGATATCTCGCCGCCCGACAGCCGCACTGACGGGAACTCCGTTGCCCAGTCCTTTTCCAAGGCAGACAAAGTCCGGTTCGATGCCGTAGGTTTCGAACGCGTACATACAGCCTGTCCGACCAAAATTGGCCTGGACTTCATCCAGAATGAACAGGATGTTCCGCTCACGGCAGAACTTCTGCAGCAACTGCAGGTAGGCTTTGGGAGGATGGTAACTGCCGCCGCCGCCAAGGTAGGGCTCCGTAATCAGGCAGCCAATGGTACCTGCAGACTCGGCCCAGATTCGTTCCAGCTCTTCCAGGTACCACTCCGGCTGAAAACTCTTCGCAGGGTGATCGACATCCGAACATTCTTCTCTGGGAAACGTAATGAAACGCACCCGGGGATCCCGCTCAGGATCTGATTCGGACCCTGTCACGGCTCCGCTGAGTCCTTTTTTGCCGTGGAATCCAAAACGCGTCGCCAGAATGCCGGGCCTTGCTGGATCATGACGCATACAGGCCCAGATGGCTTTCTGAACCGCTTCGGATCCCGATGCCGCCCAGATCACGGTCTGCAGACGGTTGCCCCCAACGGACGCCTGGAGGTTGGCGACCAGTCGCCGACTGGCTTCGGCTTCCAGAGGCGTGATCGCGTTGTAAGCGGTCAGCGTCGGCGCCTGAAAGTAACCGTCCTCTGACCCGGAATACTCGGCAGAATTCCAGCCCATGTAGCGCACAAATCGCTGCATCCAGCGGCGCGGGTTATGTCCGAGATTCGCGACGAGCACACCGGATGTGAAGTCGTACAGCCGCCGTCCTTCCGGCGTCCAGTGAAAACAGCCTGCGGATTTTGCCAGCACCGCCTGACTGGGAGTGAAGGTGCGCAGCGAATGAGGCTCTGTAACCGCAATCAGATCCCGGACAGAATTTGACTCCGGCTCATCCTGGAAATGAATGGAGAACTCTGGCCGCTCGCTGGCCCGCTCCAAAGCTGTCGTCGCCTGAAAAACCCGGGCAGTTCCTGTGGCCATTGGTGTTTCGCCGTAGCAAGAGTTCTCTGGAGGGTGGGAAGGGGAGCAATGTGGATCCGGTGAGATCGAAAATTCTGATGACTTTTCGTAACCAGTGACAACGGTGGATTGGGGCAGTTCGCTGATTCTCGGGAAATAGCTGGGCCCGTGATCTGAAATCCGTCAAGTCGGTATCCTAATCTGGAAATTCCGGTTTCCAAACGTCAGGTGGCACCACACTTCAGACTTCAATCCCTCACGATCTGTGCACAGAGTCAGCGTGCGGATGCTTCCGAATGCTCTTCGATGCGTGACAGGTACAACTCCGGAATTTCCAGTGATTCCAGTTCGTGGCCGGGACGCAGACGGCAGCAAACCGTTTTCATCGAGCCCCGGGCCAGAATTTTCTCACCCCGCCGAAAGACGACATCAAATGTGAGCGATTTCACGCCAATCCGCTGCACTGTCAGCCGTGCCGTGACCAATTCGTCATACCTCGCCGGAGACTCAAACCGACATTGCGCAGACACGCGAGGCCACCCGATTACGGTTCCGTCGTCCAGCTTCTGCATGATCGACAATCCGATGGATCGGAAAAACTCATGCTCGATCTGCTCCATCCAGATGTAGAATCGGGAAAAGTGCACAATCCCGGCCATGTCGGTTTCCACAAATTCCACACGCCGCGTCTGCTCAATAAATGACGTCATCAAGTCCTCAGTTCTAACTCCCGATTGCCTCGGTCCACTGACAGGCCCCGAACAATCACTCGTTCAATCACACCCGTCGTACTTCACCGCAGCCAACTTCGCGGGTCCGAATGACAGAACCTGCAGCATCCTTTTCGCGGTCATACAGGTTCGGCGCCCCAGCCCGACTTACACGCCGGGTTCCGTCGCCTTTTGCGGTACCGGCATCTCGGCTGGCTGCAGATCATTACGGTACCGTGCGTATTCCAGCCATGGCTCCAGTTCTGCCGTTCCCCGGAAGATAGCACGAAATCGTGAAAAGATCAGCAAGGCCGCGGGCTGTGATTCAGAGACCAGCAGCTTTTCAGCCTCTTCCATACGTCTGCGGAGAAATTCGAATTTCTCCGCATTTTTCAGGAAGCGGCTTCTGCCGGCGGAAAGTCGCCGCTCGGCCACCCCCTTCCAGAACACGGCATTCTCGATTGCCGTTTCAGCGGTGACTTCCTGAACCGCCGGCGACGTCACCAGGGCCGCAACAGGTTCCGCCAGCTGTTCCAGAAAACCCTGATAAAGTTCCAGTGCTTCGAGGGGATTTCGAGTCTCGTCCAGTTCCACGCGAATGGCAGCCACACAGGACTTTTCAAACGCATTGCGACCTTCACGTCCGGCACGCGCCCGTTTTTCGGCCTGCACGTCCAGCTTGACCACTTCCACATCAGTCAGCCACTGAGTCATCTGCGACGCATACTGGCCCTCGGGAAATTTTCTGAGGTAGGGCAGCAGGTACAGACGCCGTGCGTCGTCCATCGCCACGGCATCGCCACGAGCCATCATGTCTCTGGCACTGTTGTACAACGCTTCTTCACCGGGCCCCCGCAGCATCCAGAGCACTGGCAGGGCCAGCAACACCAGACTGGTCACCAGAAACCACGTCTGTTCGTAGAACGCACCGCGTTTTTTTCGGCGGCGTTTTTTCGGAGGCTGAACGGCGCCGGTCACCGGATCCACCGTTGTGCCGCTGACCACACCAGCAGTCTTCAGCGAATGCGAGGACACCTCAGTGATGCCCTGCTGCAACCGGCGATAAATCTCCGTCAGCTCCGTATGCACCGCAAGGGCATCATAAGGGCGATCTTCCGGGTCCTTTTCCAGCAGCCGCGCAATCAGTGCGCTCAATTCCGGAGGACATTCCGGACACTTGCTCCGCACATCAAACGGAATACTCTGCAGGTGATCCACCATCATCTGTGCCGGATTCTCCGCAGTAAACGGAGTTTCCCCCGTCAACAACTCAAACAGCAGACATCCTGTCGCATACAGGTCCGTCTTTCGGGAAATGGCATTGCTGCCCTGAATCTGCTCAGGTGCCATATAGGCATAGGTGCCAACAGTCTTGCCGGCCGCTGTCAGCGCTGTGGCCTCAGTATCACGGGCAATTCCAAAATCGCCCAGCTTGAGCTTTCCCTTTCGGGACAAAAACAGATTGCCCGGTTTCAGGTCCCTGTGAATGATGCCGGCGTTATGCGCGTGCTCCAGGGCGGAACACAGCTGGCGAGCCGCCTGCAGAGTCTGTTCAGGTGTCAGTCGCCCCCGACGCTTCAGAAGATCCTGCAGCGAGCCGCCATCGATGTACTCCATCGCGTACCAGCGCTGGCCATCGTGCAGTCCGCCCCCGAAGTATTGCACGATATTCGGATGCGACAGCTTTTTCAGAATCTCCATTTCCCGCTCAAACCGCTTCAGCAGCCGCGGATCATCCGTCAACCCCGGTGGCAGTACCTTCAGGGCGACCTCACGTCCGGATTCTTCATGAATCGCCCTGTAGACAACACCCATGCCCCCGGCGCCTATCCGGGCTTCAACAAGAAACGGACCTATTTTTCGCTCTGTCATGGCACAAGCAATCCAAATTCGATCAGACCGGAGTCTGAGCGGATGTGTGAGTCACCAGTCGCTGGGCCCGCGATGGATTCTGAGCCTCCATTCTGACGGCAGAATCACCCGAAGACAATCCACCAGGGGAACGAAACACCCCACACAAATCTCCGAAAAACCCGGCCCATCATTGGACTTACTCGCCACGCCCCGCCATGCTCTTCCATACATCGCAGGGTCAGCCTGTCACACAACACAGCAGCGGGAGCAGTCACATTGAGTCAGAAACATTCTGCTGATAACTCCACGCATCCACGTACTCTGACCATGCCCATCGT
>JBDKIW010000326.1:0-12008 GCA_039796955.1 Planctomycetota bacterium
GGAGCCCCGGCGGTCAGCAGCGTGCATACCCAGCGTCCCGCATTGCTCTGCCACCCCATCAATTCCTGAAGAATCATACGTCCCAGTCGAGTACAGACATCGAGCGTGTCGTAAACAAAGGTATTGAAGGCCATCAGGGCAAAGGCGAGCCCTACACTGCGTGGGATCCCCACAAACTCCAGAAACGTGCTGATCCCATTGGCATAGATGAAGTTCGGGCTGGCCTTTGTCAGTTCAGAATTCAGGGGCAACAGCATGACACAGCACAGCGACACAATCGCCACCATCGCCTCCAGCAACATCGCGCCATAACCAATCGTGCGTGCGTCCCGTTCCGTACGCAATTGCTTGGAGGTGGTTCCCGAAGCAATCAATGCATGGAAACCGGAACAGGCCCCACAGGCAATCGTAATGAACAGAAACGGAAACATCGGACCGACCTTGGCATCCACCCAGCCGCGAAACATCGGCTGCTGAATCGATTGCCCGCCGAGGAATCCACCAATAATCAATCCCAGTGCCCCGGCCCCCAGTGCCCCGTAAAGAAACAAGCCCCCCAACTGCCCCCTCGGTTGCAGCAGCAACCACATCGGAGTCACGGACGCGATCGCGCAATACACAAGGAGAAACACGTCCCAGCCACGAACAGCCAGTACCGCGGCTTCCTTCGGTGTCAGAGAAGGATCCCAGGCGCGGACCAGTTCGTCCACATTCAATGGAATCATCGGCCCCACGAGAATCGCCAGAATGACCAGCGGACTGAAGACCAGCGTGGCCGTCCACATCGACATCCGCCCGCTCCGCACCAGCAATCCCATCACCAGCGGCAACATCAGATACAACAGTGATGACGTTGCGACGCCACCCGACTGAACCAGCATGGTCGCCTCGGAATCTGCCCTCGCTTCCGAGACGGACGAGTAGGTTCGCCCGGACTGCAGATCCAGAGCCCCCACGAACATGTTCGCCGTAATGTCGGTGAACGCGACCACAATATAGACCAGCGCCATCCAGACGAAGACCAGAAACAGGAGATACGCCCGCTGGCTGATATGCACCCGCACCACATCAATAATGGAATTGGCTCGATGCCGAATGGATGCCACCAGTGCAGCAAAATCCTGCACTCCTCCAATAAAGATCGATCCAAACAGAATCCACAGCAGAGCCGGCAGCCAGCCAAAGGCAATCCCCGCCAGAATGGGGCCCACAATCGGACCCGCCGCGGCAATCGCTGAAAAGTGCTGATTCAACAACGGCCCGGCATCGCACGGCAAATAATCCACATCATCTCGCATGGAGACCGCCGGAGTCGGTACACGATCGTTCAACTCAAACAAACGACTCAATACGCGGCCGTAGGTGAAATAAGCGATTGTCAGCAGGATTCCCGAGATGACAACAATTCCCAGCATTTCCATGAGCACTCAACTCCTGCAAACCAGGCCTCTGACCCGGCAACCTTCTCATTCAACAACTGCAGATCCTGTGCACGCAGTTTCCGATCAATCAGCACCTGGAATCATCCCACCCAGAGGAAACTGAAGGGGCTGAGCGATAAACACCACAAAAGGTCCCGCGCGGCCCCGCAGCCCGCCGCGCGACATCCTGCGTATCCAAAGCCCGGTGAGTCTACTGAAATCCGTGAATTCTGCTATCAGAATTCAAATGACCAGATCGACAGGCCGTCAGGAAAAGATCGCCCGTTCCCGGCCAATCAACCTGCCGTTCACCGTGATGACTTCAGACCTCCGTGATGGCAGAGACACCTTGCCAGCCAAAATGAACCGCAACAAAACCGAAAACCGCGAATTCACCGCGGAATCCCCAGGGAAAAGGCAACCCCGTATGACGTGCATCTCCAACGAAAACCGATAAACTACGCGCATACGATTGGGCGGACTTCAAACACCGCTGGATCGCCGGTTCCGGTGTCTCCAAACGGCCGTGTGCCCAGGTTCGGTCTCTCCGGAAAACGCTCTGACCAGCCTGGAGTCACGTTTCTGAACTCAGGACAGTGACGCACAGGGCGTGTCGACCTGAAGCTCTGCTGGTGATGCCCGAGAATCTTCGGCTATCCGGCGTCAGGACACTATTCCGTCGGACCAGAAAAATACAGCCGCAATACTGCACACAGCAGTTTCCGCGGCTTCAAACATCGCTCTTCTGCCAAAGACTGTGAAAATCATGAAGACTGACGAACTGCGTGAAAAATATCTGTCCTTCTTCGAAGCTAAAGGCTGCGTTCGTCGTCCCAGTGACGTGCTGATTCCGAAGGATGACCCGACCGTCCTCTTCACTCCAGCCGGCATGAATCAATTCAAAAACCAGTTTCTGGGAATTGGTCCGCTGGAATTCACAAAGGCCACCACCAGCCAGAAGTGTCTCCGCACGGGTGACATCGGCAATGTAGGAGTGACAGCCTACCACCACACGTTCTTTGAAATGCTCGGCAACTTCTCCTTCGGCGACTACTTCAAACGCGAAGCAATTCACTGGGCGTGGGAATTCCTGACCAGTTCGAAGTGGCTGCACCTCGATGCTTCACGCCTGACCGTCACCGTGTACCTGGATGATGACGAGGCGTTCAATATCTGGAATCAGGAGATTGGCCTGCCTGCAGATCGCATCAGCCGTTGCGACGAATCCGAAAATTTCTGGCCCGCATCCGCACCTTCTCAGGGCCCCGACGGTGTCTGCGGTCCCTGCTCCGAAATCTATTACCTCGCTCCAGGCGCCACCAAACCGGTCGAAATCTGGAATCTCGTCTTCACTCAATTCAATCGCATGGGCAATCCGCCCAATAACCTCGATCCACTGCCGAAGAAAAACATCGACACCGGGATGGGACTGGAACGTTGCGCGTCCTGTCTGCAGGGGGTCCTCAGCAATTTCGAAATCGACATCCTCAAGCCCATGTGCATCGCAGCCGCAGACGCTCTGCGACTGAAGTACTCCTACGATGCCGCACATGGCCGCGCCTGCCGACGTATTGCCGACCATGTACGCGCCTGCACGTTTGCCATCCACGAAGGCGCCATCCCGGGACCAGACAAAGCCAATTACATCGTCCGCCTTCTGCTGCGGCGAGCCGCCATGGAAGGTTACCTCCTCGGCCAGAAAACACCATTCCTGCACGGTCTCGTCCCCGCAATTGTCGAAGGCATGAAGGTCCCCTACCCCGAGATCGCAGAAACAGTGGAAACGGTTTCCAACGTGATCCGTGCCGAGGAAGAACAGTTTCTTGATGTCGTCGACCGCGGACTGCCTCGCTTCGAGAAACTCGCGTCCCGCGCCAAATCCACAGGAATCATCTCCGGCGAAGATGCCTTCGACCTGCATCAGACCTACGGATTCCTGATCGAACTCACCGAAACACTCGCTTCGCAGAACCAGTTGTCTGTCGATCGCGACGGTTACGAAAAAGCACGACGGCGCCACGAAGCCACCAGCGGCAGCGGTGCCTTCGCAGATTCCGTCATGAGCGCCGGGCCGATTGATTCCCTGAAAAAACAGGGAGGCACACGATTCCTCGGATACGACTCTCTGCAGGCAGACTGTCG
Organism: Planctomycetota bacterium; assembly: GCA_039796955.1. GTDB lineage: Bacteria > Planctomycetota > Planctomycetia > Planctomycetales > Planctomycetaceae > SXXK01. The sequence continues at coordinate 3,564 of JBDKIW010000326.1, forward strand.
CGTCGTCGGGATCATCTCCGGTGGCGAACTTGTGTCCGAATTCAATGCCGCAGGACACGAAGAACCAATCGGAGTGGCCCTCGATCGCACTCCCTTCTACGGAGAATCCGGTGGTCAGGTAGGCGATACAGGCTCACTCACCGCTGAAGGTTTCGAATTCAGCGTCGTCGACACTCAGAAAGACGGAGACCTCTGGATTCATGTCGGTCACCTGATCCGCGGTCGATTGTCTGAAGGGCAGAACGTGACCGCCCACGTGGATGCCGATCGCCGCGCCGGTATTCGCCGCGCTCACTCAGCCACTCACATTCTCCACCACGCGTTGCATTGCACGGTTGGAAAAAATGCGACCCAGCGAGGTTCTCGAGTCCAGCGCGACGAACTACGATTTGACTTCGCCCATCACCAGGCACTCACCCAGGACGAACTCTACCAGGTCGAAGACATCATCAATGACTGTATCGCCAGTGGCGTGCAGGTGAGCACCGAATTGCTGCCCATCGAAGAAGCTCGAAAAAAGGGAGCCATGGCGCTGTTCGGAGAAAAATACCCCGACGAAGTACGAGTCGTCACGATGGGTGATTTCAGTGTGGAACTATGTGGCGGCACGCACCTTTCCAATACAGGACAGGTCGGTCTCTGCCGCATCGTGTCTGAGGAACCCGTTGCGAAGGGCGTCCGCCGAATCACGGCCATCACCGGACCGGGGGCAATCCAGAGAGGACGTGAAACCGATGAGCTGATCGCGCGACTGCAGCGACAGCTCAAAGCCCCACAGGCCGCAGAACTCCCGGGGCGGATCGAACTGCTGCAAAATGAAATCAAAACCCTCAACCGCCAGGTGGCAGAACTGACGGCCGCTTCAGTTGCCGACGCACTCGGTGGACTTGTGGCCAATGCAGACACAGTCTCCGGGATTCGCATCGTTGCGAGTTCGCTGCAAAATGTCAGTCGGGAAGCCCTCCGAGACTACGCGGACCAGCTGCGAGAAAAACACAGTCCCATCGCTCTGATCCTCGGAGCTGAAATCGAGGGCAAAGTGGCCTTGATTGCTGCTGTCAGTAAGCCATTGGTGAAAGACCGCAACCTCCACGCAGGAAATGTCGTGAAGGCCGCTGCGGTCGTCGCCGGCGGTGGTGGTGGTGGTCGACCGGATATGGCAGAAGCCGGAGCAAAGCTGATTGAGAAACTGGAAGAGGCCATTGCTGCCGGAGCGGCCGAAATTCGCCGTCAACTTGGCGGTTGATGCACAACACGGACAGCAAGACACATCCTGCTCGATGGTTCCAACTCAGGTAAATTCGGACTAATTACGCCCAATCCCAAAGGCATCGCAGGTGGCTCCACCGCGATGCCTTTTTTCACGTACCGCGGGGAACACGCCTCTTGAGTTTCACCTGAACCATCACCACGCTCATGTGTCTTCGTGCAGGAGATTTCATTCCCGTATCCAGCTCCCGAAAACTCAGGGATCCAGGGCTCGGGAATTCTCTGTGGATCCAATTGCTTCCGGAACCGATCCCGCAATCCTCAAGCAGCCATATTGACTCAATTCGGGCAAATTGCGGATACTTCGGCAGATAGCCGGGAAATCTTCAGCAGATAATGCCGGTCGGTCGCCCCCAAAGCATTCGGCCGTCCCGCCCTGATGACGCTGGTTCCGGAACACCGTGTGTGATCGGAATCCTGTTCCCTAACACGGAGACTCAGCGCTCTGATCGCGCTGTCCAGTGATTCCGAGTGCTCGAAGGAGTGAGCAAATGAACCTGCTGCAGAGAATCGTTCGATCCAATAGTCCCAAGCTGGAACGTCCTTTTCAGGCGATGGTGGGCTATGCCCTTCAACGAACCGGATTTTCCAGCAGACTTCAGTTACGCCGCTCACAGTACACAGTACCCTTCTTCCCGAAGAGCAACATGGCGTTGACCTACTGGGTAAAGCCCGATGTGATTGATCGGGCAGAAGAATTTGCCTGCGATTACCTCAAACCCGGCGCGAACATGGTGGATGTCGGGGCGAACATTGGCTGTGTCAGCGCAGCCTCGTCGCTGGCCGTTGGCGAAACTGGCCGAGTCTGCTCCATTGAAGCACATCCGCAGACGTTCCTGAATCTTCAGGAAACCATCCGTGTGAACGGGTTCACCAATGTGACGGCGCTCAATGTGGCGCTGGGTTCACGTACCGGTACAGTCTGCTTCACGGATGAAAAACGCAAGGATGACAACAACCGCGTTTCACTGACGGGAGCCACGGGGATTGAAGTTCCCTGCATGACCCTCACAGAACTGCTGCGTCAGCAACAGATCAACCATGTCGATCTGATGAAACTCGATGTCGAGGGATTTGAGATGGAGGTGCTGCGTGGGGCAATCGAGGTGCTACCGCACATTGATTGCCTCTACGTCGAGATCCTCGACCACACCCTTCGCCGATTTGGAAGTTCCGCAGAGGAATTGAAGACCTTCCTTCGCAGTCAGGGATTTCAGTGCTTTCAGTTTCACGGAGACAGCAGCAATGCGGTCTGTTTTTCCCCACGCGTATCGCCGGAACGCTGGAAACACCAACTGACTCCGCTTGCCTGACATCGCGAAACTCCAGCGCACAATCAGGTCATCGTCCCTGTGACTCAACAGGGATCGGACCAGCCGATGTGGCGGGATGACCAGCAAAAAGAACAGTTCGTTCAGACACGGGCTTCGCGCTGGTGACGAAAAATTGCCGAACGCAGAATTCCGAGGCGATTGAACCAGTAGAGCAGCATGACCCACAACGTCAGTAAGCCATAACGCGTGCTTCTGCGGAAATTGATGCTGCTGGCCTCACTGAAATATCTGACGGGCACAGGAATGTCGCCCAGTCGGAAACCAAAGAAGACAGCCTGAGCGAGGAACTGGGTGTCAAACACAAAATCGTCTGAGTTTTCACGCCAGGGCACAGTCTCCAGTACGGACCGCCGATAAGCCCGAAATCCGCTGTGAAAGTCACCCAGATTCTGCCCAAGGACGATATTTTCAAAGATTGTCAGACAGCGATTTGCCACGTACTTCCAGGCGGGCATTCCGCCCTCCAGCGCCTCTGCCCGCGTGCGAATCCTCGATCCTAAAATGACGTCCACATTGCCGATCCGAATCAACTCCGCCGCGATGGGAATCACCCGGCTGTCGTACTGATAATCCGGATGGATCATGACCACAATATCAGCCCCTCGCTTCAGGGCTTCCGTGTAACAGGTCTTCTGGTTTCCGCCGTAGCCGGTATTCCGCTCGTGCCGAATCACAGTCAAGCCAAGTGACTGAGCCAGCTCTACGGTGCGATCGCTGCTGCAGTCATCCACCAGAATAATCTCGTCAACCGTTCCCGACGGGATATCCTGCAGGGTCCGTTCGAGAGTGGTAGCTGCGTTGTAGGCGGGCATCACCGCGACAATTTTTGGCTTTGCCGACATCGGTAGAGAACCTGAGAGAGTTTGCGACATCTGATTCTCGTAGCGAGGATCCGGAAATGGCCCGTTTTACGGGTCAGGACTGCCCCCGTAGCAGCAACTCAGGAACAGTGCATGGAAATCAGGGAGGCTTCCAGAGCCTGCTGTTTCGCTGCAGAAACGTTCCCTGCTTACCACTCGCCCGCAGACCTTTGCCATGAACGAGCACAAAGTTCTGCTGAATTATCGGCAGGCTCAGAAATCTGCGCCCCGCATTTTTCGAAGTCCACGCACCAGTCTTTGAATTTCCTCAACAGAATTGTAATGCAAAGCACCCGCCCGAATGGTACCACCTGGCTCCAGCCCCGCGGCCTCAGTGAACGGCAAGGCATAGTGATTGCCATTCCAGACGTACACCCCCTGCTCTGCAAGGAATTCAGCCGCCTGTCGCGGAGTGCAATCCGCAAAGGTCCATGAAAATGTCGGGACCCGTTCATCAAGACGGTCCGGAGCCTGGATTCCATGAATACGGATTCCTGGAACAGTCTGCAAACCTGACAGCATCACCTCCGTCAGCGATCGCTCATAGTCCCGCAATTCTGCAAACACGACATCAAGTTTTTCAGATCGAGTCGCCGTGGCAGTCGCGACTCCCCCGGGCAGCAGAGCTGACAGTGATGCCAGGTACTCAACCGCTGCTGCCGTCCCGGCAATAGCCTCGTGGGACTGAGTTCCTGTCATCCAGAGCCCCGGCAGAACTTCCGGCGAAGGCCGAAGCTTATAGGGCCGAATACTCTCCAGTAACGCCCGTCGCCCCCAGAGAATTCCCTCGTGGGGCCCGAAAAACTTGTAGGCAGAACAAGCCAGAAAATCACACTGCAGTTCATTCACCTGAATTCGTCCGTGCGGAGCGTAATGCACCGCATCCACGAACGTCAGAGCCCCCGCATCATGTGCCATGCGTACCATCTTCTGCACTGGATTGATCGTTCCAGTGGCATTCGACGCCATCCCCAAAGCCACCAGTCGGGTTCGATCAGACAGCTTCCGAGCGTAGTCCTCGCAATCCAGAGTCCAATCCTCGGGATGCAGATCCACGTGATGCACCACGACTCCGGCATCACGTGCGGCGAGTACCCATGGAGTGACATTGGCATCGTGATCCAGCCGAGTGACAATGATTTCGTCGCCCGGCTTCCATGTTCTTCCCAATGCACGGCTGAGCTGTAGCGTGAGGCTTGTCATGTTCGGACCAAAAATCACGCAGTCCGGATCGTCTGCTCCCAGAAAGTCCGCCACACATTGATGCGCCTCGGTCAGGATTCGATCCGATTCCCGAGCTGTTGCGAACGCAGCGCCGCGGTTGCAGTTGGTTCTCCGCAGATACTGACAGACCGCATCCACCACACACTCAGGCACCTGACTTCCCGCCGGTCCATCAAAAACGGCCACAGGAACGCCATTCTGAACACGCGCGAGCCCGGAAAACTGCCTGCGAATCGCCTCCAGCGGCCACATGGTACCTGCACTGCTCATATCTGACACCATCATCAAAATCCCAAAACTCGCCAACACAACGGCACTGTCATCCCTCAGCATACCACACCCACACTACCCCTCCAACCCGCAACAAGCCCTGGCAAATTTCACAAGGGACACACCAAAAATCCACAAGGGACACACCAGACGGTTGGGGAAAATCAACTAGGGGACACACCATATAGCAGCAAAGCCCACTGGTTGTCGGCTTCGAAAATCAGCTTAGTGTCACGGGAAAATCGCCCAGGGTGGGAGTGTCAGGGGACACAGCATGTGTTAGTGGAAACCAACTCGAGAAAACTGCAAAAAACGGCGGGCGAAAAGCCTCAGTCAGCCTTGAAAAAATGCCCCGTGGGAAACGCCCGGGGACACAGCACGTTGCAGCAAAGTACTGCTTTTTTGGTGGCAAAAATCAACTCAGGGACACTGCACGGCGCAGAATAACGCCGCTGGGATTCGGTTTCGTGATTAGGGCTCTGCCAATCCAAACCTGGGATTTGACAGCCGTCTTGACCAACTCAGACGAAGGAGACCAGCCTGTCGCCCCCTCACGAGGTTGCACCGTCCTCGAAAACGAGTCTCTCCCAAGCTCATACTGTTGCCAATTCGCCACAAAATGGCTGTCGAGTGTTGAGAATCGTCAAAACTCAAACATTCCTGCTGGAAATGCTCTCCAACTCCGGATCGCACTTGCACCTACTAAGGCGATATTCAATTATTTACTACTCCCGTTTTAACAACATCTACTGAGGATTAATTCAATGCCTCGACTAGCTCGCGCAGACATTTTTGCCTCCGCCGACATCGCTATCGTGCACGTGGTTTGTCGCACCGTTCGGCGTTGTTTTCTGTTGGGATACGACAAGATCAGCAGGAAAAACAACGATCATCGCAAACTCTGGGTAGAGCAGCAGTTGGCTGATCAGGCCCGATACTTCGCTATCGACATCTGCTCCTTCGCAATCCTCGACAACCATATTCACCAGCAATTGCGAGCCCGTCCGGATGTCGTACAACAATTGGATGATGTGGAGGTTGCCCGTCGCTGGCTGATGCTGTGTCCGGCTCGACGTGGAAAAAATCGCCAGCCACTTGAACCAACAGAATTTGAAATGAATCGAGTGGTCAACGACAAAAAACGCGTAGAGGAACTCAGACGCCGACTCAGTGATATTTCGTGGTGGATGCGACTGCTTTGCCAGCACATCGCTCAGCGTGCCAACCGGGAAGATGAAGAGGTTGGAAAGTTCTGGCAGGCTCGCTACAAAGCTGTCAAGAATCTGGATGATACAGCGATTCTGGCCTGTGCAGCCTACATTGATCTCAATCCGATCCGCGCTGGTCTTGCTGACAGTATCGACAACTCGGTGTTCACCTCAGCCAATCGAAGAGCGAAAGGACAGAAGACAAGGAAACCGCGCAATGTGGCCGACAAGAATTCCGGCGTCGAACGGACGAATGATGGCACGGACTCGACCTTGCCTGATTCAACAGCGCTGAACTGCGAACATTTGGCACCAGTCGACCTATGCGAAAACTCGGCTAAGCCTGGCTCGCAGGTTCATACGCGGGGAACTCGCTGCAGCGACAAAGGTTTTCTGCCCATCACGCTCAGTGAGTATCTGGAATTGCTCGAGTGGTCGGCTCAACAGCAGCGTGGAAAAAAGTCGGTGCCCGCTACAGGCACCGTTGACCGCGTGCTTGCTGAACTGAAAATCAGCGCGGAAGCATGGTGTGAAGTGATCCGGGATTTCGGTCGCCTGTTCAGTTCTGTCGCTGGCAAGGCTCATGTGATCGACGCATATCGATCGCCAACCAAATCACAGAGCTTTCGCCCACGCCCGCGAGTGCGTGAATTGCTGACAAACTGTTGAAGCCTGCGAGATTATTCGCCTTCTGCTGATTCCCGAGTCTCCCTGCCGTACTGCCCCTGCCCCGCCCACTCAGCGGCTCGTTCGCCGCACGTCCCGCGGGCACACAAATATGCTGGGCCTCGCAGGCTGCCACCAAACGCGCCAGCAATTCAGTCTACCAAGCCGCAGGCAGTAACGCCTAAACCACGCCAGACCCGCAGCGAGACCGCTTTACTGACACCGCCAGCCAATTCACAGGCAAAGAATTCCTGGTGATCAGTGCCCTTCAGGGTCAATCTCTTCCTGTGCAGACAACGTTGCTCCGGGTCTGCCTGCGCATAGCCCCTTCGCGAAATGCTCGATAGGCATGCATCCGGCGACCTGAATAAGGCATCGACTTCAGTGTGGGATTCTCCGCACGAACACCTCACTGCATACGGCTGAGGTTCAGTTGCTGCTACGCAAATACTGGGACTCAAGCAGCCCTGAGGTGTCCCGAGACAAAAAACAATGGGGACGGCTGTGTCCCCGCAACAGATGCTGTGTCCCCAAAATGATCCCCTCCCCAGAATGATCCCCCTGCATTGCTGTGTCCCCAAAAGTATCCGAACACCTCACTGCAATAGGCTGAGGTTCAGTTGCTGCTACGCAAATACTGGGACTCAAGCAGCCCTGAGCTGTCCCGAGACAAAAAACAACGGGGACGGCTGTGTCCCCGGAAGTATCAGGGAATGCGATGTTTGCTCTTTTCATGCCCCGTCCCACCGTAGTTGTTTGTCTTTCACCCACTCAGGATGGCTGAGGGGTAAGGTTGCCCATAGATCGCCAGCGTCCAGGGCATCATCAGCAACTTCCAGAGACTTGACGATCATCTGCCGGCTTCTGCTGCTCATGTTGCACCGGTATATCGTGGATATCGCACAGGGACACACCAAGGGGATATCGCACAGGGACACACCAGGATGCCGGGTCTCTGCCGCTCCTGAAAATCGTCTATTCCAGCGGATACCATGGTTGCAGTTCTCCACGCTTTCACCGAAAACGCGTATCAAGAGGTCTGCCAACGCTAGTGCCCATCAGAACCCACAGGAGACTCTCCAGTGAAGGCGTCGTATCCTGTTTTGTTTCTCTTCCTGCTGACATTCTCCGGCCTCCACACTCAGGCCTTCGGACAGGAGGGCCATGTCTATCAGGCAGGAGTGGCTTCTGTCGATATCACGCCCAACACCGCCATTCGTCTGAATGGTTTTGGTGGCCGAACAGAAGAATCCGAAGGCGTCCGGCAACCCCTCTTTGCCAAAGCTCTGACGATCGGATCCACTGATCAGGACACAATCGTTATCCTCACCGTCGATACTCTGGGAATCCCGGATGATCTGAAGCTTCGGGTCATCGATAAGTTGCAACACCGACTGGAATTGACAGAAGATCGAGTGGTGATCTGTGCATCGCACACTCATAGCGGCCCTATGATTGTCAACTGCGCGAACACGCTTTTCGGTCGCTCAATTCCTGATGACCAGTGGCAGCGGATCGTCAGTTACACGAATCAGCTTGAAGACAAGCTGGTGTCGGTCACCGAAGAAGCCTGGAGAAAACGTCGGCCGTCAAGACTCTCCTGGGGTCTGGGAA
>JBDKIW010000327.1:0-3185 GCA_039796955.1 Planctomycetota bacterium
CGCCACCGGGTCTGCTGTGAGAACGCTGTAGCGAGCATCGCGTTCACGATGGCGGGCGGCACTGTCCAGAAGCAGCAGACAAGGGTCTGCCTGAAACCGCGCGAGGGTTTCGGCGATGGGCAGGTGGTGATTGAGTTCCAGTCGCAGAAAATGCACGTGGCCAGAGGCCTCCGGGAGAGCATTAAGGCAGGAGTCAGTTGTCCGTCACGGATGCTAGCGGTTGCGGGATGATTCGGACAGTGAGCGGTGAGTGTGTGGATTGCGGGCAGAGTCATTCTTCGGAGTGGGAGCGGGGCAGGGGACGCGTTGTGACAGAACGAAACCGGTATCGGAGTTCAGATTGGGTGGTGTTCAGGGCTGAGTCTTTCCGTTATCATAGGCGTGGCAACGGGGTGGGTGATGGCCCTGCGGTCGGGAGTTTCCCGGGCTGTGGACAGGGTTTCCCCGGTGTTAACTCGGGACCAGTGAGTGACTTCTATGCTGTCAGCGCCTGCCACCGTTCCTGCCAACCTGCACCTGCTGAATCGCCGTGGTTTTCTCAGCAGCACTCCTACAGCACTCAGTAGCATTGCGCTGGCTGCGATGCTGTCCGAACAGGGTCTGTTGAAGGCTCAGGAGCCACCGGTGGGGACGGTCAGCGGCAAGCTGCCGATACGCCCCACAATTGATCCGGCCCATCCCTTTGCGGCGCGATCATCGCATTTGTCAGCGGCTGCAAAACGAGTGCTGGTCATATTCTGTTCGGGCGCCTGCAGTCACCTGGACACCTTTGACTACAAGCCGGAGCTCTGGAAGCGTCATGGTGAACCGATGCCCGGGGCGGACAAGCTGGTGACGTTTCAGGGAGAGCAGGGCAACCTGACTCGCAGTCCCTGGCGATTTCGCCCCCGGGGGCAGAGCGGCAAGATGATTTCCGACCTGGTGCCTCAGCTGGGATCGCTTGTGGATGACATGTGTTTTCTGCATTCAATGAAGGGAAAAACCAACACGCATGGTCCCGGGGAAAACTACATGTCCACCGGATTTACGCTGGATGGATTTCCCAGTGTGGGATCGTGGACGACCTACGCACTGGGCACAGAAAACGAGAATCTGCCGTCGTACGTGGCGATACCTGATCCGCGGGGAGTGCCGCAGAATTCTGTGAACAACTGGGGGCCCGGATTTCTGCCAGCGGCTTTTCAGGGCACGGACTTCAACACCTCGAAACCGATTCGCAATCTGTCGCGGCCTGAGCAGATCTCTGAGTCCCGGGATCGATCCACCAGAGACTTTCTGAAACGCATGAATGATCGGCATCTGCAGCGGTTTCCCGGTGATACAGAACTGGCGGCCAGGATTTCCAGTTATGAGTTGGCGGCTCGTATGCAACTGAGCATTCCGCAGGTCGCGGAGCTCAGTTCTGAATCGCAGACGACTCTGGAGCGTTATGGGGCCACAGATACAGAGAATACGCTGAAGGCGGAATACGCGAAAAATTGTATCCTTGCCCGACGTTTGCTGGAACAGGGCGTCCGGTTTGTGCAGCTGTTCAACGGGGCCTACCAGACCGGTGGTGAGGGCGTCAGTAACTGGGATGGCCACAAGGTACTTGAGCAGCAGTACAGCCAGCATGGAGCGGTCTTTGACCAGCCAACGGCTGCCTTGCTGGAAGATCTGAAGCAGCGTGGGTTGCTGGAGGATACGCTGGTCGTCTGGTGCACAGAATTCGGACGTATGCCGACGTTTCAGAAGGGAGCCAGTGGTCGGGATCATAACCCGGAAGGGTTCACGTGCTGGCTGGCCGGAGCGGGAGTGAAAGCGCCGTTTTCGTGGGGGGCGACGGATGACTTTGGATACAAAGCCTCAGAAAACATTGTGACGGTGCATGATTTTCACGCCACCATTCTGCACCTGCTGGGCCTGGATCATGAGCGGCTGACGTTTTATTACAACGGGCTGGAGCGTCGTTTGACGGATGTGGAAGGGGTCGTTGTTCGTGAGGTATTGAAAGGCTGAGCGTTCAGAAGATTCGCAGGCGCTGAGACCGCGGCCGGCATGGCTGGAAAAGATTCTGCGGGGCAAGCGGATAGCGTTGCATTCCGGTGTGGGCGATTCTGGCGTCTACTTATTTACGGAACAGGCTGTACAGTCCCAGCATAATGCCCCCGGTGAGGAGAATTGCCGCGATTGCAGTGATGACCGGGAACATGAAAGTGAACGGTGTCAGGGAATCGCTGGGGGACCCGGGATCGTTGACAGCAGCGAAGAGACCAACGCAGGTGAACAACAGAGTGACCGCGAATACGATGACACCGACCACTGTCGCGAGGACGACGGTGGCAATGACGAAAAGTGCGCTTTGTTTTTTTCGAGGCGGGCGTTGCTGCGGAGCGTTGCGATGGCCAGCGGCCTGGGGGGTCTGCCATGGATCGTCGCGGCGGCCGGGCGCTGACTGGCGTGGTGGGGTGGGCGGGGAATCACCAGGAAAGCCGGCTGATGGCTGCCCATGGTTTGGGAACTCGTCTATGGGTTCGGGCGACGAGTCATCGAAGTGTTCCTGAGGATGCTGCATGAGCCGAATTCCGGTTGAACGATTCCCGAGGACGACTGGCCACAACTGCTTACAGGCAGGAGGTGTGTTATTACACCCTGGATTCCGCGGGATTTCAACGGAGAATTTGCTGATAAAGCGTCAGATGCTGTTGAACAAGGGTCTGCAGGGTGTGATTGTCATGAATCTGCCGAGCGGCCCGTGATCCGAGAGTTTGAGCGGATTCGGGATCTGACAGGATCTTCGCCAGCTGTCGGGTCAGTTCCGGGCAGTTTCCGAGTGGGAAGAGCCGTCCGGTTTCTCCGGCGGTAATCAATTCCCGATTGGCGGGAATATCACTGGCAACGCAGGGCAACCCGGCGCTCATGGCTTCCATCAGGCTGTTGGACATGCCTTCGAATTCGCTGGGGAGTGCAAACGCATCGAAGGCGGAGAGGAGTTGTGCAGCATCGGAGCGATGTCCGGCGAAGTGGACGAGTGAACGGCAGCCGAAGCGTTCGGCGAGTCGTTCAAGTTCCTGGCGTTGCGGGCCATCACCGATCAGCACGAGGCGTGCGTGGTCGACGATCTGATGGAGTAGTTGAAAGGCCCAGATGAGATCCCTCAGGCGTTTTTGCGGGGCGAGTCGACCGAGGAAACCCACAACGCGGTG
>JBDKIW010000328.1:0-8449 GCA_039796955.1 Planctomycetota bacterium
TATTCGTTCTGGCAATTTAATCGCGAAGAACTTCGGGACATCAACACGTGCATTGACCTTGCTGCTGAGTGGGGCTTCGATGGCATCGAGATTCTGCATCGACAAATGACCGATGAGTCGAATTCCACCCTGCAGAAAATCAAGCAGAGAGCATTCGTCAATGGCCTGGATCTGTGCGGATTCTCCACACACCAGGGCTGGGTCTCTGCAGATCCGGAAGTTCGTAAGAAGAATACAGAGCACACAATTCACTGCATCGAGTTGTCGTACGCACTGGGGATTCCGACGATGCGTGTGAACACCGGACGCTGGGGCACAGCCGGAAGCTTCGATGAATTGATGAAGAACCGTGGCGTGGAACCGATTCCTGACGGTCTGACGGAAGAGCAGGGCTTTGAATGGGTGATTGCTGGTCTGACGGAATGTCTGCCGGCCGCTGAACGCTGCGGTGTGACGCTTGGCCTGGAGAACCACTGGGGGCTGGGATTAACGCCTCAGGGTGTCATGCGCATCGTGCGGGCCATTAATTCTCCATGGCTCAGGACCACCCTCGACACCGGCAACTTCCTTGAAGATCCGTACGATCGCCTTGAAGTGATGGCGGATGATGCCGTTCTGGTTCAGGCAAAAACTTACTACGGCGGCGGCCTGTGGTATTCGCTGGATCTGGATTACCCGCGTATCGCCGAGTTGCTGCGCAGGCATCAATTCGGAGGCTATGTTTCGCTGGAGTTTGAGGGACGCGAAGATCCCCGTACGGCCATTCCGAAAAGTCTGGAGATGCTGCGGGCGGCTTTCGGTTGAATCGTCGTCGATCAGCGTTCACAGTTGCTCAGCGATCCGGCAGATCAGCAGCGGGTTCCGTGTCTGTGATAGTCAGCCCGCTGCGTCCGCTCTGCCTTCACAATGGCTGATCGCGGCGACTGGCTGCCAGCGTGTGTTTCAAACGTCTTTTCAGTCGCAGAGCATTTCCGACGACGGTGAGATCGCTCAGACCCATGGCGACCGCGGCCCACAATGGCCCGTGCTCGCCGATCAGTCCCAGCGCTGCTACGGGAATCGCAGCTGCGTTGTAGGCGAAGGCGAAGAACAGATTTTGACGAATCGTCGTCAGCGTCTGTCTTGCGATCTGAAACAGTTCCGGCACGGCGCAGACGCGGTCACCGGGGATGACAACGCGTGCCGCTTCGATTGCAACCTGCGTTCCGGAGGCCATGGCGACTCCCAGTCCCGATGCTGCCAGTGCGCCTGCATCATTCAGCCCGTCACCCACCATCACGATGTTGTCACCCAGACTGCGAATTCGGTGCATCTTGGTTTCCGGCGTTGCATCCGCTGTGACGTTTACGGCTTCAATGCCCAGTTGTTCTGCGATCTGCAGCGCTGTGGAACGTCGGTCGCCGGTTAGCAGGGACACGTGAACGGGGAGTGCCTTTAATCGCTGGATCGCGATTGCGGCGTCGGGACGCACCGCGTCTGCCAGTGTCAGCAGAGCGGCTGCGCGACCATCAATCGTCACCATGGCTGACGTCTGATGATGACGTTCCACAGACACCCGACGGCCATTGACCAGGCCGGTGACTCCAACTCCCGGGGTCGCAGCAAACTGTTCAACAGGCGGAATACTTAAGCCACGCAGTTCGGCCGCCCGGACGATGGCCCCCGCCAGTGGATGCTCCGAAGGCGATTCGACGCCGGCCGCCAACTGCAGAACCTCGGCTTCACTATGCCCCGGCTCTACATCGATCTTCTGCAGCTCGGGATGCCCCTGCGTCAGTGTTCCCGTCTTATCAAACACGACATGTCCTGAGCGCCCGATTCGCTCCAGTGTTTCGGCATCTCTGATCAGGATACCATGCAGCCCGGCCGCGCCAGTGCCGACCATGACGGCCATGGGTGTTGCCAGTCCCAGTGCACAGGGGCAGGAAATAATCAGTACTGTGACGGCTGAAATCAGACCCTGTGAGGCGTTGCCCGCCAGCCACCAGCCCAGCGCAGTGCAGGCGGCAATCGCCAGCACGGATGGAACAAAGATCGCCGAAATTCGATCGGCAAGTTTCTGGATCGGAGCGCGACTGGTCTGGGCCATTTCCACCAGTTCCGCCATTCGACGAATTGTCGTTTCCCGCCCGGAGACCGTGGTTCGAATTACCAGCCGCCCCGTCGTATTCATTGCCCCGGCAGGAACCACCTGGCCCACCGTGCGGCTGACCGGGAGAGATTCACCCGTGACGATGGATTCGTCAACGTCCGATTGTCCTTCGAGGATGACGCCATCCACAGCAATGCGTGAGCCCGGGCGAATCAGCAGTCGCTGGCCAGCGGTGATCTGCACACTGGGCACCGTGATGGTGCTGCCATCCAGACGCAGAAGTTCAGAGGTTTCCGGCTGCATCTGCAACAACTGTCGCACGGCGGCTCCGGCATGTGCGCTGGCTCGGGCCTCCAGCCAGTGTCCCACACTGACGATGCCCAGCAGCCCGGCAGCCTCCGCAAAGTAAGTGGGCTGATTGAGTTGCCGGAACAGCACGACTGTGGAGTAGCCGAAAGCGGTGACGGCCCCGAGGGAAATCAGCGTGTCCATGTTCGTGGTGCCGCGCCGGGCGGCCTGCAGGGCCGAACGAAAAAAGCCCGGGCCGGCAATCAGCAGAATGATCAAAGCACCCGTCAGCATGGCATAGGGCATCCACGCCGGATGCCAGTGCAGGGCAGAGGTCGTCCAGTGAAAGGCTTCGAGGGGAATCCAGAGCCCCATGCCGACCAGTGCGCGATGCCTCCACACCCGCTCAACGGACTCCTGCTGATACTCGGACTGGCTGCGAGCCGCGGTATCCTGAACCGGTTCAGCGGAGAATCCCTGGCGACTGACGAGTTCCATGATGACCTGCGGATTGAGTGCAGGGCCGGTGACGCGAGCCAGGCCAGACGTGATACTGACGCTGGCCGAAGTCACGGCTGGATTGGTCAGCAGGGCGCGCTGCAGCGAGGAGGAGCAGCCGGCGCAGGTCATTCCGGTGATCCGGAAGGTTTGAGTCACAAGAGCGTGGCTTTGTTCGGCCATTCCGGTCCTCCTGGTGAACTTACCGACGAACGGAACGCGATGATGATTCTGCGCGACGGCGGGCTGCAGGGGGCCTGAGGAATTGTCAACGTAAACGCCCTACAACACCTCTGGTGTATTAGGGTGAAGAAGGCCAGCAGACTCCTGCGGCTGCATTATATCGGTGACTTTCTGGAAATCCGGGAGGAAGTGACTGTTTCAGCGGGTGATCCTGCGGCGGCCGGAGCGGAATTGTCGTCCGGAGCTGGTTCCGGAAGCAATGCGGGGGCAGGTGGATCAACCAGTGATTTTCCCAGCGGAATGACGTGTTGCTCGCCGTCATACTCGACAATAACGGAGTCATCAGTCACGGAAAGAACCTTCAGGGAGAAATCTGAGAATTTCAGCATCTGATTGCTGGTGAGCCTGTAGGTTTCGCCGTTCCGCAGATCCAGAAACCACGCTTTGCGTGACGTACCACTGCCGATGGATCCGGAAAACTGCAGCGCCTGTTCCGGAGTCAGTGGGGGGGCTTCAGCAAGTTCCGGTTCGGCCTCAACTGGTTCGGATTGAGTTGCAGTGGCGGCTGCGGTGTCCGCAACGGCGGGGCTGGTGCGAGCGGTGTCGACAATGGGTGGATCCATCATGGGCGGATCGGTAATCGGAGGATCCGAGGCTGCCAGGGCCATGGTCTGGCGGAAGACATCATTCTGCTGCAGAGCCGCTGTAAGTGAGCCTTCACTGGTCTCTGCTGCCGTGGGCTCGGGAAGTGAGTCCACTTTGTCGGCATGGGACAGGGCCAGAGCCTCGATGCTGACGGTCATCTGGTGCTGATCTTCCAGACCAGAGGTCGAGTTTGTGATCGTCAGTCCGGTCATGCGGTGCAGAATGGGTGCAGAAAAGAATCGATCGATGAAAGTAGTCAGGCTGGCGGCAGGTCCGCTGCATTCCACAGAGAACGGCAGGCGGTACCCGAGACGCTCGTCGACAATCGCGGGGGAAGGAGTGACTGAGGGCGAGGGGATTCCGCATTCGGTCAGACGCTGAATCAGCCACGCCTGATAGATCGCGGAGGCTTTTCCCGGTTCAGCAGGCAGACTGCGTGCCGTCATGGTTCGCAATTTTTTCATCGCCTGATCAATGTCATCGGAAACTTCCTGCCGCCGTTGAATTTCCTGCTGCGTGGCATCGATCCGGGTCTGCAGGTCACCAAAGACATTCAGACCCATGGCATCGACAGAGTCCCACAGCAGGCAGCCAGCGACAATGACTGCTGCAATGACGGCCAGAGTTTTTTCGCGTCGAGTGCTGAGCATGATTACTGCTCCGTTTCTGTGATGGCAGTCATCGGAAGTTCTTCTGTGGTGCGGACTGGCGTGATACTGGCTTCCGGAGCGTTCTGCAGAATCCGGGATTCCATACGGAAACTGATTGGCATTGGACTTCCGATCGGGGCCGGTTCAATGCCGTGGGGACGCAGGGTGTAGCGTTCCGGCTGGGCCAGGACGGCTGTGTTCAGTCGTCGAATGTCGTCGGCGGATTGGGCGAGGCCTTCAAGTCGCAGCACACGTTCGTCTGAGGCGGGCATGTTTTCCAGCTGGAGGCGAGTCACCAGCATCTGTTCGTGTGACGGCATGATCTGCAGCACGGCCTGAAATTCCCGGGCAGCATTCAGAGTGTCCTGATCCCACTTTTCCAGTTCCGTCCATTGATTCAGGGTGGCTTCTCCTCGCTGGGCCACCTCATTGAGGAATTGCAGGCGTTTTTCTCCGGCATCGAGCGTTTTTTGCAGGGTCTGCATCCTGTCAATCACGACAAAAGCCAACGCGGCCGCCAGCGCACCGCCGATCAGCGACAGGCGAATGGCCAGTGAGTATCGTTTCAGCAGAGACGCGGGGGCTGAGCCGGGCCGGAAGAAGTTCAGACGCTGGCGAGAACTGAGCAGCAAATCACGCAGAGCCAGGGCTCGAGGTCCGCGTTCATCCACCGGTCCCGTAGTGACTAGCTGTCCCTCGGCACGCAGTAGGTCGGCGAGGGCCTGGGCGCGAGAACCGCAGAGATGCAGCGGAAATCGGGATGGGTTCGCTCGCCATGCTTCCGGAAGACTTTCCGTGACGCGGTGCACCAGTGACAGGACCAGTGCTGCAGCGGGAACGGTCTCCGGATCGGGACCTGCTGAGGTGGCGATCGAGGCGGCAGGGAGCCCCGCATGCTGCGCAACGACTTCCAGTTTGGATCGATTGGCCTGAATCGTGATTCGCAGATCATCGCCGTTTGCCTCCGGCGGGCCGACATGGAGATCGGCTGCCGTCAGCAGAGTTGCCTTCCAGCCCGCGGCCGCGATTGATTGTCGCAGACTCTGACAAACCGCCGAGGGAACAGAAACAACGGAGACATGGCGCGTGGTGGCCTCTTTTGAGGCTGGGTGGACAACAAAGTCCCAGGTCTGAATGTTTTCCTGAGCGGACTGCCGGGCTTCCATCTGCAGCGTGATCAGTGCAGGCAGATCCTCCGCGACCACGTTTGGTAACTGCAGCAAACGGAGGCTGACCAGTTGTCTGGGAATGGAAATGGCCGCTGGTTTTCCTGCCCAGGGTGCATTCTTCAGCATCTCTTTCAGCAGAAATCCGGTCTGTTCCGGATCGGCAAAGGGATCGAATCCCGCGGGCCACGGTTGAAATGCGGAATTCTTCAGTTCTGCAGTCACTCCGGAACCCTGCACCAGGCCAATGATGATGCCGGTTGTTGTCCAGTCTACGACGGTGACAGCGGCCGTTTTCCTGCGACGGCGCTGGCCATCCCGGAGTTCGCCCGGACGTTCGATGGTGTTTGCTGCCGGGGGCGTGAATTCGGTTGTCAGGCTTGCTGAGCCAGCTGCTTGTTTCGTGGAGGCCTGATCCCCGAGAAGTTCCGCGCCAGTTTCATTTTCAGTGCCAGGTGAGTTACCGCGTTCGTGAGCCAGTGCTGGTCCCGAGGTTGTCCGCGTATCTGGTGCGAGGAGGTCTTCCTGCGGTGAGATGTCGACAACCGGTGTCGTTCCGGAGGATTGTTGAGTGATCTGCATGGCGGCGTCCACACTGCGATCCAGCGTTTCGCTGATTGAAAGTGATTCGTCCGGGGTGTTCATCGATTCTGCCTGTTCAGCAAGAGAAACCATGGTTTGAATTCTGGTGTGGTCGAGGAAGATTTGAGGTGTTCCGAGCCGAGGGGGTCAGTCTGAGTGGCGGCAAACCTGCGGAGGTTCTGAGCTTGCCTGACTCCACCGCGGTGTCCGTAAATCGGGGACCTGATGCATCGGATGTCGCTGACTTTTCGGATGCTGAGAGCGCGGGGCGAATTTCCGCATTTCCAGTGAGCCGTTCCAGAACGATGTGGAGTTCTTCACCGCGTTCATTGGTCAACATCAGACGGGCGAAGGAACTGGAACCATCAGGTTGAAAAATCAAAACCAGATCTTCTGCACCTGATAAGTCTGGTTGTCCCTGGATCGGGGCAGGGCGACAGGCGATTCCCTGGGGGAACTGGAACTGGTAGCGGTCCAGATCCGGCTGGTTCAAGGGCGTTCGGCGCCCCTGAGTTCCGGAGGCGTAAAGCCACAGTCCCCAGGGTTCACCTGACTGGATACTGGCCAGACGTGTTTCTGCCAGAGCCTGTTGCAGCAGAGCGGCAGATCGTTCCAGTGGCAGACGGCGCTGCCAGCGACTGAGTGCGGGGACGGTGATAGCCATCGCTACTGTCAGCAGTCCAAGCACCAGCAACAGCTCCAGCAGGGAAAACCCGGAAGCATGCTGTTGGGGGAGTTGTCTGGAAGATGACCGCTGCATTTTACCAGTTCCCGATATCGTCCTGATTGCCGTGAATGTGATCAGGACCCGCGGAACTGATGTCAAAACTGTCGACGTTTTTTGTGCCCGGGGCGCGATAGGCCAGAGGGGTTCCCCAGGGGTCGACGGGTTCCTTTTCGAGGTAGGGGCCTTTCCATGCCGGATCACGGCCAGCCGGTGGTTTCAGCAAAGCCTGCAGTCCCTGAGCACTGGTGGGAAAGTCACCGGCATGATCGAGTGCATAGAGTTTAAGGGCATCGGCCAGTCCGGACAGACTGGCTTTGGCGACGTCAGAGTAGGCCTCTTTCTGGCGTCCCAGAAGTCGGGGCACCACCATGGCCATGATCACTCCGAGGATACCGAGGACGAGCAGGACTTCCATCAGTGTGAAAGCGTGTCGGCGTGGTCTGTTTTGTCTGTATGAAGCGGCTATCGGGGTTTGCCGTGCGATGGTTCGCTGCTGCATGATCATGTTCCGAAGTGAGAGATTGAAAACTGTGTGAAGTTGATGAAAGTTGGAGGGAAATCCGCGTTTCAGTCGGCAGTGAAGTCTGCTGACCGCGAAGTTGTGTGTTCAGCCCAGTCCGGTTCCTTCAAAAACCGGCATCAGTAACGCAACGACCATAAATCCAACCACCACGGCCATGATCAGCATCATGACCGGTTCAAGCAGACGCAGTAGAATATCGAGTCGCTGCTGGGCTCTGAGTTCCAGCTTGTCAGCAAGTTTCAGCAGGACGGTGTCGAGTCGATTGGCCTGTTCTGCCACCGAGATCATTTCCAGAACATCAGCAGGAAAGTGTCCGCTGGCGGCCAGCGGTCCAGCGAGATTTTTTCCGGAGGAAATACTCTCGGCGGCAACGGCGATGGTTTCACTCAGCACCTGATTCCCACTGGCATGGCGAGCGATTTCGAGGGATCTGAGCATGGGGACGCCGTTCTGCAGCAGCGAACCGAGAACGCGACAGAACCGAGCGATCGCGACGGAGCGAACGATGGGGCCAATACCCTGAGTCTTCATCAGGAAGCGATCCATGGTACGAGCCAGTTGCTGTCGGGGAACCCTGGCCTTGATCAGCAACGCCGCGGCGAAAAGGATCGGTGGAACGAACAGTCCCCAGGAAGCGAGACTGTCACTCAGGCTCAGCAGGGTCCGCGTGGGCCATGGCAGTCGTCCTGCCTGCTGCAGCGAATCGAAGAGTGGCTGGAATTTTGGTACGAAGAAAATGAGCATTCCGGTCACGACCAGACTGGCCACAACCGCCAGCAGCATTGGGTAGGCCGCTGCGCCACGAATTCGCGATCGGATTTCTTCCTGCCGTTCCCGCACTGCGGCAAGGCGTCGAAGGGATTCTTCAAGGAATCCTCCTTCTTCACCTGCCTGGACCATACTGATATCCAGAGGATTGAAAATGGAGGGACGACTGGTCATTGCTGCGGCCAGACTGGAGCCGTCCGCGACCTGAGCGGAAATCGCGCTGAGCGTGGCCCGCAATGTCTGATCAGAAGATTGTTCGGCCATGACCTGCAGAGCCCGCAGCAGTGGGACTCCGGTTTCCAGCTGGTCGGACAGCAGGCTGTAGGC
>JBDKIW010000329.1:0-6971 GCA_039796955.1 Planctomycetota bacterium
GCCGAAAACTGGCTGGAACTGGGTGTGCGGGAAGTCTTTCAGAGCGGTCAGGTCTGGCGTTTGCTGACCTACGCCTTCTGTCACAATCGCCTGAATCTGCTGCATCTGGTGATGAACATGCTCGGCTTGTACTTCGCCGGTCGCATGGTGCTCTCCGTCCTCAGTGAACGCGAATTCCTCTGGTTTTACCTGGCCAGCGCCATCTGGGCGGGCATCATCTCGCTTGTCTTCTGCAGCTTCTTCAAGCCTCAGGCCCACATCCTCGGGGCGTCCGGAGCGGTGCTGGCGGTCCTGACTCTGGCTGCCATGTACTATCCGCGGCAGGAGGTCCTGCTGATGGGCATCCTGCCACTGCAGATGCGCTGGCTGCTGCTGCTGTACGTGGCCCTCGATGTCATGCCGCTGCTGTCCGGTCAGTGGCGACAGAGCACCACCGCACACACCGCACATCTCGGTGGTGTCCTCTTCGGGTTTCTCTATTTCCGCTGGGATATGCAGATCACTCGCTGGTGGGATCAGGCCATCCGAGGGATCCGGCTGCGGCGAAAAAATCGGGGCAACCTCAAAATCTACGCCCCCAACACACAGCCCGAATCCAGTCTCGACGAACAGGTCGACAGAATTCTGCAGAAGATCAGCGAACAGGGCGAAGCCAGCCTGACAGCCCGCGAACGCAACATCCTCACTCAGGCCAGTCGACAACTGCGAAAGAACCGCAGTTAGGCAGAAAAAGGGGTCGGCAGAAAAAGGGGTCAGGAACCAATAGCCAAATGGCCCGAAGGGTGCTGCGGGCAGAAAAAGGGGTCAGGAACCAATAGCCAGATGGCCCGACGGGTGCTGCGCACTATTGGTTCCTGACCCCTTTTTCTGCCCCCCTTTTTCTGCCCCCTGCCCGGGTTTTTCAGACCAGTATCGGCTGAATCACGGACCCATGCACGTCCGTCAGTCGACGCGCAATCCCGTTGTGCTGAAATGTCACACGTCGGTGATCCAGACCCAGCAGGTGCAGGATCGTCGCATTCAGATCATGGACGGACAGCACGTTCTCCACGGCGCGAAATCCCAACTCATCCGTCTGCCCATAACTGACTCCCGCGCGAATTCCGGCACCTGTCAGCACCGCCGTGAATCCGTTGGGATTGTGATCACGGCCGGCGGCCCCCTTCTGAAACATCGGCATCCGTCCGAATTCTGTGCACCAGACCACCAGCGTGTCTTCCAGCAATCCACGCTGTCGTAAATCGCGAATCAACGCGGCTGTCGGCTGATCCATGATCCGTCCGTGAATATCGTACTGTTCGCGCAGCGCCTGATGGCCGTCCCAGTTCAGGCGACCACCACTGGCATAAGCCCCATTGAACAACTGCACAAAACGGACACCCTTTTCGATCAGCCGTCGCGCCAGAATGCAGTTGCGGGCATACCCCAGCCGCACCGGATCGGATTCATCATCCGCGCCATACATCTTCAGAATGTGTTCCGGCTCGGCGGCCAGATCACTGATTTCCGGCACCGAACTCTGCAACCGCGCTGCCAGCTCGTAACTGGCAATCCGCGCGGCCAGTTCCGTATCGCCGGGGTTCAGTCGCAGGTGATCTTCATTCAGCATTTTCAGCAGATCACGAGCTGCATAGTCGTTTCCGGGACTAATGGATTCCGGGGCCCTCAGATTTCGAATGGGCTGCGAGGAATTGAACGATGTACCCTGAAACACGGCCGGCAGAAACCCGGGCCCCCAGTTGTTCACGCTGGCCTGCGGAATTCCCCGCGGATCAGGAATGGCCACGAAGGCCGGCAGGTTCTGGTTCTCACTGCCCAGCGCATACGTCACCCAGGCGCCCAAACTGGGAAATCCATCCTGCACAAATCCGGTGGACAGAAAATTCTCGGCGGGACCATGCGTATTCGTCTTGCTGGTCAGTGTGTGCACAAACGCAAAGTCATCCACCAGCTCCGCCAGATGGGGGATCATGTCCGAGACCATCTTTCCGGTCTGTCCATGCGGTCGGAAGTGATACTGGGGACGCGCAAGATTTCCCGCCGGCCCCTGAAACGTCACACTCGGCCCACCGGGCATCGGCTGTCCGTCCAGACGAATCAGTTCGGGCTTGTAGTCCCACGTTTCCAGCTGACTGCACGCTCCGGCACAAAACACCACCAGGACATTCCGAGCTCGCGGCTGATGATGTCCCTGTCGCGCCGCGTGCGGCCGCGCCGGATCCACGACCGGATGCCACGGTTCGTCCGCCATCAAGCCCTGTTCCTGCAGCAGGTGCAGCAGCGCAATACTGCTCAGTGACGAAACCGTCCGGCCTAGAAAATCACGTCGCTCCAGTAGGCCCCGTCCCGCATGCGTGAGTGGCACCTGTGTCTGTTTTTCCTGCCCGCTCATCACTCCCTGCTCCCTTCGCTGTCATCCTTCACCGGTCCCGATATCTTCGCAGCCGCCGCAAACCAATCTCGTCCCCACACCATCGTCAGGGGACCATCAGAAATTCACTGCTGTTCAGAACCACGCGACACACCGTCTCGACCCCATGCTCTTCGGCAACCCGGACGGCTGCGTCACGCTGCGCTGCGGTCGGCCCATGCCCGACAGCCAGCTGAAAAATTCGCTCGATCTGGCCCTCAATCGTTCCCGGACGTTCCGCCGCCACACGAGCTGCAAACTGCCGGGAGCGTTCCACCACGAAAGGACTGTTGAACAGATTCAGCGCCTGAATCGCGGTGGTGGAGCGACTGCGACGCGGCGCCGATTGCCCGGCATCGGGACAGTCAAAGGCCCCGAAGACCGGAACCGTCTCCATGCGCACTCGATGGGAATACACCATGCGCCGCATTTCCTCGGCAGTGAATTGTTCCACCGGAGGAAAACCGTCCAATCCCCCTTTGCTCCTGAAAAAATTGAACCCCGGTCCCCCGGCCTTCAGGTTCAACTCTCCACTCAACTGCAGCATGCAGTCCCGAATCACTTCACTCTCCACCCGCCGCGATTCAAAATGCCACACCAGCCGATTGTCCCGATCCACTCGCAGCCCGTCCTCCGTCAGTCGCGAGGACTGTTGCCATGCGGCGGTTCGTAGAATCAATCGATGCAAGTGCTTCAGTGACCACCCGCCGCGCACGAATTCCGCGGTCAGCCAGTCCAGCAACTCCGGATGCACAGGCGCTGACCCGTTCAGCCCGAAGTCATTCGGTGTGTCGACCAGTCCCCGGCCGAAATGATGCTGCCAGACACGATTCACCAGCACTCGCGCCGTGAGCGGGTTACCTTCCGCCCCCAGCCAGTTCGCCAGCATCAAACGCCGTCGCTGATCCTCCGTCAGCGTTCCCATCTCTGTCGAAAGTCCGCCTGACACGTCCTGCAGCGAATGCAAACCCTGAAAGACGGCCGGGACTGCAATCCCCGTTTCCTCCACACGCTGCTCCGGGTCCCCGCGACGCAGCATCCACGTGGGATGCGGTTCCTGAAACACTCCGGCAAAAACCAGTTGCTGGGTTTCCAGCTGCGTCTTTTTTTCCCGCAACTCCTGCAGCTCTCGCACCAGCGGTGTCACGTCGGCTGCATCCAGCCCGCGTGAGTCCCGAACGAGGGCCTGCACGGGATCCCACGGAGTTCCCAGAGGAGCACGGTCGTCACTCTGCGCGACAACCGTCCACGTCACACCATCCACAGACACCGCAATCTCGTAGTCTATCGGCAGCCGATCCGCAAATTTCCCAAGTCGGTCCCGCGACCATTCGACCCGATCCAGCTCCACAACCTCCGGCCATTGCAACTGAACCCAGCTCCCCTCAGTCCGATCCGGTATCCAGCTGTGGTCGTTGCCATAGCGTCCATCATTCACATGCTTCAGCTGATGAATCCCGGTTTCAGAGATATTGCCGGAGGACGTTGGCTGCACACCACGCGACGCCGCAGCCAGATTCACCCGACCATCCACCGGCCCGAACACTTCCAGTTCATCAAGGCAGGTCTGATGCTGATTGTTGTTCATCGTGGCGAAGGTCGTAAACCGCAGGAACTTTGCCTGAACCGGGGCAAATCGCTCAGTCGTCAGCAACGCATTCACCGGGGCGCGCAGTCGCGGCCCAGTCACATTTATCACGGTTGTCAACGCTGAACCAGCAGGCTCCGGCAGCACTTCCTGCAGCACAATCACATCGGCCGTGATCCCCGTCCCCGTGTCGCCACCACGTACCAGCAGGGCAGAGGCGTCCGTCAGCTCGACCACTCCAACGAACTGCAGACCACTCCACTGCGGCGCCTGATCCGTCGTGCCCGTTGACACACCCGCAGGATAGTACTGATCCACCCGCGCCAACTCACGCTGATCCTGCCGCGTTGCCGGATCACCATCCTGATCCAGCACGTACCGCGCGTCCCGCGTGTGAACACCACTGCCGTGAACACCCCAGGAAATCCACAGCCGCCAGGCGCCGGACACCGCCGGGCGATACGCCAGCACATCTTCTCCCGGAGTATTGTTCCACCAGGTATATCGACCACCGCTGAGATTTCCCGGTTGCTCAGCCGATCCCGCATCATCCCGATAGCCGCGCTGCGTCCCGGCCGGATTGGCTCCCGGTCCGTTTTCTGTCTTCAGGAACTGCACGCGACGCGTCTCTGTTTCGTCAATCATCAGCGTTCGCCCCAGCCACGCTGGTGTCTCCAGAGTCTGCAATTGTTCCTGCAGTTCCGCGATCCGCGGCCCCAACTGCTCAGCCTCCGCCAGCCGCTGCCGCGCTGACTGATCACGCAGGGGACGGTCACCGTATTCCACGCCGGCAAAGAACGCCTGCATGTTGTAATAGTCCCGCTGAGTGATCGGGTCAAACTTGTGATCATGACACCGCGCACAACCAATCGTCAGCCCCAGAATCGCGTTACTGGTTCCCGCGATGATCTCATCCAGTGCGTCCTGACGCGCCAGCCGTTTGGAGGCATCGTCAGCCCCGATCTGCCCGGGAAGCAGCACCGCCGAAGCGACCAGAAATCCTGTCGCAGCATCCTCCCCCAGCACGTCCCCGGCGATCTGTTCCCTCACGAATCTGTCATACGGCCGATCTTCGTTGAACGACCGTATCACATAGTCCCGATAGGGCCACGCATGTTCGCGCGGCGTGTTGACTTCAAAGCCATGTGTGTCCGCATACCGCACCACATCCAGCCAGTGCTGCGCCCAACGCTCGCCGTAATGACGACTGGCCAGTAACTGCTCTATCGCCTGCTCCCAGGCATCCGGCCGAGTATCCTCAACGAACGCTGCTGTCTGCTCCGGTGTCGGCAGCAGCCCCGTCAGAATCAACGCCGCCCGACGAATCAACTCACGACGCTCCGCCGGTGGATTCATGCTCAGCCCGGCGTCCGCCAGCCGACGCAGCAGAAATCGATCGATTGCCGTGACCTCGCTCGTCCCGGTGCTGCCAACGTTCGCCAGTAGTTCCGGCACCGACACCGCCGCAGGAGCCTGAAAGGCCCAGTGCTGCAGACGCGGATCCCTGGCCGCATCCCGGTCGTATTCCGATTCCGGCCAGCTGGCTCCCAGATCAATCCACTGGCGCAGCGTACTGATCTCGGCCGCCATCAATGCCGGCCCGTCCGGTGGCATACGCAGATCCGGGTCGGCGGACTCCACTCGCTTAATCAGCTCGCTCTGGCGACTGTCACCAATGACCACAACCGGACCACTGTCGCCGCCTTTGAAAAACGTCGAACGAGCATCCAGACGCAGGCCGCCTTTCCGTTCACCAGCTCCGTGACAGGCCCCGCATTTCTGCTGAAACAGGGGGCGGATATCACGTTCCAGATCAGGCTCCTGCCCGGCCTGCACAGGCACACTCGACAACAGGACATGACTCAGTAGCAGGACCAGTACCGCTGCCGATTTGAGACACCGATCAAAAGGCCGTGGAACATGGACCTGAACCAGACACAACCAGAATCCAACATTTGCAGGATTGATTCTCAGAAATGTCATGCTGAGCAAAACCTCCTCGGAAAGCGTCTGCCCTGTGGTTAACGCGTTTCCTGATCGTCCCCGGCACCGGGTTTGACGGTCCCGACACATTGCATCGGCCCCGCCGCACTCAAACTTCCCCGCTACTTTATCAGCCTCCATCGGCAGAAAACAGACAGCGGATGCCGTTTCAGCCTCACGCTCTGTTTTTCCGGCACTGTCAACAACGACGGTTCTGCCGATTGTACAGGCCATTCCGGATTCTCTGTGTCCAGTCCGTCCGTCTGTCGATGTGCCTGAGAGTGTCGTTGCGGCCTGCACAGTGTTCCGCCAACTCCGGGACAACCAACCCAACCGCAGACCGCTCCCGGGAACAGCCCCGGTTTTATCGAGGCAGCGGTTCTTCTGATCGCTGCGTTCTTCCCCCAGGGGGCTTCGCTTGTCGCAGGCTCAACGGGAAGAAATCACCGTCTTCGTTCCCTGTTCGCGACAACCGACAGCCCATCGTCCAGACAACTCTGCTCCCAGTCCGGGTCGCCCCTATGATGTGGTCTAACACGCACGATCGACGCCGACGCTGGCTCTCGTTTGAGTCCCAGGAGACGCGTCCGCTGGATATCGAGGCGATCCCACAGGCCGCCCCACAGCCCGCCACACCGCATCAGGCCTTTGAATCGCTGTCCAGAGATCGATTGATGCGGCGTCTGCTGTCCAATCGGCTCTGGAAACATGCACTGCTGTGCCTGACATTCTGCGGCGCGCCGGCTCTGCTTGCTCTGATTCTGTTGCTCACGACCAATGGTCAGCAGGCCGCCAGTCAGCACTCCAGCGGCCAGCACACCACGAGCCTGCAGACGCCGTGGTTGCCACCCGGACCACTGTGGGCCCTGACCGGTCTGGAACTGTTCACTTCCGCCCAGCTGTGCCTGCTGATCGCAACGGTTCGGTCGGCCAGTTGTATCGACTTCCATGGCAGCTATCGCAGCTGGAAATGGCTGAGCGGATTTCTGT
>JBDKIW010000330.1:0-18672 GCA_039796955.1 Planctomycetota bacterium
TGCGAATCCGGAATCTTCGTGCGGTCCTTCAAGCGACAGACTCAGCCCCGGAACTGGAATTTCTCTGAACCAGTGCATCTGGCGAAGGCAGACGCGGCTAATATTTTCTGGCAGTGCGAGTCAGGTACGGCGAATCACACTGCATCGGAATCCGGGGCAGGTCATTCGGGACGCCCGGTGTGTGTTAAAGGGTGTCGGTTTGGTGCCGTCGGGTTTGCTGAGACTTGCGGATGACCGGATTTCGCTGCTCACAGGATTGACTGTCGTTTTCATGGCGGGCTATCGCGAACACATTACAGTGAGTGGAATGCTGGGAGTGGGCTACGGTTGCGCGGCCTTTTTCCTGGGCGGGTTCAGCCTGATGCAGGCTTCGATTGCTGCTGCGCTGACCTGGATTGCCGGGATTCTTCCTGATCTGGACGCGGAAGGTGGACATCCGATTCGGGAGCTGGTTGGGCTGACGGCAGCGATTACGCCTTTGCTGCTGATGCAGCAGGCTCATGCACTGGGGGTGTCGGACGACCATGCAATGTTTTATGCGTTGCTGACGTGGGCAGGAGTTCGCTACGGTGGAGCGTTCCTGCTGGCCAAGCTCACTGTTCATCGGGGCATGTTTCACAGCATTCCTGCGTTGCTGATATTTTCGCAGATGACGTTTCTGAGTTATCACAGTGACGATGTTCGGGTCCGTACGCTGATGGCGGTGGGAGTGGGGCTTGGCTTTCTGTCACACCTGCTGCTGGATGAAGTCTACAGTGTTCAGTGGGATGGTTCGGTGGTTCGGTTTTCCAAATCTGCGGGAAGTGCGCTCAAGTTCTTTGGAAATGATGCCTTGCCGAATGGCGTGGCCATGGGACTGCTGATCTTCCTGACGTACGCCACGCTGGTGTCGCTGGGCATTCTGAGGGAACCCGGATCTGTGCCGGCTCCGGAGATGTACGACATGAGTACGGAGTTGCCCGACGCGCCGCCTTACAATGTGGCAGATCAACCAGGGCGGACTGTGGTGCAATGATGAGGTGAATTACACGGGTGGCGCGTCAGCAGCAGGTCTGCGAACGTTCAGAACTGAGGCCTGACGCAGAAACGCAGCAGGAGCAGCATTTCCAGGTACTGCACCATGCGTGCGGTGTTGTCTTCATCGCTACCCGGGCGCCGAAGTGCTGCGGTTGACAGCTCGATCAACCGGAATGGGTCCAGTGACAGATCGGAACGCAGCAGGCCTTGCGCGACAGCGATCATCGCCGGTGTTGCCTGCAATTGCCGCATCCAGTTCAGCAGACCTGCACCGAGTTGTCCGAGGACGGGGTGTCGGCCGACCTTGCGAAACCACCATGTGGCGTTGTCCGCATCAGGTTCGCGACGGTGCATGATTCCATGCCAGTAGTCGGCTGTTCTCGGATTGCCGTGGCCTTCCATGGTCTGCGAGATCTCGTGCGATTCCTCAGGATGATCCCACAGCAGCAATAACCCCGCTTCGAGGCATTTTTCGAGTTCCTCGCTGGCGGCCAGGTGTCTGGCCGCGCGTCTAACCGCTGGACGCAACACAGCAATGGAGATTTCAGGTCGTCCGGGACCGATCTCCGGAAAACGTCGGGGCTGCGGGCAGCGGGGAAGACACTGGGTGCGGTCGTTGAGTTCAGGCAGGAGTTCCGGCAGGGCTATGGCGACGTGCCGCCCGCGAAGACTGTCTGCGGCAAGGACCAGCAGGTCGTCCGGCTGAGGACGTCGCAGCAGACCGGAGATTGCCTCTGGAAAGTCCGCTGCCAGTGAACTCGGCAGACATTCCGCGGCATGCACGACAAGTCCGTAAATGTTGTTGTGGGGCGTTGCCCCGTGCGCAAGAGTGCGTTGTGCCATCTGGAGCATTTCGGCAACGGTGGCGGCATCTTCACACCGCGTCACGGCCAGCCAGGATGTCCCTTCGGCGACACTTGCCAACTGATCAGTATCAGGCCATCGGTCGCGGCGACTGACCACGCGGGACATTGGAAGCAGGTCTGAAAACCCACTGAGAGATTCGCTGGTGACCAGTGTGTCAGTCACAAGACAACGCATATGCGGCAACCTTCTGACGGAGCAGTTCGACAGGCGTCACCCACAGAGGCTCTGCGAGTGCTGAGTACAGAAACGCTGCGGCAAGCTGCGGCGATGCGGAGCATCATTTGATTTGACGACCGCTGTTGGTGCTCAGTTGTTCTTGCTGGCAGGACGAAATGGATAAATCCATGACAGGAATGAGCTCACATAGCGTGTTTGCACCCAGACACGTCCCTGACCTGAAAAGCGACAGACAAGACCTTCGCCGCTGAAAAAGAGTCGTTTGAAACCGCCACCACGAAGTCCGGGCAGTGTGCTGACTTCATAGCGCAGTGTGTCTTCGAAGGCAACGACATAGCCGCTGTCAACGATGAAATCCTGCGTGACGTCCATCGCCAGTATGGCGCCGTAGGAGTTGAAGAACACATCGCCGTTGCCGGACGCTTTCAACAGGACCAGTCCCTGGCCACCGAAGAATCCGCGTGCGCCCTGCCAGCTGCCTGTGAGTTCCACACCCACCGAGCTGGCAAGATAGGCGCCGCGCTGAAGGAAAAGAGTTCCGCCGTTCAGCCGATAATGTTCGGTGTCACCCGGCTGACCCGGGGCCAGTGTGACTTCTCCGGATGCCTGGTTGGCCGCGAAAGTGTTGAAGACCAGACTTTCGCCGCCAAGCATGCGTCCGAGGGATCCAAAGACGCCTCCTTTGAGCCCGGCTTTCATGGTAAGGGTGGGCGACATGGACGCCATCGCCGATGGTTCAGCCTGCAGCTTCTGACCGGGCTGCAGCGACACCTGCAAAAGGGAGAATTCAGGACGGCACTGAATGGAATACTGCAGACTGTCGGACACGGCTCTGCTCCAGCGAAGTAGTCGAACTTGAATCAATTTCCTGCCTGGAATTCGGCAGGCGTCGGCTCTGGGACCTGTGCGAAACGGCGGGGGCACTGTTCCGGAACCAGATAGCATTCACGGATGCTGTTGGGGCATTTTTAACGTGGTTTCAGTTTCGGTCCCAGGAGTTGGCCGAGCGATGGAGGGTTATGGCTTTGGCAGTACAGTTTTCCCTGTCCCTGAAATTTGCAGACCAGTCCTTCTCCTCCGAGAAAGCTGCCGATCAGACTGGCACTGGCTTTGCCCATCTGAAAATTCAGGCTGTCCTCAAACGCCACGATGTGCCCGGTATCGACCGTATACTCCCCCTGCACATCGATCTCATAGATCGCACCGAAGCTGCTGAGAAATAAATCTCCGGCTCCGGAGCAACGCACCCAGAACATCGATTCGCCGCTGAACAAAGCCGACGTAAATCCCTGCCATGTCGTATCGATCTCAATCGTTCCGGAGGAGGCTAACCAGCCAGACCCCTGAACAATCAGTGAACCACCTCGCAGTCGATGGTGTCGGCAGTCGCCCATCATCGTTGGTGCGATCAGGAGCGTCTGCTGGTCCTGCTGAGCGGTAAAGTGATTCAGGAAGAAGTTCTCGCCGGAAAACATCCGCTTGAGCCCTTTGAGAATCCCGCCACCACCACGGCTTTTCGAGGTGGTCTCGACTGTCAGACCGGACGTCATGGCGATCATGGCGCCGACTTCACAGGTCAATTCCTCGCCGCGATCCAGGGTGAATCGAACGGCGGCGGCCGACGGTTGACACAGAATTTCGTGCTTCATGTGATACTGACTCCAGATTTCAAGTCTCTTCCGGGGCTGCCCGCGGGCTCATACGCGGTCAATGGATGTCATCTCTGATTTACAGATGCGAATTGACCCAGGAGGCAAAACCGCCGAAGGAACGCGATTGCATGTAGATCCGTCCCTGCCCACTCACCCGGATCACAATCCCCTCCCCACCAAAGAAGCTGCTGAAAAGACCACCAGCCAGCCCCGGTCGAATACCCACCGTGGGCTCGTAGGCTACGAGATGCCCGCTGTCCACAATCAACTCGCCCGCAATTTCACGTGAAAAGATCGCGCCGTAGGCACCGAACCAGACTCGACCATGTCCCGAAACCTTCAGCCGAAACAGCCCTTCGCCTGAGAACAGGCTTTTCAAGCCCGCCCAGCCGAGTCCGAGAGCAACACCGGGCTCGGCCGCCACAAAAGCGCCGGGCTGCAGAAACATGGTGTTGCCATTCAGGGGCAACTCGACCATGTCGCCCGGAAAAGGCTGAGTCAGGACGATGTGTCCGCCAGTCGTCGCGTGAAACTCGTTCATGAACAGCGTCTCACCGCCGAAGACGCGCCGCAGAACGGCTCGAAAAAAACCGCCGTTCCAGCGGGTAGACATTTCGAGGCCGGTACTCATACTGGCCATCGCACCGGCCTCTGCGAGGATCCTTTCTCCCGGCTGCAGCTGGACGAGCAAGTTAGAAAACGCCGGCCGATTTCGAATTTCCACCTGCATCGTGGTGTGCTCCAGTTTCTGAGTTCTGATGAGGCCGGGGTATGTTGCGTGTGTGCTGCCCCGGACACCCGTTGACTATGGTTCGGCCAATTCCAGTTTTGCTTTTTCCAGTGACAGTTCCAGCCTGCGGTAAGGCACAGCGGGCAACGAATCTCTGTATTTACGGATCTCGGCGATTCGATCCTCGTGCTGGGGATGAGTGCTGATCCACGCCAGTACCGCCGGCAACTGCTCGTGCTCATGCTTCAGGATTTCAAAGAACTCACCCATCACCAGAGGATCAATTCCGGCGGCATGCAGCATTCTCGCGCCTTCAAGGTCTGCTTCTGTTTCCGCCGACCGGCTGTAACTGGTCAGTACGGATTCCTGAGCCACCTGGGATCCAAAGGCGACCAATCCCCCGACGTCGCCAATCATCAATTGCACGGCGGCAATAATCCCCAGCGACTGACTGACTTTCTGCAGTCCATGTCGCAGGGTTGCGTGAGCCATTTCATGTGCCAGCACGCCGGCAATCTGCTCTGCACTTTCTGCGCGGCGAATCAGACCGGTGTAGACAAAAAGACGTCCTCCAGGCAGGGCAAACGCATTCACCTGCGGGTCATCGATGACTTCAACTTGAAAATCAAGTTCCGGGATGGCGCTGTGAGGACGCAGTTCACTGACAAGACTGCGTACCAATACCGTCGCGGAATGAGCCTCTGGCAGGGTACCGCCCGCGGTCATAGACGCGGCCGCCATGGCACCGATTTTTTCGTCCACGCTGATTGGAAGTGCTCGCACGGCCAGTCTGGCTGCAGCGAGCGTGCCAAAGTACAGGGCGACGCCGACTACGACCAGCGCCACCAGCGATATCACGCCCCAGAAACGTCCTCGATTTCTCTGTCGCCGCTGTGTTCCGAACAATTCCCGTAGTTTGTCGTCCAGCACTCCGAACGAAGCATCTGACAACGCGGAAGAAAACCCACGCTGATCGCTGAAGATCGTCAGGCTGCGGTCTTCATTTCTGCAGAACAGCATCCGACCAGAAGCACCACCCAGTTCCAGTTGGCAGTGAGACAGTTTCAGCACAAACGTGCGCGGCTCTGCGTCGAGAGTCGTGGCGACAATTTCAATCGGGGAAATAACGATTTCCGCACCCGCTCGGCCGTCAGGCAGAGTGTGATGAAAGACGCCTCCGGTAAAAATCTGGTCCGTCTGCACCATCGGCGATGAAATCCCCCCCCGTTTTGCCCCAGTCGTTGCGGTTGGGGCCGCATTGGAAGATACCGAAAGCTATCGGCGCCCGCCGTTCTGCTGGAGGCAGCCAGCGGACATAGATCAGCTCCGCAGTCTGAAATACTCTCAGATTCAGGTCGGTGTTTCCAGTCATTTCCGGGGATTACTGATTGGTATTGTCCAATGCTGAGCTTGAGCGGCCGTAAAGATTCGCAAATCGGGCGGGGCCCTGGACACGGAAGCTCATCCCGTGAGGTTCTGCGGATGCCGGACTTGTTTTGGACAGAGCGGTCCCGTTAATGCTGACAGTCCAGGCACTATCGCGGATTCCGTATTCAATTCTCGACCATGCCCCGGCTTTCAGCAGAGTTGCCGTTTCTTTGTCATCAAGGGAAATCGTCAGCGAGTCCGTGGCACTGTCCGGATTGAATGTTAATGCACGAAAACCCGCTTCCGGTTGAACATCCAGTATAAACGCGGGGGCCGGAAATTTTCGGGAGTGCTGCAGAGAACTGACACCCGCGTTGGTCTGGCCATCAAATCGCAGAACCCAGTCTTCCACGTTCCAGTGCGATCGTGAGTCCTCGTCCAGCGTCCAACCCCGCAGATCCAGTCCTGAATACAGGCTGACATCTCCCCGATTTGAAAGCGCCACGTCTTCTGCTGCAATGGCCGTGTCCGGTAGTTCCATGATGTGCAGTTTGCGGTAATGGACTACGCCTCCTTCTGATTCAAGACAGATGTACCCTCTCCGCGGACTGGCCTGGCGTCCCCGGGTGACCACAGCACCGTTCACCGCCAGTGAGATTTCACCGTCCCGACATTCAATACGGTAGTGATTCCACTGTGGAGATGGCAGCGCGCGTTCTTCGACGGGAAAGGCACGGCTTCCTCCCCGACCATTCAACGGTGTCATCCGAGCACCATGAATCGGAAAGATGTCGCCATGTGTGGTGTGTCCGCGCGACTGCCCATAGGCATGATCCAGTACCTGAACTTCAATGCTGCGATGGAACGGAACACCCGGTGCTGTGATCGCATCGGCCCACACGAAGATCCCCGCATTCCCACCGGGGACCATATGCCGCCATTCCACCTCAAGGATAAAATTCTGGTACATCCGCTCGGTGCGAAGTTCTCCGATCGGCTTGCCTGAACAAACCAGGAATCCATCCTGCATGGTCCACGTTTCCGCGGGCGTATTCACCAGAACCCAGCCTGTCAGGTCGCGACCATTCAGCAAAGACAGAAACCGGGGTTCGCTGGTTTCCTGGCCAGTTGCCTGGAAGGGGTAACTGCAAAGCAAAACCGCGGCAGCCAGAACGCCCCATGGATATCTCATGATTGTCTCCTTTGACTATGACCGACTCTGAAACTGATTCCGCTGCAGACAGGCCTGTTCCTGTCACCAAAGTCCTGTGTCTGCTCTATGGCTGCACGTTGTGTGTGTTGGCCGATGTCCCGGCAGTTGTGCCCTCCACCAGCTTTCTGAGGGCCGGAAGATCAATCCGGGAGTCCGTGGCTGGGTAAGGATATTCCGCCACACTCCATGATTCTGTGAACGTCGCGACCTGTCCCGGGGCGAGACGCTCGCGAGGACCGATGGGTTCCAGCTCAATCACAGCACCGGACTGTGGATACCAGACAGACACGGTCAGACCAGCCACCTCGTTGTAAACTCGATCCGGGTAGGTGGGAAATCGCTTGATCAACAGATTATTTCCGGGCATGAGATAGCCCAGCCACCCGGCATAGGAATCGAATCCCAGTTTGGGTTTGCGAGGCGGGCCGAGAATCTCCAGAAAGCCGTCTCGTTCGCGAATCAGCGGGTCTGTGTTGCGCACATTGAGCAGCGTTCCTTCTTCGTACATGACGTAGCGTGCTGGAAATCGACTGGGTTGTGTACCAAGTGGGATCAGACAGATGCCTCCACCCGGCGAAAACGACCGCCCCCAGTGGCATGTTTCCACCGGCGACGTGCCAACATTCATCATGGTCTGACGACAAACCAGCGTTGCCCCGCGAAAACGTGGACTTGCAGTATCGACGTTGGCAGCAGCAGTATCAGCAGTCGCGTCGGCAGGGGCTGAACTTTGCAGTTCAAAATCTCGCATCAATTGCAGACCGGTGGCCGCATCCCGGGCACTGACCAGTCGCACGGCTGCAGGCCCCGTGATTTCTGCCGTCCATGGGCCGGACCACAACACCGGGTGCGGTGGTGTGACCAGTTCCGGACCGACGTCGAAGCGCCCGGCGGAAATTGAAGCTGGCTTGCCGGGGACCCAATCCTGCTCGCGATCATCCAGAAACAGCATGTTCTGTCCATCGATGGAATACGTCAGCACGCGACCACCGGCTTCGGGGCATACGACTGCCGAGGTCGTTCCCAGCCGCAGTTCTACCGTCTCGGTGTAGTTCAGGAAATCTCTGCGTGCCGCCGACTCAGATGCATGGCCGCGATAGCTTGTCAGAGTCACTTCGTTGAAGGCGTCCCGCACATTCGAACCATCACTATTGCCGAACTCAGTCCGCTGAATCAGCAGTAACAGCACCATGTTGCGACGCACATCGATCCAGCCCTGAGTCCCCCAGGCACCGCCATGTCCACACGTCCCGGGAAACAGCAAGCGAGTCACACCCTGTGGTTGTTGGAGCACGCACCATCCCAGTCCCCATGCATTGCCTGGCGTGAAACCGGTGACAAGTTCACCTGTCTGCGGGGTGACCATGGCCTTCGCAAATGAGGTCAGTCCGGCGATGGGTGTTTCATGTCCGCGCAACGCGGCGAGCACTGCTCCATAGAATTTCGCGAGGTCGTCAGCTGTTGAATACATGCCGCCCGAAGGATTGGGCATGCGGGCCACACGAGGGTCCGGGATTTCGACGGCTATCAGTTCCCCCGGGCGAGTTCCGGGCTTGTAAGTCGTCGCCAGTCGCTGGGCCTGCGACTCGGTCAGCTGGAAGGACGTATCTTTCATTCCCAATGGTTCAAAAATCTGTTTCCGCAGGTACTCGTCGTATGGCTGCCCGGAGACGATCTCAATCAGCCGTCCAGCCACGGTCAAACCACTGCTGTACTGCCATTTAGTGCCGGGAACGAACTGCAGCGGGCGTACTCCCATCGCATCCACCTCGGCAGCCAGCGTTCGCTCACCGTTCAGTCCGGAGCTGTTCGCGAGGCCGGCGGTGTGTGTCAGCACCTGACGCACTGTGACATCGGGCACGACGGTGCCGTCCTGCAGCGTTGCATTGCGAAATGTCGGAATGTACTTTGAGACCGGATCATCAAGCCCGATCCTGCCAGCGGAAACCAATTGCATCAGGCCTGTCGCAGTCACCAGTTTGGTCATAGAGGCCACACGAAAAATGGTGTCGCGGGCCATCGGACGTTTCGTGGCAATGTCTGCCAGCCCCGTGATGGTGACGTGCTGCACCTGATCGTGGATCACCAGACCCACAGCGCCGGAAATCTGTCCCTCGGTCACAAATGACTCCATCCGTGACGAGAGTTTGTCGGTGAGGTTGTTGTCCCATGCCGATTCCTGGGCATACAGCGAGTTCAGTCCGAGTAACAGCGACACACAGACAACGCAGCGCAACACAACACGTTCTCCTATGGAAGTTTCCGGCGGCTGATAGTTGAGTCTGTCAGTCTGACAATGGAGAGCAACGAAAGCCAGTGTTCCCCGGGGGCCGTTCGCTGTGCGGCCCGCTCTCTGCTGGACCAAACCCCTGTCGAAAGAATACACTCCCGGGCAGGAAGCGCATCGCGGCCCCGACGATTGATCGGGATCCAAACTTTGTGTCTTCGCTGCAGCGTGGCCCGTTTTGATTCTCCCCCCTGATAAGAAGGAGTCGTCCGTGTCAACCAGAGGTCCTGTTCCTAAAGGTCCTAAAGTCTCCCCGGCTCGGACGATTGTGTCGCTCGTGCTGCTGCTGATTGTCGGGACTGTCTGCCTGATTGAACTGCGTGCGGGGCTCGGCCAATACCTCAGTGGCAAAGCCCTCCAGTCGAAAAGCGAAGGTGGCCTCGGAGTATTCCAGGACCTGACATTTGCCGACGCCAAAGCTCAGCTGTCGATGCTTCCCACCGAATCATTAGCGAAGGAAACAGAAGTCGAGCGGGTGTACCGTTACCACTGGTTCAGCATGCTGCGCGGACTGATCGGCGAATCGGCTCCGGAAATTTACATCGTATCCTCCACCAGCGAGCCAGCGATGGCCACCAGTTTTTATACCTCGGCTGAAGATCAAAATGGCTTTAATCCGGAGTACGTGCAGCCAGACACCGGACAGCAGGATGGCGGGGCAGGCGGCCCACCGTCGCCACCACCAATGCCTGGGGCACCGGGTATGTTTCCGCCGGGCGGCAGTGGCGGTCCAGGTGGCGGCATGCGGGGGCCTGGCGGAATGGGCGGCCCCGGCGGTGGCATGCGAGGCCCCGGTGGTATGGGTGGCCCCGGAGGCGGTATGGGCGGTGGTCGTGGGAACGGGCAGGGCGGAGGGCGTAAGCGACCGCCGGTGGAAGGCGAAGAATCGGCGGCTCCCGCTCCAGATGCTCCGGCCCCTGATGCTCCGGCCCCAGATGCCCCGGCCCCTGATGCACCGGCGCCTGATGCACCGGCGCCCGATGCACCGGCGCCCGATGCACCGGCACCCGATGGCCCGGGTGGCGTGTGATGTGTGTTCGGTGATATCCGAGAGTCTGGTTTCGCAGTCCGAACGCGATCTCGAGAGCCCGTTCGGCGGACATGTTGCATGCTCCGCCGGATGTGGTCTTCTGAGTTGCGTTGCCTGTGGTTCGTGCCGCAACTGGGGCACGGGGTGCGCTCAGTGCCGGCCCATGGCCTTCCGGCCGAGTTTGTGATTTTGGTGAGGAGCGGTGACAATGCAGGTGTTTCGTGTCCGCCAGGAACTGGTGTCTCGGCCCCTGGTGGACATCTCTGCGGCTGTGCATCAGCAACTGTCTGCATTAAATCTGACCGTGCCGTCCGGAGATGTCGCTATCACTGTGGGTAGTCGCGGAATCAGCAGCATCCCGGAAATCATTCGTGCCTGTGGTGACTGGCTCAAAGCGCAGGGGGCCACGCCTTTCATCGTGCCTGCCATGGGGTCTCACAATGGTGCGACGGCGGCCGGGCAGCGCAGCATGGTGGAGTCGCTTGGGATCACCGAGCAGACCATGCAGATGCCCATTCGCAGCAGCATGGAGGTTGTGCAGATCGGAGAAGTCCGCACGGGCCCGGTGTTTATGGATCGGCATTGTTTTGAAGCGGCTGGTGTGCTGGTGGTCAATCGCGTTAAACTGCACACCTGCTTTGCGGGGCCCGTGCAGAGCGGACTGACCAAAATGATGGTGGTCGGCATGGGGAAAATTCGCTCGGCCCGCACCTTTCATTCTGCCGGGCCGGTAGCCATGCAGAACATGCTGCTGGAAATGGGGCAGTTTGTGCTCGATAGCGGTCGAATTCTGGCGGGACTCGCCATTCTCGAAGACGGTTTCGACCAGACCGCTGAGCTGCACGGGATTCGGCCATCAGACATTCTGCAGCGTGAGGCCGAACTGCTGGTACACCATCGTTCGTATTTTCCTCGGTTGCCAGTGGAGCAGTTAAACGTACTGATCGTGCGGACCATCGGAAAGACTTACAGTGGAACCGGGATGGATACGAACGTGATCGGCCGCCGCGGTATGCGGGATTTTGAAGATCTGATGTCGCCACGTGTCCGCATTATCGGTGCCCTGGAACTGTCCGAGTCTTCACAGGGCAATGCGCTGGGTGTTGGGAATGCGGACTTCATCACCCGCCGACTGCGACAGGCAATCGACGAACAGAAGACACTGATCAACACGCTGACCACCGGCGATATGGATCGTGCGAAGATTCCGGCGACACTCTCTGATGACGAAACTCTGGTGCAGACA
Organism: Planctomycetota bacterium; assembly: GCA_039796955.1. Lineage (GTDB taxonomy): Bacteria > Planctomycetota > Planctomycetia > Planctomycetales > Planctomycetaceae > SXXK01. The sequence continues at coordinate 11,588 of JBDKIW010000330.1, forward strand.
ATTTCAGAACGTTACGGGGACCATCGCTGGATGTTCATTCCCAACACGCTGCATCTGGACACCTTGTTTGTGTCTGCAGATCTGGTTCCTGAACTTTTGCAGCACCCGCAGTGCCATGTGGATCCTCAGTCCATCAGCGTCCCATTTCGGGATGGCGAACTGGACCTGCCATTCTGATGTCGGTGAGGGCAGGGGCGGTTTTCGGTTTTCAGTTTTCAGTTTTCAGTTTTCACGGTTCACGGTTCACGGTTCACGGTTCACGTGGGACATTGGGCGTCGAGGATTTCCCGAATTCTGCGATGCAGCATTCGCGGCGAAAAGGGTTTTTGCAGGACTTCGGTCTCCTGAGGCAGCAGCTTTCGACCGGTGATGACGTCTCTGGCATATCCGGACATGTAAAGGACCGGCAGGCCAGGGCGTTTCTCCAGCACAGTGTTGGCCAGTTCGCGCCCATTCATTCCCGGCATGATCACGTCGGTCACCAGCAGGTGGATGGGCTCCTTTGTGTCTTCTACCAGACGAAGTACTTCTGCGGCCGTGTGAGCTGCCAGCACACGATACCCGCGTTGTGCCAGTGAGGACTGCAGAATGGACAGCAGTTCCGACTGATCTTCCGCCAGCAGAATTGTTTCGGTGCCTTCAAGTTTCTCGCGAGACGCCCAGCCATCTTCAGAGTCATCGTCGACCGTCGGCTCTGCTGCCCGGAACACCATCGTGATCGTGGTTCCGCGGCCGGGTTCTGTCTGCACGTGAATACTGCCCTGATTCTGTTGAATGATGCCGTAGACCGTACTGAGCCCCAGACCGGTGCCTTTCCCTGGATCCCGGGTCGTGAAGAACGGGTCAAACATCCTCGACTGAACTTCCGGCGTCATTCCCACGCCATTGTCTTCCACGACGAGTGCCACCGAATCACAAGTCGGTGCGGGAATTTCGTTGCGGATGTGTTGACCGGCGGGAGCATTTTTTGCCGTAATCGTGATTCTCCCGGCAATTTCAATCGCGTGTCGGGAGTTCATAACGAGGTTGGCCATGATCTGATCCAGCTGTGCAGGATCCACCAGAATCTGATGAAGTCCAGTGTCCGGCTTCCAGACCACTTCGATATCTTCTCCAACCACCGGACGCATCAGTTTCAGGATTCGCGGAATTGCATCCGTGAGATCCACCGTTCTCGGCTCGACGTTCTGCTGCATTGCAAATGTCAGCAGTTGCCGCGTCAGATCGGCTGCTCGTCGGGCTGCTCGCCGGATCTGAATAATTCGATCAGCGACCCAGCCTTCAATCTGATTCCGGGACAGCAGGATGTCGGAATACCCGATAATCACCTGCAGCATGTTGTTGAAATCGTGTGCCACTCCACCGGCGAGTGTTCCCACGGCTTCCATTTTCTGAGCATGAATCAGCTGAGTTTCCATTTCCCGCTGGCGGATTTCCGCTAGTTTGCGCTCTGTGATGTCATCCATCACCAGAATCTGCCGTGGTGAACTGTCTCCTGGATTGCTCAGAGGATTCATGGTCACACGACACCAGCACGCAGTTCCGTTCGGTCTGGTGAGCTGACACTCCCATGCTCCTTCACCCGCACTCAGGATCTCTGCTGCGGGGGACAGATGCGTGTCTGGCAGCACGGTCTGCAGTGTCATCTGCTGCAAATCCTCAACAGCCCGTCCAAACAGCCTGATGGCCGAGGGATTGATCTGCAGTAATCGACCGCTCAGTGCTTCCACAACCAGCACACCGATTGCCGCCTGGTCATAGATGCTGCGGAACCGAGCTTCACTCTCCTGCAATGCTCGTTCTGTCCTGCGTCGCAGTTGTACGTCGTCAGCAAGGCGACAATTGGCCTGCATCAGGGCATCACGGGTTTCTGTCAGCGCCTGATTCATTGTGTGATGGCGGAGCGTGACGAACCACATTGTCACACCGCTCCCGGCCAGCATCACCGCACCAAGTAACGAATAGACCTGCAGGTCGAACAGAAAGGTTGACCACCATCCGGCCTCTGGGGTCGCTTCGATACGCCAGATGATCCCCGGCAGATTGATGGTACAGACACAGGGGTAGTCAGATTCGATTTCGGCTGGCCCGAAAACTAATGCCCCGTCAGGGGCCCGAATCGTCAGGTTTAATGGGGCAATTTCCTTCGGCTTCGTCAACAGGCAGTCGTTCAGAAGAAATTTCAGGTCGAGAATGAAGCCGACGATGTGGGCGGACTGCTGCTCTGGCTTCACTCGACGTGCCAGCAGCATGAATCCGTTACCAGTGGCGTCGAACACGGGCCCGAAAAGCTGGCTCCCGGCATTTCCACTCTCGTCAATCGGCGGTAACTGTTGCTGAAGCTGTTCATATCCGGCCAGTTGAATTGTTTCACCCCGATTGAATGGGGTCGGCCCGAAGCGTGTGGCCCAGATAGTTCCGCTTGACGATTCCCAGAATCCAGCAACGACGTGTCGGGAGATCCCTGAGACCGATCTGAGGTGGTAACTCAACTCTGAACTGATTGTGCTGTGGCTCTCCTCGAGTATTTGTCCCCGCTGGATGATGTGGGCCAGATTGTCCAGCTTCTCTACATCCCACCAGAACTGTCGACCCAGTGTGATTCCCTGCAACTGCAGGATGTCGTTGATTTTCCGGACTTCGGACGAGTGCGCATAGTACACCTGCAGAAACACCAGCGGCGACCAGATCAACGCCAGAATCGACATGATCTGGAGTGATTTCAGCAGAGCCTGAGTTTTTGCAGATCGGTTCTTCATCGTGACACATCATTACCCCGTCCGTATGCCCGGTGATTCCACGACCCCAACAGAGGGGCTTCGCAACGCTCTGAGTCCGCACACCAGGCTTGTGGATTTCATCGTTTCGGCATTTTTTCTCCATCGTCTTATGGTCTGCCGACAGCAGCTGAGCGATAGAAAACCTGCGGTGTGCCCCCGAATGGTGTGAAGGAATCTCTCGGGAATTGTATCGGTTTACCGTTTGTCACGGAGATTCCGGGATTTTGCGTCACGCGTCCTGTGACAGAAACCCTGTGACACTCCTTAACATACTCCCGAAACCGCAGTGGTCTGCGTTTATTTTCCTGTACATGGGAATTCAGAGTTGATTTGGATTGCGGATTGGCCTGATTTCGGGGGCAATTCGGTCGTGCGGGCCTGATTTGGGAGGAGTCGCCGCCCACTGTGTCTTGTGGATCAGTGCTGTTACGGTTTCCTCTTCACGCACCGCGTTGTTCCCGTCTCTTCTTCGCCCGGAATCGTTGCCATGACCTCAGCCCGGAGCAATTTTTCTCACTCGCTCCGCGATCGACTAACAGTGCTGGTCGCAGAAGGCTGCGGTCTTGGACGCCTGCCGGTGGCGCCGGGAACCTTCGGCAGTCTTGCCGGGCTGCCGCTGGGTTGGCTGCTCTGGCACTGGCAGGTGCCCGTCCCGTTTCGTCTGACGGTCTGGCTGGTCATGTTTCTGATTGGCATTCCCCTGTGTCAGCGTGCCGCGTTTCTGCGGGGAAAGAAGGACCCAGGGAGTGTCGTCTGGGATGAAATCACCGCCTTTCCACTGATCTTCTCGATGATCCACGACTCCTGGATGATGCTGGTCGGCGGATTTCTACTGTTTCGTGTGTTTGACGTCACTAAGCCGTGGCCGGTAAAACGCTTTGAACGGCTGCCGGGTGGGCTGGGAATCATGGCGGATGATCAGATTGCCGCCCTGTACGCCGGGGCGGTCCTGGTGCTACTGCAGTCCTGTGGTCTGTAAAACCAGCAAGGGGCGAAGCCCGGCAGTTGCCAGTCTTCGCCCCCGGAGTTGCATTTTCCAGTCAGGCCCGTCGTCTCTGCCGCGCAGGCGACGTCAATTTGTGGTCAGCCATGGCAGAGATGCCCCGGCTGCGGGCAATCGGACCATGTCGACGCCAGAGACTTCCTGATGGTCGCGAACCCGCTGAATCGCTTCAGCAGGTGGTTCGCTGTCAAGGTTCAGGACGGCGACTGAGGCCCCACCCGGCTGTGTCTGACGGCGTCCGAGCGCCATCTGAGCAATGTTGACTTTGTGTTCGCCCAGGACAGTTCCGATGAAGCCAATGACACCGGGGACGTCGCGATGTCGGTAGATCAGCAGCAGCCCATCGAGATACGCCTCGAAATGGAATTCGTTCAGACGCACCAGTCGCATAAACTGGTTCCCGAAGATCGTACCGGAGGTTTCAAATCGTCCCTGGTCCGTTTCGAGCACAACCGAAACCATGGACGCAAAGTTCTCACAGTCGCCGGTGGAGGATTCACGGATATGAATGCCCCGCGCCTGGGCCACGGACGTCGCGTTGATAATGTTGACGGATTCGTCCAGGGCGGCTTCCAGTAGTCCGGCAGTGAAGGCGTTGGTGAGGATTCGCGTTTTCCGTCCGGCAGCTTCGCCCCGGTAGATCACCTCGGCGCTGCGGAGTCCCTGACCGCGAATCATCTGGGCGCCAAGCAGGCCCAGTCGGTAGCACAGGTTCAGATAGTGTCGCAGTTCATTCATTTCTGCGGCAGAAACCGGAGCCATGTTGACGGCACAACGGATTTCGTTGCGGGTCAGGTAAGCGACCACCAGTTCGGCAGCTTCGATAGAAACCATTTCCTGAGCTTCGTCGGTGGAGGCGCCCAGATGCGGCGTCGCCAGCACTTTGGGAAGATCAATCAGTCGACGATCCTTAGGAGGCTCTTCCACGAACACGTCCATCGCAGCGCCCGCGACATGCCCGGATTCAATCGCGTCCGCCAGCGCGGTCTCGTCCACGATTCCGCCCCGAGCACAATTGATAATCCGCACACCCTTTTTCATTTTCGCCAGACGGGCCGCGTTGATGATACTGCGCGTCTCTTCCGTGAGCGGCGTGTGGACTGTGAGGTAGTCGCACTTCGTCACGATCTCATCCACGTCCCGGAACAGCTGAATCCCGTACTCTTTGCACTTTTCTTCGGAAATCAGCGGGTCATAGCCCAGCACGTTCATTTCGAAGGCTACCGCCCGCGCGGCAACGCTCAGTCCGATTCGCCCCAGACCAATCACAGCCAGTGTCTTTCCGGCCAGCTGTGTTCCCTGGAAGGATTTGCGATCCCATTTTCCGGCTTTCATGCTGGCATGGGCCGGGCCGATATTGCGGGACAGGGCCAGCATCATCGCGAACGTGTGCTCGGCAGTGCTGATCGTGTTGCCGCTGGGAGTATTCATCACCAGGACACCGGCGCGCGTCGCCGCTTCGAGATTGATGTTGTCCACGCCAACACCAGCCCGCGCGATGCACTTCAGTCGCTCCTGACCCTCCAGAATCTCAGCGGTCAGCGTCGTCCCGCTGCGGATGATGATGGCATCCACTGTTTTCAGTTCTTCACGAACCTGCTCAGGAGTCAGGCCGCTGCGGATCACTACTTCAATTCCCTCAGTCTGCTCCAGAACCTTCAGGCCGGCTTTGGAAAGACTGTCTGTTATCAGCACTCGATACACGGTTCAAACTCTGCACCAAAAGAAATAATGACGCCGGACGTATGCCACGCCCTGCAATCATCCGAATCGACCCGAGCCCGCAATCAACTACGGACTCTGACAGGTCCTCCCGGTTTTTCCAGGTCCCTATGTTCTAGGGACATTTCCGACAAATCACAAGACGCCGGGACCACTAGCAACAGTTCCCGCAAAAATCGGAGACCTCTTCGTCCGTAGGCCAGGGAAAACATCCCCAGTCCTTACAACCCTTCGGGTCAGGTTTTGGAGATATTGCAAGTGAAATCATGGGCCGTGAAGTGTTTTCTCAGGAGTGAGTGCTGTTTTCTCAGACATCGTAGAGCCAGACGTCCACAGCGCCTCCAGCCGCCATCCCTTCACTGTCCGCTGGTACGACGACAAATCCATCCGCTCGCGTGGTGGATGTCAGCACCGAGGCTCCGCTGATGGCCAACGGATGTACTTGTCCCGCCTCCACACGCACTCGCGCATAGTCCACTCGGCCCACCACCGAGACAAGATTTGCCGCAAGCGGCAGCCGCTGCATTCGGTACGGCCATTCTGCCCTGCGTCCTCCCCACAAACGGATCGCGCGCCCGGCAAAAAAGTCGTACGCACACAAACAGGAAACAGGATTTCCGGGAAGCAGAAACACCAGTCGCGAGCCGATCAGGCCCATGCCCGCCGGACTACTCGGTCGCATCGCCAGTCCATGCAGCGCCAGAGTTCCCAGCTCAGCCAGGACACGTGGGGCCCAGTCTTCCTGCCCAACGCTGGAGCCGCCGGAAACCAGCACAATCTCCGCCGGCGACAACAACGCCTCGCGGATCGATTCCTGAGTGTCCGGGACGATCCCCGGAAATTCCACATCGCCGCCATCACGCTCCGCCAGCGCCCGCAGCATCGGTCCGTTGGCATCCGCAATCTGCTGACCCCGGGGACGTGTCCCCGCCGGAAGCAGTTCGTTCCCCGTGACGACGATACGCACACGTGGTCGCTTCCAGACTGATACAACGCCCTGTCCGGTTGACGAAAGAACTCCCAGATCCTGCGGTCTGAGACAACGGCCCGCAGGCAACAGTTGCTGTCCCTCCGCCACGTCTTCGCCAGGCTGTCCGACATGTTTGCCGGCGGGGACGTCGGCCAGCGCATGCACCCCGTTGCCGTCAGCTTCCGTGACTTCCACCGGCAGCACACTATCCGCACCCTCCGGCACCGGGGCGCCCGTCATGATGCGAACGGCACTGCCGGGTTCCACTTTTCCCGGATATCCCTGTCCCGGAAAGCTGGTCCCCGAAACTTTCAACCGCAGCGGATTCCAGGCGCTTGCACCCTGAATGTCGGCAGCCTGCACGGCATATCCATCCATCATGGCTCGACGAAAACCAGGTACGGCGATCTCGCTGGTCACACCCTCCGCAAGGACTCTGCCTGCTGCCTGTTGCAGACTGACCTGCTCGGACGCCCGCGGCAGCATCGAAATACTGCTGTCGATCCATTGCAGCGCCTGCTCAACGGTGCTGCGAGTAGCGAAGCCCCGCATCCGGACGTCTGCACGCGATTGCCCCGCTTGTTCAACCATTCCGATTCTGTCTCCCCCT
>JBDKIW010000331.1:0-5620 GCA_039796955.1 Planctomycetota bacterium
CGACCTTGCCGACTACGGATGGCCTTGTGAATGCCGTAGACGCCTATGTGCAGGCGGGAGCCGTTGTGGATCAGGCTCATCGGCACCTGGAACAGGACCGTCAGAAGCTGATGCGGGCCGAGTTACCGGAATTTGAACGTCTGCGCGCTGTTTTGAATCAAATGCAGATTGTGTGGCGTGACTGGGCAGACGCGTGGGCAAAGGGATTCAACGCAATTTGCCGCATTCATGGTTTTCTGCCGGATTCAGCGTTGCAGCAACGGACGTTGTTCGATGAGTCGGTGAAGCCGCTGGTGAATGGTGATGGAGTCACTGCGTTTTTTGTGGTGGATGCTTTGCGATATGAAATGGGGCAGGAGTTGCTGCAGTCGATTGGAGAGCCTGCTAAGACCGATTTGAAATTGCAGTGGCGTCTTGCGGAATTGCCAACTGTCACGGAAGTGGGGATGAACGTGCTGGCGCCGGTATGCAAGTCTGGCAGGCTCCAGCCCGAGTTTTCCAATGATCGTCTGGCCGGTTTTTCTGCGGGTGAGTTTCGCGTTCATGATCCGGAAACGCGCCGGCGTGCCATGCATGATCGGGTCGGTGGACGGACCTGTCCACGTATTGAGTTGGACGAGGTGCTGAAGCTGGAGGCCACCACTCTGCGGCGAAAGATTGCTGGCGCACGACTGGTGATGATTCACAGCCGGGAGATTGACAGTTCGGGGGAAGCCGGATTCGGCACGACGGTGTTTGAGACGGTGCTGAAGGATCTGCGTTCCGGCTGGCATTTGCTGCGTGAGGCTGGCGTGCGAAATTTTGTCTTCACGGCAGACCACGGTTTTCTGCTGACTGGCGAGGAGGCTCAGGTCACGCAGTCACATGGAAGCAAATTGGATCCGCAGCGGCGACACGTCATTTCTGACCGTCCGGCGAATCATACCGGCGAAGTCCGGGTGGCAATGCGGGATCTGGGCTATCAGTGCGATGACCAGCAGTTGATGTTTCCTGAGGGTGTGGCGCTCTTTGACACGGGTAAGCCGCACCGGGGATTCGCGCATGGTGGCAACAGCCTTCAGGAACGAGTGATTCCGGTGGTGACGATTTGTCATCGTGTGTCAGCCGGGGGCAGCACAACAGTGTACAATGTGAGTGCCAGCCAGCGGTCTGCAGTGGGTGGGATGCATTGCCTCTCAGCGCGGGTGGATCACGCTGTGGGCAGTCTGGATTTTGGCAGCATGTATGATCTGGAACTTGGCCTGCGGGTTCCTGACGCCCACGAAGTGCAGGTGGACTTGTGCGAAATCCGCGGCGGTGCTCGCCTGTCTTCAGGAGTTGTAATCGCCACGGTCGGTGAAGAGTTTGAGCTGTTTTTCCGGCTCACGGGTTCGACAGATTCGCGAGTTTCGGTGGAGCTGTATCATCCAGGTCGGGAAGCCAGGGTTGCACCATTCACTGTCAAGGAACGATTCGACGTTGGCCGCGGGGTGGTTGCCGTAGTGAATCGCGCGTTGGAAACGCCGGGACAGGCGGATTCGTGGTTGAATGCTTTGCCTGACGACGGGACTCGGCGGGTGTTTCAGCATTTGGCACAGTACGGAACAGTCACTGAGTCGGAAGTGACAGAAATGCTGGGTGGCCACCGGGAGTTCAGAAAGTTTAGCCGTCAGTTTGACACCCTGAAGGCCATCGCCCCCTTTGCAGTTCGTATTGAGACAGTAGCCGGGGTCAAATCCTATGTCCGCTGATAGTCGCCTTTCGCTCCGCGAAAGGAGCGTCCCTGTGTGCTGCAGTGGACGCAGGATAACGTGGGAGGATGCAAATTTCGCGGAGCGAAATTCGACAATCCACCACCGCACTGATAGTTGCCTTTCGCTCCGAGAAAGGAACGTCCCTGTGTGCTGCAGCGGACGCAGGATAACGTGGGAGGATGTAAATTTCGCGGAGCGAAATTCGACAATCCATCACCGTACTGATAGTCGCCTTTCGCTCCGCGAAAGGAACGTCCCTGTGTGCTGCAGTGGACGCAGGATAACGTGGGAGGATGTAAATTTCGCGGAGCGAAATTCGACAATCTATCACCGCACTGATAGTCGCCTTTCGCTCCGCGAAAGGAACGTCCTCACCCGCCTCAACGCTGACAGCACAGCTTACAAAACTCCAAATTTCGCGGAGCGAAATTCGACTATCACCACACGGAATTCGTCATGACAACACTGACACGTCGCGATGTCGAGCACATTTTTGAGTCCCTGCGGAAGGGACTGGTCCCCGAACGTGGCATCGACACCTTTGCTGTGGGTATCGACAAGCCGCGAAACGAGCTGCATCGGCAACTGGAATTGGTTGCCGGGCAGGAAGGATCGATCAAATTCCTGAGAGGGGGGTATGGGTGCGGCAAAACCTTTATGGCCCGCCTGGCTCTGCTGGATGCGCAGGCACGAGGTTTTGCAACCAGTTTCGTGGTTGTGTCTGACAACGATCTGCATTTTCATCGTTTTGACGATGTTTACCGCAAGGTCATGACCGAGCTGGGGACGGCCTCGTGTCCCCGGGGTGCCCTGGGCGATATTCTGGATCGATGGATCGGGGCGGTAGAGGAGGCTCTTGTAAACGCCGGCGTGGACGATTCGGCAGACGATTTCGATGACAGAGTCCGAAGACGCCTGAATGAAGATCTGCTGGCGCTCACCGGCGGGAAGGCTCCCGAGGATTTCATTCGTGTCATTCAAACGATTTTTGACCTGAAGCAAAAGGGGGAGGTTGCAGAAGCGGGTGCCCTGATTTCGTGGCTGTGTGGCAGTGGAAATGTCGCGGCTTCGGCAAAGAAAGCAGCCCAGATCAAGGGGGACATCGACAGCCGGGACGCGCTGCACTACCTGCGAGGTGTGCTGGAGATTGTGAAGGCGGCTGGGTACAAGGGACTGGTGATTGTCATCGATGAGGCCGAGACCATTCTGCGGATGCGGAAAGACTTACGGCACAAGTCGCTGAATGGGATTCGCCAGATCGCGGATGCCGCCAATTCGTATCCGGGGCTGCTGTGGCTGTTCACGGGAACGCCGGAATTCTTTGATACTCGACATGGAGTGGCGGGATTAACGCCGCTTCACGATCGCATTCGGTTCATCTCCAGCGGTGGGCGTGCCAGTCTGCGGCAGGCTCAACTGGAGCTGACACCTTTTGATCAGGAGCGATTGAGAGGGGTGGCCCTGCGCCTGCGGGACTTGTATCCGGCACGTGATAAATCGCGTTTGGAGGCGGAAGTCAGCGTAGAATTTGTGGAGCGGCTGGTACAGAGCGTGACCGCAGGATTCAAGGGCGACGTCGGAATTGTTCCTCGGCAGTTTCTGCGTGAATTTGTGACTCAGATGGACCTTGTGGATGAGGATGAGGACTACAGCCTCGGAGCTGGATACGACTTTACCCCGAGAGATCTGAGGGCCGAGGAACAAACAGCACTGGGTGGCAGGGAGAGTCGGAAGGAATCGGCTGACGAAGATCTCGTTCCGATGGAGGACGCATGGTAAGCGTTTTCGCGAGACTGGCACCGCGGCTGCAGCAGTCGATCGTTGCCCGGCTTGGCTGGTCCAGCCTGCGGCCGGTGCAGGAACTGGCCGGTGACGCGCTGTTGAGCGGTCGGAATGCGGTCATTCTGGCACCGACGGCTGGTGGAAAAACGGAAGCGTCGATGTTTCCAACGCTGTCAAATCTTGTGGATCACCAGCCGACAGGCGTGGGAGCCATCTATGTGGCCCCGATTAAGGCGCTGCTGAACAATCAGGAGGAACGACTGGGACTGTACACGGAGATGGTAGGGCTGCGTCGCTTCGTCTGGCACGGCGATACGACCACCAGTGCTCGCAAACAGTTTCTGGAGGATCCGGCGGAACTGCTGATGACGACTCCCGAATCTCTGGAAGTGATGCTGGTGTCCCAGCGAGTGAACAAGCAGGCGTTGTTTGGCGATTTGCGGATGATTGTGATTGACGAAGTGCATGCGATTGCCGGGACGGATCGTGGTGCACATTTGATGAGTGTCATTGAAAGACTGTGTCGCGTGTCGCGGCATGACATTCAGCGGGCTGGACTGAGTGCCACGGTGGGGAATCCAATCGCAATTCTGGAATGGCTGAAGGGGACATCGCAGCGGGACGGAGTTGTCGTTGATCCCCCCAAAAAGCCGGCACGGCGGCAGTTATTGATTGTGCATGAGTCGAACCAGACGCAGGCTGCAATTGCGGCGGCTCAGGTGGCCCGCGGTTGCAAGAGTTTGTTCTTTTGTCAGTCGCGAGCAACGACGGAAGCGGTTGCCGAGACGATGCGGCGAGCGGGAACGACAGTCTTTGTGCACCACAGTGCGGTCTCGAAGGAGGAGCGACTGCTGGCTGAGCGTGAGTTTCATCACGGTTCCGCGGCCTGCATTGTCTGCACATCCACGCTGGAGCTTGGGATCGACGTGGGAGACCTCGATAAGGTGCTGCAGTCGGAGGCTCCTGAGACAGTGGGCTCTTTTCTGCAGCGGATGGGCAGAACGGGACGGCGAGAGGGGAAAGCGGCAAACACGACATTTTTCTGCGAAAGTGTGGAAGCGGTCCTGCAGGCTATCGCGCTGATTGAACTGGCAAAAAGCGGCTGGGTGGAAGATGTGCCAGTGAATCAGAGATGCTGGCCGGTGCTGATTCATCAGTTGCTGGCAATGTCGCTGGCGTCCAACGGCATTCCGCCGGAGGAGGCGTGGGCGCACCTGTCGGGGGTTCCTGATTTTCGCGGAATCAGCAGGGCGGAGTTTGATCGTCTGATGAATTGGATGATCGAAGACAACTCGCTGCTGCTGACCAGTGGTCGATTGGTGCTGGGCCCGCAGGCGGAGCGGCGATTTGGTCGGCACAACTTTATGGAGCTGTATGCTGTATTCTCAAGTCCGCAGTCGTACAACGTGGAAACGGCGAATCGGCAGGTGATTGGAACGCTGACTCAGGACTTTGTGGATGGACTGGTGGACGGCGTGAGCAGTTTTCTGCTGGGTGGCCGAGCGTGGCTGGTATCGCACGTGCAGCACAAGGACCGCACGGTCGTCGTGTCCTCAGCACCCCGCGGGCGGCAGCCGACCTGGGGTGGATTTCTGCCACAATTTCTGGGTTACCACCTGTGCCAGAAGACTCTGGAAATCCTGACATCGGCAGAAGTCTACCCCTATCTGACTCCCGCTGTGGCAGAACTGTTGCAGCAGGAGCGTCACCGCATGCAGCGACTGGTGGAACCGAAAGTCGGGGGCATTCACTGGATTCAGGACACCAACGAAGTCCACTGGTACACTTTCGCTGGCGGCAGGGTGAACTCGACGATTCGCTACGCCCTCGGTGTTTTGCAGCCGAGTTGGACCATTACGCCGGACAACCACATGCTCCGAGTCCGCGATCCGGAGCTGACGGAAGCCACTTTTCGGGCGAGAATCCGCGAGCTTGCAAATCCAGCGTTCTGGCAGGACGACACAGTCTGGCAGCAAATCCGCGGAGCCCTGCCGGGCTACCGTTTAAGCAAATTCCAGCCGCTGATGCCCCCCTGGGTCGAACAGGAGGTGCTGTTTGACTACTTGCTGGACCGAAAAGGAGCGGCGGAGTGGGTTGGCAGGGTG
>JBDKIW010000332.1:0-4811 GCA_039796955.1 Planctomycetota bacterium
TGGCTTTTCCGGTCACGGGTTTAAGTTCACACCCGTTCTCGCCCAGGCCGCCGCCGATCTGATACACTCCGGGCAGACACCGCTCCCCGTGGGATTTCTCTCACGCAATCGCTTTTCCTGAGGCACCAGCCGCGCACTACTGAACCGCGGCCGCCGCTGAAACACAAGCGTGGTCCCGTCAATTCCCTTCACACATGCAACTGTTCTGCTGAAAGTCCACCCCCATGGCTCGGTATCAAACTCTTCGCTGGCAGGGCGACGCCGCCACGGGAACCTTGCTGCTGATCGATCAGACACTGCTGCCCGGTCGGTACGAAGAAATCAGCTGCCAGACCCGCGAACAACTCTGGGAAGCTATCCGCTCACTGCGTGTCCGCGGGGCCCCGGCTATTGGCGTGGCAGCGGCCTATGGAGTCGTCACGGGAACCCGGCAATTCCGCGTCGCCTCACCGCAGGAATTTCGCGACGCCGTCCGCGATGTCTGCCAGTACCTCGCCACCAGTCGCCCCACCGCGGTCAATCTCTTCTGGGCTCTGAATCGCATGCAGACCTGCTGCGACGCCATGCCCTCAACACACCCCGCCACCTTTCTCCACGATCAACTGCTGGAACAGGCCCGCCTGATCGATCAGGAGGATCAGGACATGTGCCTCGCCATCGGCCGTCACGGAAATGAACTGCTGCGTTCCGGTATGTCACTGCTCACACACTGCAACGCAGGCGGACTGGCAACTGCCGGCGATGGAACCGCACTCGCCCCCATCTTCGCCGCGGCCGCCGCTGGAAAAGCCATTCACGTCTTCGCCGACGAAACTCGCCCGCTCCTGCAGGGTGCCCGGCTGACCGCATGGGAACTACAGCAGCGAGGAATTCCCGTGACCCTCATCTGTGACAATATGGCCGGGCAGGTGATGCGGGAAGGCCGAGTCGATCTGGTGATCACAGGTGCCGATCGGATCGCCGCAAATGGCGATGCCGCCAACAAAATCGGCACCTACAGTGTCGCCGTCCTCGCACGCCACCACGGCATTCCGTTCTGCATCGCGGCTCCCTCCAGCACGTTTGACCTCAGCCTCGATTCCGGTGCCGGTATTCCCATCGAACAACGTCCCGCCAGCGAAATCACCGACAGCTTCGGCCGAACCACCGCCCCAGCCGGCATCGACGTCTACAACCCGGCATTCGATGTGACTCCCGCAGAACTGATCACGGCACTGATCACCGAACACGGCGTCATTCACCATCCCACACGCGAACTCATCCGGCAGCATCTCGCACAGGCCAGCCACGGAATGGCGTAACGGTGCTCAACCACCACTCAGCCTTGTTTCGCTTCTCCAAAGTCGCGTTTCGCTCCGACGTCACGTCCGCCCGGAATTCCCGGGAGCCCATCCAGCAAACACTCGCCGTGTCGGCATCAATCCCGACACGCTCCTGACCTTTCAACCGGCCGGCATTTCGTCATCTCAGGCCCGTCCCACTGACGCGTACCAAACGAACAGAGGCGATGCCCTGCACAGGCATCGCCTCCGATGATGTCTTCAAACTCTACTCACCCTGCCGGCTTATCGCACAGCAGCGTCCCACCACCAGCGACCACTCTGTCCACGCGGATCCGCTGTCAGAGCCCGGTTGGACATTTCCGGTGTCACCTCAAAGCTGGCCGGATTGCTGACCACATCCCGCAGGTCAACCCGAATACCACCGGCGACCTGCACCACAATACTGCCACCTCGGTACACGCGGCTGTTTGCTGCAGTCATCAGCTCCTGCGGAACCTCGACAGACTGCGTTTCAAACTGGCTGCCCGCGGTGAAGACTTCCGGCTTCCAGCCAGCCTGTCGCTGCAGGTCCAGTGAATTCACAATCGCTGTGGCGAGGGCCATGTCAAAGATATTCTGCAGGTCCGCGAACACCGCGTCCTTCTCGGCCAGCTCCGGCAGGTTCTCGGTGAACAACCGCGCAAACTCGGCATTCGCGGAGTCGGCTTTGCCGGTCGCACGACGGGTCCCGTCATTTTCCACCAGCTGGTTTTCCGACTGGCAACGAATCGATCGACCAGTGAATTCAAAGGCCTTGCGATCGGGCGAGACGTGAATCGCGTCGTAGCCCACCGTCATCCACCATCGCAGTGCGTCCATGGCTGATCCCGATCGCTCAGCACGACCTGCCAGCTCAAAGTAACTCTTCATGCCCTCGGCACCTTCGCGGCGACCGATCCCGATCAGCTTCATCTGATAGTCGGCGTCCACGATCACGCTGGCCACGCGGGAATCCGCCGGAACTCCCTGAACCGTGACGTTCTGCAGACCCAGCATCTGTTCCAGTTTCTCAGTCACCTGCCGCACGTTGCCGGCGGTCAGCTGAGTCTTCGCGGCAAACTCCTTCACAGCACGTACCTGGTCCGCTTTCGGATCAATCGTGCACATGAAAAAGCCGCGGCCACCACCGGAGAATGTCCGGCTCAGTGTGACCAGGTCATCCAGCTGCAGCGTCGGGCGGCGTGAATCCACATTCACCGAACGCCCCTGAGCGTCCTCGGTCCAGTTGCCTGCCGGGCCACCAATCACCACGTCCCCGGTCTCCGGGAACACAAACAGAAATTCCACTTCCGTCAGCCCTGCCAGAACTGACACGTCCGCAGGAATCGGCTCACCCGCGGCCTGCAGGGCCGCAATGTGCTTCTCCAGCCGCGGCAGCGAAACCAGCCGCAGATCGGCCGTCTGGTGTACGTCCCGATTCCCGTTGGCCGTCCGCGCCAGCTCGAAGGCCGTGGTCAGTCGCGAATTGTCCAGCGTCATCAGCAACGCACCCGCCATTGCCGGTGCACCCACAAAGACTCCCTGCATATAAGGAGTCATGCTGCCGGTCTCGTCACCCTGCATAATCCACTCGGCCGGTGGCGACGTCTGCTCCATGATCAGTGTCATGAGCGACGAAAAGTCCGCCATCGAGCCCCCGTTGGCTTCCAGCTTCTCGCGGTCCGCAGACACACGTGACGCCGTCTCGCGGTCTCCCACCACCAGAGCAGCCTGCTCCAGGGCCGCCGCCGCCTGCACAAAATCTCCCTGCTCAGCCGCCAACCGGGCTTCCAGTCGCAACTTCGACGACTGCATTACCGGTGGCAATGTCGCGCCCTGCTCATTTTCTCCACCAATCACCGTCGCCCCGGACGACGCAGCCACACAGGCCACGAGAACACCGCGCTGTAAAAGTCGAGACCAGCGGAGGCGCAGACCAGACACAGGTTTGGAAGAAAGTGGCATCGACAACACCTCACGAAGTTCCCGAAACAGGCACTGCCATTCGACACAACGGGGGATAACGCCAGCCCGCTGCTCTTTCTACGGCAGAATTCTCTTCCTCTAGCATCGTCGCGTTTTCGCTCAGCGTCAAGAAGATTCCACGAATTCCACAAGGCAGCGATTATCCCCGGAACTCGGATATTTCCGGTCAGAACGAGTATTCCGTGCAATCCGAGCCGTGATCCGCATCACACAGCCCCCCGCTGACGTGTCCACACGCTCCAAAATCGTTCTGAAATCACAAGCGCCACGCTGATTTCATCGCAATAATACGGCAGAAACAGGCTATCTGACCTCGATCAACGCCTTGCGGCCCGATCAGCCTGCACCTCGCAATGTCCCGCGCCGTCACCCTGATGTCGGTACGCCTCCAGACACCACAAGTCTCTCCCGGTTTTCCCGCGTTTCACCACGTTCCGAGCAGTCAACCGCTATGCCCGAATTACCCGAAGTCGAAACCATGGTCCGCGGTATTCGGCCACACTGCGACAACCGCGTGATCCAGCAACTCGAATTCACGCCCTGTCCCAGGAAACCCATTCCCGTCTCCCCCAGTCGCGAATCGTTCAAAACCCTCGTCGGCCAGACCCTCACCCGCGTCGGACGACTCGGAAAACGCGTCCTGCTGGAACTGCAATCCGGATCCGTGATCATCGTTGAGCCCCGCATGACGGGACTACTCCTCGTTACCAATCCTCCCACGGACACCCATCTGCGAGTCCGTGTGACGTTTCCCGCCAATGATCAGCGGGCTGACCAACTGCTGTTCTGGGACCGCCGCGGGCTCGGAACCGTCTCGCTCCTCACCCCTACCGAAATGCAGTCACTCAGGCAGCGTCTGGGCCCCGATGCCCTGGAAATGACGCCGGACCTCTGGGCCCTCCATCTGAAAGAGACCATCCGCCCCATCAAGGTCGTCCTCCTTGATCAGTCCGTCGTCGCCGGAATTGGTAACCTCTATGCCAGCGAAATCCTGCACGTCGCCGGAATCTCGCCGCTTCGCCCCGCCAACAAGCTCTCCGCCCCGCAACGAATTCAACTGCATCAGGCCACCATGGACGTCCTGCAACTGGCCATCCGTTACGAAGGCTCAACACTCAACGATGGCACCTACCGCAATGCACTCAATGTCGACGGCGGCTATCAGAATCATCACCGCGTCTACAACAAGGAAGACGCTCCCTGCCCACGCTGCCTGAAGGCAACCATCATCCGCATCGTGCAAGCCCAGCGGTCCACCTTCTACTGCCCCGCCTGCCAGAAATAAGAGTTCAGAAAAGGAGCATCGGAAAAGGGGTCAGGACCCAATAGTGCGGAGCACCCTTCGGGCCTTTAGGCGTGCAGAAAAGGGGTCAGGAACCAATAGTGCAGAGCACCCTTCGGGCCATTTGGCTATTGGTTCCTGACCCCTTTTCTGAACTCCCCTGCACGCCTGAACTCTTATTTCTGGCAGGCGGGGCAGTAGAAGGTGGACCGCTGGGCTTGCACGATGCGGAGGATGGTTGC
>JBDKIW010000333.1:0-3229 GCA_039796955.1 Planctomycetota bacterium
CGCGGTGACCTGTAGACAGCGTCGTGGACCCGTGGTGACTGCAGGACGGAGAGGCGAAGGACAATGAGCGGACCAATCGTCCGGACAGGGACAACCCCGGAATTCTGGAAGAACTGGGATCGGGCCTTTGGAAAAGAGTCATCGGCGGCTGGCGAAGGAAAGTCACCGGCGAAAGCGGCCAAGAAGGCAGCTGGTAAAAAGGCAGCTGCGAAGAAAACGGCCGCAAAGAAGTCCGCAGGTAAAAAGACATCCGGCGGGAACAAGTGAACGCGGTATTGCAACAGAATTCGTGGCAGCGACCACAGGACCGAATGCAGGTTCTGTGGTCGTTTGCATTGACGGGTGTTGTGTTTCTGGCGGTGACATTTTTGGGCACGCCGTTTCCTGCGGTGAATGAGCCGCATTATCTGTGCAAAGCGAAAGCGCTGGTGCAGCCGGATTGGTGTGTGCGAGACTTCTTCCTGCAGTCAGCGAACGTGCATTATTGTTTTCTGCTGCTGACAGGGTGGATAGCGAACTTCAGTTCTCTGGCGGTCGCCGTCATTCTGGGGCGGCTGGTGTGTGTCCTGCTGATGACGGTGGGCTGGGTCATGCTGGGACGCGCGCTGGGGCTGACGCCTCTGCGAATTGTGTTGGCGGCGTTGCTGTTCGTTGCAGGAACTCTGGCGGGAAGTTTTTCGGGCGAATGGTTGCTGGGCGGCTTTGAATCTAAAGTGCCGGCGGGCGGGTTGTGTTTGATTTCGATCGCAGTCTGGCTGGAGGGAATTCGGGAATGTTGCCCGGGGAAGATGGCCGCGGCCGGTGTGTGCAGTGGCTTGGCCTGTGCGCTGCATCCGGTGGTTGGGGGCTGGATTTCGGTATGCCAGTGTGCGACGGGGACGGTTTATGTCGGACTTCAGGCGAGTTGGTTGTGGGGGCCAGCGCGAGGGCGAGCCATTAAGTTTGTGGTTGGCTGGTGCTGTTATGCGATCGCCACTTTGACGGCGTCGCTGCCGGGAATTGTGCCGGCCGTGCGTTTTCTGTTGAGCAGCGACGTACCGGAGCGAGAGAAAGCGCGGGCGAACTTCATTCAGGTGTTCTGGCGCCTGCGGCATCACATGGATCCAGCGGAGCTGCTGCCGGAACAGTGGGCCTATGCGGCAGTGATGCTGACGATTACGGTCTGTGCCTATCTGATTTCTCGTCGAAGGTACAGGAATTGCTCGCTGGGATCACCAATGCAAGTTGTCAGTCAGCGTGCGGCCACGGGTGAAACATTATTGATGGGGATCTTTGGGTTTTCGCTGCTGCTGGCGGCGTGTGGGATTGGTGTGGGCTGGCGTACTGTGCCACTGGAACAGTTGACCGGGTGGCAATGGCGGGCAGCGTTGCTGAAGTTTTATCCGTTTCGAACGCTGGATGCCTTGTTGCCGATCTGCAGTGGATTGCTGGTTGCGAGTGTGCTTCCGAATCCCGTGAATTGGAGTGGCGCGCGGGGGCGTCGTTGGGCGCTGGTTGCCTGTGTCACGGCGGGGATGTGTTTGTTGATCGCCGGGACACGACCGTCGGCTCCACCGGGGTATACGGCAAAGCAATTTCAGGACTGGAAGGACGCCTGTGCCTGGTTGCAGAAAAACACTCCGAAGGAGGCTTTGATACTGACACCACGTGAAGCATTTGGATTCAAATGGTACGCGGAGCGGGCGGAGTATGTGTGTTACAAGGACTGTCCGCAGGATGCCGCGGGCATTCTGGAATGGGATCGTCGGCTGTGGTATCTGCATCACTGGACCTTGCGCAGTTCCTCGGACGGGGCGTATGACGAATCGGACCTGCAGCAGCTCAGGCGGGACACGGGGTGTGATTATGTGCTCACCAGGACACTGGGGCCCTTTGACCGAGCGCCGCTGTGGTCGGTGGGCGAGTGGCAGATTTATCAGGTGCCTGAACAGCAACGGGAATGACAGATCGGGCGGGGCGTGGTGACTGAGGCAGGGGCAGTGTGAAAGTGAACGGCGGCACTGATGTTGGTGCTGGTACGAGGGCCGGGGTGGTGTGTCGGAGATCAGCGGCTGCGGTGGCGCGATCAGGAGTCAGGGCAGATGAGCAGAGACTGGGCGACGAGGCCGGTAGAGACATGGCTGGACGGGGCATTGACGTCGGAGGACGTGGATGACCTGATCGGATTTCTGACGGAGCGGGGCACGTTTGAGTTTCCGACATTGCCGACGGGCTTGTTCTCGGCCGCCGCGGGTGAGGGCGAGGATTTTGAAGTTTCCGGGTATCGCAATGTCTGGGTGCGGGACAACATGCAGATTGCCTGGGCGTATCTGGCCGTCCAGCGGGCTCCCGAGGTTGCGTTGCGTTGCGTGGGGGCAGTGACGGAGTTTTATCGCCGTCATCGCCATCGATTTGTGAACGTGATTGAGGGACGGGTGGATTTTCAGAACCCGATGAATCGACCGCACGTGCGATTTAATGGAGCCGACCTGACGGAGCTGAGTGAAAAGTGGTCACACGCTCAGAACGACGCACTGGGATACTTTTTGTGGATGTCCTGTCGACTGATACGTGAGCAGTTGATTTCGTCGGCGGATGCGGCATGGGACATTTTCAGTCTGCTGGTGCATTACTGGGACCGGATTGAAGTGTGGAAGGACGAGGACAGTGGCCACTGGGAAGAGAGTCGGAAAGTGGCGGCCTCCAGCATCGGAACCGTACTGGCCGGGCTCCGCGAACTGCGTGGCCTGCTGGACACTGTGGCTCTGCCGCACCACCTGGAAACGCAGCCGCTGCCGTTGACCAGCGAGGTGCTGGACAGTGTGATTGATCGTTGTGAATGCGCGTTGTGGGACATTCTGCCATCGGAATGTGTGCAGACTGACAGCCTGAAGTGTCGGCGGTATGACGCGGCCTTGTTGTTTCTGATTTATCCGCTGGCGGTGATCGGCGACCGGGCCATGGAGAACCAGATCCTTGCGGACGTGAGGGGCCAGTTGCAGGGGCCGTGGGGCATCCGGCGTTATCCGGGGGATTCGTACTGGTGTGCGGACTATCGGGACCTGTTGTCGGCTGATCAGCGGACGGCCGACTTCAGCGACAGTCTCGGGGCGCGAGATCAGTTGTTGCGACCGGGGATGGAGGCGCAATGGTGTATTTTTGATCCGATTGTTTCCTGCATTTATGGACGTCGGTATCAGGAGAGTGGCGACCCGGAAGACCTGCGGCAGCAGAGACAGCATGTCCAGCG
>JBDKIW010000334.1:0-18269 GCA_039796955.1 Planctomycetota bacterium
GATGAAACCTGGCCGTTCATCACAGACCAGAGCATTCCCACGGGTCCCAGTACCTTAGCCAGCAGACCGATCAGTACCACCAGCCAGTGGCGGAACGGGTCTTGTGATGCAATCAGGTACCCCAGCCCGAACAGGAAAATGATCAGTCCAGAGCCCTGCCAGAGAAAGAGGTCCGTTGGTGGCTGCTGAAAGCCGTAGACGATCGAACTCTGTCGCGGGAGCAGGATGATGAACGGTCCCCAGAACAGACACTGTGCTGCGGCCAGCCGCAGTGACCAGATCGCCCAGGCCGGAGCCATCAGACAGTCTCCGTTGTTTTCAATTCATACTGCAGACATTCGCGCAGTTCCGGTTGTTCAAACACAAAGCCGGCGTTTCTGAGCACACCGGGTGTCACTCGAACGCTGGCGAGCAACAGGGCCTCGGCCATTTCTCCCAATACCAGCCGTGCCATAAAGGCTGGCAGGGGAAACAGTGTTGGACGGTGCAGGACAGAACCCAGGATACGAGTGAAATCAAAGTTTGTCGCCGTGTGCGGGCTGACGGCGTTGACCGGACCGCTCAGATTCTGGTTGTCCACGCAGTAAGCAATGGCTCGCGACACATCGTTCAGGCCAATCCAGCTCCAGTACTGCCGCCCGTTGCCGACGATACCTCCCAGACCAAGTTTGAAGGGCAGCAGCATCTTCTGCAGGGCGCCGCCGTGGCGACTGAGCACCACACCGATGCGGACGTTGACAACACGCAGTCCGAGTTCCTGTGCGGACAGGGCTGCTCGCTCCCATTCCCCACAAACTTCGGGCAGGAAACCGGTTCCGGCCGACGAGTTTTCATCGAGCACTTCGGCACCACGATCGCCATAGAATCCGATGGCGGAGGCACAGATCAGCGTTTTGGGACGTTTCTGCAGTCCCTTGAGCGAATTGACAAGGTTCTGCGTGCCCTGAACACGACTGTCACGAATCTTTTGCTTCAGGGAATCATTCCAGCGTCCGGCAGCAATATTTTCACCAGCCAGATGCACGATGGTGTCGACGGCTTCCAGACGTTGAGGATTGAGGAATCCCTGGGCTGGGTCCCAGAGAATGGTCTGGCTATCGGACGAACGGCGACTGATGGGAACGACGGTTTTGCCGCTGGCTTTCAGCAACTGCGTCAAACGAGTTCCGATCAGTCCGGAGGCGCCGGAAACTGCAACTGTCTGGGTCATGTCTGGGCACTCCGCACCGGATCGTGGAAACTAAGCTTTACGGACCTCAGACGCGGGCAGTTCAGCTGCCTGCCCTGGTTGCGATCCGTGCGCAATGCATGCGCCCCTGTGTTGTAGAGGGCACAGGGCCAAAGTCAATTCGATTCTTCCCGCAACCTATCGGCACCTATCGGCGTCACGCACTCGGGCAGCAGCAACCCGCGGGGTTCGCCGCCCGAAGGCGGGACCGTTCGCGTTGGCTGGCTGTGCGGTGCCGCACGGATCGATTGGGGTGCCGCGTTACAGGTCTGTGCGCTGCAGCGTCGGGTCTTCGACGCGGCCGAGCACAAGCGAGACATTGTGGCCACCGAAGCCAAAGCTGTTGTTGATGGCGTATCGGCAGGATTTGCTGATGGCTGTGTTGGGAATGTAGTTCAGGTCACATTCCGGGTCCGGGGTGTCGTAGTTGATGGTCGGTGGCAGAATTCCGGACGACAGTGCCAGAGCGCAGGCGGACATTTCGACGGCACAGGCAGCCCCGATCATGTGCCCCAGCATGCTCTTGATGGAGCTGATCTGCAGTTTGTCAGCGTTTGCTCCAAAGACGGACTTCAGAGCGACGGTTTCCATGGCATCGTTGTAATGAGTGCTGGTGCCGTGTGCATTGACGTAGGTGTGATCAGCGACTGCGGCGGGATCGAGCCCGGCCTTTTTCAGGGCCATCTGAATGGCACGCACGGCCTGACGTCCCTGGGGATCGGGCTGTGTGAGATGGAACGAGTCACTGGTGGATTGTCCGGACAGTACTTCGCCCCAGGCACGACCACCGCGTTTGCGCAGGTGTTCTTCAGTTTCGAAGATCAGAATTGAGGCGCCTTCGGCCATGATGAATCCGCCGCGGTCCGCGTCAAACGGCCGCATGGACTGTTTGGGACGGTCGTTCATCGACTTGTTCATGGCCCGCATGTTGACGAAGGACGAAATACCGAGTCGGGTGAGGGAAGCTTCGGTGCCGCCCGTCAGCACAAAGTCGGCTTCGCCGCGACGCAGAAATTCGAACGCGTCGATCATGGCGTGACCGGAGGATGAGCAGGCGCTGCTGCAGGTGTACGCGGTACCCTGCACGCCAAAGGCGAGACTGACATTTCCCGGAGGCGCGTTGGGCATCAGCATCGGAATTGTGAACGGGCTGACGCGGGACGGGCCGCGTGTCAACAGTTTTTCGTGCTGAGTTTCGTAGGTTTCCAGTCCGGCAAGTCCGGCGCCGAGAATCACGGCGGCATTTTCACCGATGTTGCTGGTGGGAAGACCGGCGTCTTCAAGCGCTTCGTGAGCTGCGTGGACGGCAAATTGTGACGCTCGGTCCATCTTGCGTGTGGACACGTTGTCATTCACATTGATGCGGGATTCGTTCAGATCCCGGACCTCGCCGCCAATGTTGACTTCCATGTCCTTGGTGTCATGAACCTTCAGCGTGTCGATCCCGCACTGACTGGAAATGATATTTTTCCAGAAGGTGCGACGATCATTTCCCAGACAGCTGGCGACGCCGATTCCTGAAATGAAAATCCGTTGCATTCTTTCGGCCTGAATTCCGTACTGGACAAATTCTGGAAGCGGCTCTGCTTCGCTTTCACACAGTGGCCGCCGCCCCCGATGATGGCCGACAAAGCGGCAGCAGCATGCCTTCGGGGCGTTCGCGCATGTGCTGCGCGTAGTACAGCAAACGCCGCGGGGACTGCAACCGTTCCGGAGTGTTTTCGGGGGTCACGTCCCAAATTCCCGTCCTGCAGCCTGGCGCCGCAACCCGGCAGGATCACTGCCGATTTCGTGATTTCGGGGGCTCCGGTACAGTACGAGTTCAACATGTCGCGTTTTTTCCCACGCCCGCTGCATTTCATTCCCTACCCTGTCTACGCGGAAATTTCACGGATTTTGATTGCAGTTCGTGCGTCCGTCTGCAACAACAAGCGGATTGTCCCTGAGCAGATTCGCCATCCTTCCGGCCCCCGGCATTTTTTCGGTGAGCAACATCATGACGATGGACCTTTCCTGGCAGGAAAATATCGCTGTCCAGAACGCTCATCTCAGACTCACTCAGTTTGTGGTGCCGACACGCCGAGCACTCATTTCACCGCTCAGAGAACGCCTTCTCAGTTCGATCCGCGAATTCGATGTGGTCAATGCCAGTCGGGAAAATCATTTCTGCATGGCGCTGGAAGAGGCTTTGAACAACGCCTTCTATCACGGGAATCTGGAGATCAGTTCTGAACTGAAGGAAGACGGTACGTCCGCGTTTCTGGAACTGGCGCGTGAACGCGAGCAGCTGGAGCCGTGGAGTTCCCGGCACGTCTACATTACCGAGCTGGTCGGGCTGTTCGGCTTCTGGATTTCGATCCGTGATGAAGGGCCCGGCTTCAATGTTCAGGCCGCCTTTGAACGCTGCAACGATCCGGAACTGATGCTGGCCAGCGGACGCGGATTGCTGCTGATGCGTGGTTTTTCTGACGAGCTGTTTTTCAGCAGCAAGGGCAACGAAGTCACGCTGGTCCTGTATTCGCAGAATGCTCAGCGGGAACTGCCCATCGTTGCCGTTCCGGACAGCGGTGAACTCCGCCACGTCAGCCTGCAGCACTAGCCAATCAGTCAGCCCCCCCGCAGAGGCTCAGCCACGCCGCTGAGAACGAGAGCGCGGTCAGGTGGATTCCATGTCGACCGGTTTCGCCAGCGGTTCCATGATGAGTACTCACGATCCTGGTTTTTCCATGTCGGCCCGGAGAATCCAGCAGGTGTGCGTGATCATGCCCCCGGACAATTCGAACACCGCTGTCACACCACGCTCCGCCAGAAAATGAGCCACCTAGTCCGTGACGTTCATCCGGGGAGTGTTGAAGGTGATGGTGGAGTCGTGCGACATGCGGTTTGGTTCCTCTGCGAGTGAGCGCCATGGTGATTTTGGGACCGTAGTGTCTGAAATCAACAGGGATCAGCTGATTTGGGAGAATGCGGCTGGATGAGACGTTGCAGTTGGATGGGAAGACGCCGCTGGGATCGCGAAACGGTGTTAATCCCGGCATAGTCGCGTTTCGCTCCGCCGAAACGAACGTCCAGCGTGCTCCAGCACAGCGGCGGGCGGGGGTGGCAGCTCTCTGAGATGCTTGTCGCGATTTGATTGTGGTGAGTTGCAGAGGGGTTCTGCTCGGTGGGCTGACACCGCGCCGCTCGCAAGCCCGGAAACGCCTTTCTGCCATCAAGCAAAAAACGCCCCTGGTCTCCCAGACTGCCATCGTTTCGCCATCCTAACCTTGCCCGCTTGTCTGGGGCACGGTTTTCGGACTCGATAGAACCGCGATCTCCTTTGACCGTCGTTGCGTCTTCGCTGGGGCGACATCAGCGAAAAATAATGATCTCGGGTTGTTTGGGTTGTTTGGGGCAACTGGGGTTTCTCGCATCGGCAGGAACCGCCGGAAGGTCAGATGCTGGAACGCCGATTGGCCTGGTCGATCGGTGAGTTTTGCCTGGTTCGCTGGTGTTGGTGTTGACCGGATTGGGCGAATCCGCAGAATTCCCGGAACTTCTCTCAAGTCGCAGAGTTCTCTCCTCTCCTGACCTGCAATCGCGGGTCCTGCGACGATGGATCTGTTCTCCCGCCCGATCTCTTCTCCCTTCTCAGCAGGTGCTGTTGTGAAAAGCATCCTTCCCGTATTGATTGCCTCTGTTGCCCTGGGAATGCTGTCGCGTTCCTGCTTCGCTCAGTACGGCTATCCGGCAGGTTCCGGCATGAATGGAGCCTATGGGGCAGCTGGGCCGGGCGTCTGGAACTCCCCTGTGCCTCAGTATTCCGGCGGGCCCGGGATGTCCCGGCAGGTTCCCGTTCGTTTCAATGGGCCTGTGGGGCAACCGGTGATGATGCCGGCCGTGCACTCTTCAGGTCCGTCGATGTACCAGCCGCGGCTGACGTCTGTGTCACTGTTTCAGGACGGCGGGGTACCGATACCGTCGGATGCAGAAGTTGCTCCGGCGGCCACAGGCACAGAGTCTCAGCCCGGCACAACGATCATGCCCGACAACTCGATCTCCGGATTGCAGGGGCCGATAAATGCCACTGAGGGTTGTTGCGGGGCCCCCGCGGCGCAAGGGCCGATCTTTCAGGAGGGGACGACGTGGAATGCATTTTCGCCCCCGATGAATGGCGATCCGTTTCTGGGTGATCCCTCAATGATGCAGGGAATGCAGGGAATGCAGACAGCCCCCGTGAATCCGTATCAGCCGGGCATGCCTGCTCAGGGACTTTACAGCTATGGTGCGAATCCCGCCGAGCCTTACCGGTTTGGCTGGAACAATCGCGTGGATGTTTCATGGTTGCCTTCGTCGACTCTGTCCGATCCGGCGGCGGGTGAATTTGAAGCATTCGGAATCGACTACGACCTGGCCTATTCGTCGCAGTTGCCGACAGGCTGGGTGTTCAACTGGACCAATCAGTTTGCCTACCGCAATGTGAACGGCGGAGTGGGAGCATTTGATCTGCCGCGGAGCCTGTTTCGATTCGGCGTGGATCTTGAACTGGAGAGTCCTTCAGCGGGTCCGGTCAGTGTCAGCATGGGCATCACCCCATCGATCAACACCGACTTTGCATCAGATCCATGGAGTGATGGGTTTCAGCTGGATGGACGCGGTATCTTCCTGTTCCGACTGGATCAGTTCTGGACGCTGGGACTGGGGGCAATGTACTGGGATCGCGTGAACGATCGCGTGTTGCCCTATGCGGGATTGATCTACAGAGATGATTACTGGGAATGGCAGCTGATGTACCCGGAAGCTCGAGTGCGTTTGTTTCTGGGGAACGAAGCCTACTGGTCCAAGTGGGTGTATGTTCGAGCGGCCTATCATGTGGAATCGTATGGCATAGAGCGAACCAACGGCGGTGTCACCGAGAATACTCAGGTTGAGTTCTCTGACTATCGCATTCTGGGTGGTTTCGAGATGAATGCGGGGCTTTACAGCTGGTACATCGAAGGCGGCTGGATCATGGACCGCAACATGGAATTTGCTTCGAACCCGTCGCAGATGGATATTGATTCCGGCTTCATTGGCCAGATTGGCCTGCGTTACTGAACGGGGTCTCTCTCGAAAGTCAGCGCTTCCGGTTGGATGGGTGCAGAGGTCGTCCTTTGCTGCCGCGAAGGCGATCCGGGACTACCAATGGTGCCTGGCGGATTCCATCTTTTTCCAGTGGTTATCGCACTTTTTTCTGAAATGGGATACGGAGTATGTCGGGCGTCATGGCCGTTGTGCTGGCGGCGGGAAAAAGCACCCGAATGAAGTCAGAGACTCCTAAAGTCCTGCATCCGGTTTGTGGCCGGCCGATGATTGAGTACGTGCTGGATTCGGCGCGTGCTGCCGGGGCTGACAAGCTGGTAGTGGTCGTGGGGCATCGGTCCGATCTGGTACGTGCCGCGCTGCAGGGGCATACGGATGTGATCTTTGCCGAGCAGACCGAGCAGAAGGGGACGGGGCATGCCGTGATGATGTGCGAAGACGCGCTGGCCAGCCACACGGGTGCGGTGCTGATTCTGGCAGGAGACACTCCGCTGCTGAAGGGAAGTTCGCTGCGTGCGTTGCTGGAACGTCGCGAGCAGACCGGGGCGGCCTGCGTCATCGGAACGGCTCAGACAGCCAACAACGAAGGCCTGGGGCGGATTGTGCGGGATGCTGCCGGTCAGTTTCAGTGCATTGTTGAGCAGAAGGATGCCACGGCGGAGCAGCGGCGGATTACGGAAATCAATACGGGCTGCTATGCCTTTTCGGCTCCCCTGCTGCTGCAGTCGCTGCGCAGTCTGCGTCCCAACAACAGTCAGTCGGAGTATTATCTGACGGATTGTCCGCGGATTCTGATGGATGATGGTCATACGGTCGACGCCGCCTGCACCCTGACTCTCGACGAAGCACTCGGCGTGAACACGCGTGCGCAGCTGGCAGAGGTTCGCAGCAGTATTCAGCGTGTGATCCATCAGGAGCTGATGTTGAGCGGGGTCACGATTGAAGACCCGGCTCAGACCAGCATTGATTTCGGAGTGACAATCGGTCGCGACACCACCATTCGTCCGTTTACGGTGATTGAAACGGGGACCGTGATTGGTGCCAACTGTGTCATCGGTCCCTTTGCACACCTCAGGGCGAACAGTCGCATCGAACACTGAAGCCGCGTTGATGGGTGAAGCCTGCAGTGGCGGTATGTCTGCGATGCCGCGGATTCAGGTGCCTTCGGCCAGTTCCACAAGCGAGCGCCCCTCGTGCATGCGGCGAATGGCTTCACCGAAGAGTGGAGCGACGCTGACTGTCTGCACTCGCTGCGTCTGAAATTCCTTTGACAGGCGACCCGGCGTTACAGAGTTGGTCACGACGATGTGATCGATGGGTGTGGTCGACAGGACCGCTTCAGCATCCGCAGCAAACAAGCCATGTGTCGCAATCGCATAGACCTGGAGCGCGCCGTGCTCACGGCAGGCTCTGGCGGTCCGGGCCAGCGTTGTTCCGCGGCTGATCATGTCGTCCACCACGATGACGGTGCGCCCTTCCACTTCACCAATTATCGTGTCGCCGCTGACCACGCCCGCACTGCGATGTTTGTCCATCCACGCACTGGTAATGATCTGACGGGTCTGGCGGCAGAGCGTTTCCCGCAAGGCATTGGCACGTTTTGTGCCACCGATATCCGGCGATACGACGACCAGATCCACATTGAGGGCCAGGCGACTGAGTTGATCGGCAAACAGACGGCGGGCTTCCAGGTGTTCGGTGGGAATGCGGAAAGCATTCTGAAAAGCCGACAGGTTGTGCACGTCCATGGTCACCACCTGACTGGCCCCCACTGCTTCCAGCATGGACGCAACGTAGCGTGTCGTCACCGGGTCACGGGAGCGGGATTTCTGATCCTTTCTGGAAAAGCACAGGTACGGCAGCACCAGCGTGATCCGATCCGCACAGGCATCCCGGAGTGCGCCCGTAAAGAACAGCAGGCGACAGAGCTTTTCACACACAGATTGTTGTGCATCGGAATACAGGGACTGGATGACAAAAACATCGCGATTCCGCACACTGCTCATCGGGCGGATCTTGAATTCACCATCTTCGAATTCCCGCTCTTCATGAGGCATCAGTTCCATGGCGGCGGATGAGACCACGGCTTCACCAAATGTGCGACAGGAATTCAGAGCAAACACTGCCGGACCAGGATCGCTCATCGCCGATCTCCGAAAAACTCAGACGTGGAAAACCGCAGCGATCCCTGCAGCGAATCCTGCGCCAACGCGGGGAAGCGAGCATGGGCCTGATCCGGGGGCGGGGAAATTCGGTAGAAACTGCCGCTCCCCCGGTATCAACTCATGACGGAAGGCCACTGTGGTCGTACGGATCGACCGTTGTGGGGGACTTGCCGGAGTGATCTGATCTGGTGATATTCCCGCCGTCGATATACCTTCAGTTCACGAAGACCGTGCGATTCCGGATCGCTCTGTCAGCGGACTCGAGGACACTTCGCGGTGTCTGCAGCCTTTCGGAGGATCGCGCATGAGTTTTTCAGCGGCAGGCAGGAATCGTCGAAAGGCAACGTTCAGGTCACCCTGTGCACCGGCTGCAGAATTGCTGGCCACCAGAACTCTGCTGTCGGCGACCACGATGGACGCGGAGGAATTGGCAAGCTGCTGGCCGGCTGGAATTCAGCCTGTTGCTGCCGAAGGCCCTACAGGCGACGAAACTGCAGAGATCACGGACTGCGGTGAGTCGGTCGTATCGCCGGAGTATGATCTGGAATTTCCGGAGCAACCACAGCTGGCGGTCTGTGAATTGCTGCCTCGGGAAATCACCTTTCCGCAGTGGATTGTCTGCCCACTCGAACCCGGTCTTGAAGTACCGGAGACTGTCGATTTCGGCGTCGTGACGACCGGCGACGTGGAACAGTCTGGCTCCACCGAGGGCAACAGCGAAGTGGAATGCGAATCTCCGTGGCAGACTGAAACAGCTGAGCAATGGATCGGGGAGTCAGTGCCCGCGGAGTCCATTGAAAAGGAACAGTCCACAGAGGAGTCGACGGACGACAGCGATTTCAAAGACCATGATTCGGAGCACGATGATTCGGAGGCCTCAGTTCCGGGCGAATTGCTTTGGACTGAGCCTGATCCGGAGGCTATCAATTTTGTCAGGCTGCCGTGGTATGCCGAGTGTGTGAAACCAGAATGGGGTGGAGCGGCCAGTGCGGACCTGCAGGCGATTGAAGGTGAAGTCGGCGAATCTGTGGAGACCGTGTCGCTGCTGGGGGAATGGACTGAGCCCATGGACTGTGGCCAGGCTGAGATTCTAACGGAGGATCAGCCAATCGGAACCGAGGTCGAATCCTGCTGGAATTTCTGCGCCATCGCCGATCCCTGCTCACCGTGTGAGGAATGGATTCCGCCGCAGGAACCAATGGCATGGGAATGGAGTGAGTATTCAGAGGTTACTGAGTTCGCTGGTGACGATCACGTTGCTGAGCAGTTTGAAGAGGAAGTCTGGAATACAGCATTTACCGGTTCAGCGGAATCGGGGACCGAGGCTGAGTCGTGGGAATGGGATTGGACGTCCGATGATCTGAATGTGGAGTCCGAGTGGGTTGGAATCAGACCGTATGCACGTGGCGCGATTCCGGAGGTTGTGACTGATCCGAAATTACCAGCAGAGGTCGGGCCGATGTTTCCCGATGGTCCTCTGCTGAGGGGACTGGATCGCACGCAGTTGTTGACGCCTGACTTGCCGGTAGCGATGACAGCCACTGCGATTTCAATCGACTCACCCCCGCAGTTGACGGCTTTGCGGATTCCCGTGCCTCGGCATATTCAATCTCTGTTTTCCGGAGCTCGATCGTCAGTGACCGTGCCGCAGTCTGTGGTGCCGACGACGGCTTTGGATCGGTACCCGGGGAATGAGCAGATGCGGACTGTGTCCGCCAGTGTTGACGTCGCCAGTTCGCGGGCTGTCGTCGATGATCCTGTCCGTGTGGCGACGGGATTCAGTCGTCGATCGAGACCGGCGTCTGTCCGTGCGATGGAAAAGACACCCCTGCAGTTGCTGGAAGGCCGCACAGGAACACCGTCGATGGAAATCCGAACGGTGCGGGAGACCGGACCGGAGGAATTTGTTGTGCCGGCAGAACCGGTCGGGGGCACGTCACCCGGAGTTCCGCCGACCGACGCAGCGAGTTCTCAAAACGCAGCAGAGATGACTCAGCCGTAACGTGTCGTGCACATCAATACGTGATGACGCGCCTTGTTTTGGGAGGGCGCGCTTGTTTCGCGAGGGCGCGGCTCCTGCCAAGCCGCAATCCTCCTTTTCCGCTCGTATGCAACCTCGCCTTGCGCATTTTTCGGCGTGATATCGGCGCCGTTGCAACCGCGCCTTCCCCTCACCGAGTTGCCTCATTCATCAGACTGTTCGCGTCAGGACGACCGCCCATTTTGTGTGGCGTGCATCAATCCTCGCATGTAGCCCCAGGCGAATAATCGTCCGAGCATCGTATAGCCGGGTTCTCCGTCATCTTCGCCGACCATTTGCGGCACGTGATCAGGGCGCATGGTCCCCGTGAATCCGATGTCCTGGTAAGCCTGCATCGCTGCGGCCATGTTGGTCGGCCCATTGTCATGGAAGGTCTCGGCGAACGCTTCGGGAGTACCCTGCACATCGCGGAAGTGCACATAGCGAATGTGCGGACCCAGACGTCGTATCGTGTCGGGAATATCCACGTTCATTGTGGCAAAGGATCCCTGGCAGAAACAAATGCCATTGAAGTCACTGGGGGCCAGACGCACCAGTCGTTCAAATCCTTCCACGTTGTGCATGATGCGAGGTTTTCCCAGCAGTTGCGGCAGCGGTGGATCATCTGGGTGCATGGCGAGGACGACGCCACACTGTTCGGCGACCGGCAGTAGCTGATTGAGCAGTCGTTCAAGGTGGTCCCAGAGTTTTTCGGGCGTCAGCTGTCGAGACAGTTGTTCCGCATCCGGATCTGTCGGTTGATATCCCAGGAGCACAGCCTGTTCGACATCTCTGAGATGAAAGGCGGTGACCCTGGCCCCACCGCGTTCCGGGGCATCAAGTCGAGTCCGGCACCAGTCGGTTCCCGCCATGAAGTTGTAGCAGAGCAGACGGATGTCCTGATCGGCCATCTGTCGGATCAGTTCCTTCAGGGCCGTCAGTTCAGAGCCGTCATCACGTCCGAGCTTAATGTTCTCGATGGGCAGATACCCTTCGACGACACGACAGCGCATCCCGAAGGATTCGATGCGGCGGCAGGAGTCCCTGAGTGTTGTCGGGTCCGAACCGGGATACCGATGGACAATGTCTGTCACA
Source organism: Planctomycetota bacterium (assembly GCA_039796955.1). Classification (GTDB taxonomy): domain Bacteria; phylum Planctomycetota; class Planctomycetia; order Planctomycetales; family Planctomycetaceae; genus SXXK01. The sequence goes on from JBDKIW010000334.1 coordinate 11,570, forward strand.
CCACATTGTGCGGCGAGTTGCAGATTTTCGTCGGACATTGGTGTCAGCACGGTTCCGAGCCGCATCGGGCACCTCGCGTCTGGTCTGGAATGGGCAGGAGAGAAATGATGTGGAGTGCGTCAGTTCCGGAATCTACCGGGAAGCAACACGGATCGGATCGAGCGGAAAGGCTGGGAGAAGACGCCGTTTCTGCCACGTCGGAATACTGATTTTTGGCTCGGATGAATCCTTGCACTTCCGACATGTTCGCCCTCAGGACGAGCGGCTACAGCAGGCCTTTGACGAAGGGCGTGATATCGGCCTCATAGGTGAAGGCTTCTTCTCGACCTTCCTGCAGCAGGCTGTCGTCAAAACGCTTGGCCAGTTTGCCATCCTTGCCGAACACATACACGGCGGGAATGGACGACAGTTCCTGGTCAGCGAAGAACTTATCCGACACGTCGGTGCAGAGAATATTAACGAAGTCTGCGTTCTGCTTCTTCAGAAACGTCTCGACACGCGGCCGGTAGTAATCGGCCGGCTTATTTTTGATGCCAACATAGTCCACATTGAAGCTGACGCAGACGACCTGTTTGGAATGGTTTGTGTGCAGCTGAACAAGGCCCGGGAATTCCTGCATACAGGGAGCGCAGGACGTGGACCAGACATCGACGACCACAACTTTTCCCGGATGTTTTGCAATCAGCGCTTCCACATCCTTCCATGTCCCGGCCGTCAGAGTGATGGCGGTGGTCGGGGCCGGTGCCGTCGGGGACTTCTGATCCGCGGTCGGAGGATCTGACCACGCCGCAGCAGTGATCGAGAGGCCGACGAGACACACGATTGCGGACAGTGCTTGAAGACGCATGAATTCTGGTCCTGATGCTGCAGGAGTGACCGGTGTTGGTGCTGGTGTTGGCCAGCAACCGGTGAAACTACGGATGTTTCAGGCAGTGTATCGTTCACCCGTCTGAGGGAAAGTGTGGTCTGTGGAGAATTGCGTCAGGGGAGTCGGGATTCCGTCAGGGCGTTTGTCTGTCGCGGTGACTTGTCACGCTTGTGTCCGAGAAATTCAACCACGCCAGCAGTGTTCCGGCTCAGGTGATGCCACTGAAGCCAGATTGAGGTGTTGAGCAAATCGAGCCGCCCGGAGTGGCCTTGTGGGCGGAATTCAGCGAACGACCAGCGACTACTTCGGCGTCATCATGGCTGCAAGCACCTGCGAACTGAGAAATAGTCGATAGGGGTAACCCGGGAGCGCAGAAAAGTCCCAGCGCTGATAGAAAGCCCTCGCGCGATCATCGACACAGTCCAGAATGACCGCGACAAAAGCGAAGGTCTGCCCTGCCTCGTAACAATCCCGCAGCGCCTGAGCAAGCAACAGGTCCCCCAGTTTCAGCCCCTGTCGCGTTCGACTGACGCCCAGCCAGGCGAGTATGGCCACCGGCAATGCGCGACGTGGAAGCTTACGAACCAGTTCGACAGGCAGATCTCCGAAATCGATCTGACCAGTCGCAAGCGTGTAGAAGCCAGCGATTTTTTCGTCGGCATCCGGTGTGCATCTAAAATGGGGTAAAATGGGGCCATCCATCTGTGTGAAGTGGTCATAAATGTCTATTGTGACTGTCTTTACGGTGTTCAGTCGGGAAAAAACCACCGCCGTCGTGGCGCGAGGATGAGCCTCTGAGCTGATCTCCGTTCCGCATCCGCAGGCTGTCCAAACGGTGGCGATCCCGCCAGGTCCGACGGCCCGGGTGTTTCGCCTGAAAGTACTCTGCGATCCGGTGCGGCCTGCAATCGTGGCTTACAAGGGCTCAGAGTTGGGGAATCCGGTGGACGGGACCGTGCACTGACGAATTGTCCCGTCCTGAAGACGGCGAAGTCAGCATGCTGACTGGTAGAGTCGTCGGGAAGGCGGGGAAAATTGCTGTCCCCGGTGTTCGGTGTGTTTCCTGAATCGCCGGTTTCGCCTACAGTTTACAAAAAACCGGTCTCAGGAATTCTCTCCGCTGCGTGCGAAGGGCCAAGCATGTCGGATTTTGAAGAACGATTGCAGAAAGCGATTCAGCGGGGAAACCAGACCCGTTCGGCTCTCGGCACGGCTGCTCAGAATGACGCGGCTACAGAAGAACAGTTGCGGGCGAAGCATTCCCAGTTACGTAACGAGCTGGCTGAGCACATTGAGACGTGTCTGCGAAAGCTGTGTGATCACTTCCCGGGTTTTGAATTCCAGACGGTGATCAACGAAAAAGGCTGGGGAGCTCGGATTACACGGGATGATATGCGACTGGGACGAGGCACGACCCGTAACGAATACAGTCGCCTGGAAATCCTTGTTCGCCCCTTCACGGACATGGCGATTCTTGAAGTGGTGACCAAGGGAACTATCCGCAACCGCGAATCGCTGAATCGTTCCAACTTTCGTTTTCTGTCAGAGGCGACGGTCGATCCATTTCGACAGGGTGTGGACAGTCTCGTTCTGGAGTTTGCCGAGCAGTTTTCTGCACACGCCTGACGTAGTCTGAGAAACTCTCACGTCGCTCGTTGCAGCCTGTCCTGCACAGCACAGGCTGGTATCAACAGGGGATGACCTGTTTGTGTGTTGCACTGGATTCTCCGGCCCTGGTTTTCTCACCTTTGTGGCCTGGGCCCCGCAGATCGCAGGCGGGGAATGACCTGACGGCTCAACGATTTAACGGCGGCGTTCCGAATGAACACGAATTCACAGGGATATGATCTGCAGACAGACTCACACGGCCTGCAGAAACTGGTGGTACAAAGCGACATTGTGAGCGGTGAAGTTTACCTGCACGGAGCTCATGTTTCTGCATGGAAACCGGCCGGTCATCACCCTGTGTTGTGGATGAGTCGCGCGTCCTGGTTTGAGGACGCTCGTCCGATTCGCGGGGGCGTTCCGATCTGCTTTCCGTGGTTTGGTCCGCATCCCACAGATTCCAGCCAGCCTGCCCATGGACTGGCTCGCACCCGGCCATGGACACTGACCAATGTCCGTCGATGTGATGACGGTGCAATTGAAGTCCGATTGCAAACCAGTGTCGATCCCTTTCAGTTGTCTTATCGCGTCCTGTTTGGTGCCGATCTGATTCTGACACTGACCACGAAGTTACCGCCAACCGCCGCAGCTCCGCAGCCATTTGAAGATGCTCTGCATACGTACTTCCATGTGGCGGAGATTCGGCAGATCTCCATCAGTGGGCTGGAAGGCGTCCGTTATGTCGATCGGGTGCCGCAGGTCGAGGAACGGGAAGCCGCTGGGACCGCCATCCGTTTCGGGCAGGAAACAGACCGCATCTACCGCAACTCCGTGGAAACCGTAGTGTTGCACGATCCGGGACTGAACCGAAAAATCACCGTCGGAAAATCAGGCTCTCGCTCAACCGTGGTCTGGAATCCGTGGATCGACAAGAGTCGACGTATGCCGGACTTCGGGGATGATGAGTGGACCGGAATGGTCTGTATCGAGACGGCCAACGTGGGTTCAGATGCCATTATGCTGCAGCCCGGTCAGTCGCATACCACACAGGCTATGATTTCCGTCAGCCATGGCTCTGATTGAGGGCCGGGGAGCCAGATAACGAAGCGCGGTGAATGCTGCCCTGAAGCCGCTATTGCTCCATCGCGAATGGCCTCATGTTTCTTCCCGGTTTCCGATCGGCGGAACGGAATGGCCTCGCGTGATTCCGCCATTGTTGGGAACCGAGTGAGGACTTTCCCGCCCTGCTCCACAACTGCGCGAGCAGCGCTGCCTACGATGGCCATGGGTGAAGAGTGCCCGCATAACGTCGCGCCCGGTACCGGATCGAGCACAGGCAGCTCTTCAGTTTTGAGCCTGCTGCAGCCTGACGGGTATGCCTGATTCCCGACGCTCAGAGGACGATGGAATGCAGGACATCACACGGCAGATTCTGGAATTCCTTTCACGACCGGAAGCCTATGCACACCATCCAGCCAGCGTGCGTTGTGTACAGACGCATGCGTCGTGGGTGTTTCTGGCCAGTCCGTACGTCTACAAGGTCAAGAAGCCGGTGGACTTCGGATTTCTGAACTTCACCACACTGGAGCGACGGTATCAGAACTGCCTGCGGGAGTTGCAGCTGAATCGTCGCCTCGCAGAAGATGTCTATCTTGATGTGGAAGCGATCTGTCGGATCGATGGGCGTTGGGTACTGACCACTGAGCCACAGGGGGAAGTGTTCGAGTGGTGTGTGCGCATGCGCGAACTGGATCCAAGGGAATTTCTGCGGCAGCGGTTACTGGACAGCGTGGTGACACCAGCGGACGTGCGACGAGTCGCTGAGCGGCTGTTGGCGTTTTACGAATCGCAACCACCCCTGCCCCTCGAAGAAAGTCGCGCGGCGACAGAGCGATTGCACACGTTCGCGGCCGACAATCTGCGAGTTGCCACTCAGTTCGCCGGGCAATCCATCACGGCCCACGGACTGGCGGCGCTGGCGGAGTACAACAGGATCTTTGAACTGACGCATGCCACACTGCTGCAGTCGCGAAGTCAGCTGGGCTGGATCCGCGATGCACACGGAGATCTGCATCTGGATCATGTTCATCTGTCGGGGGATGCCGTACGGATCTATGACTGTCTGGAATTCAATGCGGAACTCCGTCACATCGATGTGGCCTGTGATGTGGCTTTTCTGATCATGGATCTCGATTTCCACGGGCGTCATGATCTGGCAGAGATTCTGAAAGCGAGGCTGCAGGAGAGCTGGCGGGATCCCGCGCTGACTCAGTTGCTGTGCTACTATCAGTGTTATCGCGGCTGTGTCAGGGGCAAAGTGGAGAGTCTGCACAGTGTCACGGAAACAGCGGCAGACCCGGAACGGCAGGCCGCTATCGCTCTGGCAAGACGTTACTTTCAGCTGGCAGTGGGGTACGCATTGTCCGGGACAGCCCCGTGTGTGCTGGTCTGCTGCGGACGGATTGCCACCGGGAAAAGTGCGCTGGCTGAGTTTCTGAGTCAGGAAACCGGCTGGCCGCTGTATTCCTCGGATCGACTGCGCAAGACACTGGCAAATGTGGAACTGAATTATCGGGGAACGGCAGAGGAACGTGCGACGCTGTACGGAAGTGCAATGACCGAACAGGTGTATTCAGAATTGAGTCATCAGGCTGTCTGGCACTTCAGGCGCGGGCACAGTGTGATTCTGGACGCGACGTACTCCGATCGGCAGCACCGAACATCCCTGCGGCAGAGTGTGACAACAGCCGGAGGATCGTTGATGTGGGTCGAAGCGACGGCTGACGACGCGGTGGTGCGTGCACGCTTGCGGCGGCGGGAACACGAGAGCCACGTGATCTCAGACGCACGAGAAGCGGACTTTGAAATGCTGACGTCGAAGTACAACGCTCCTATGGAGATTCCGGAGTCTGCACTGCTGCGGATTTCCACGGATGGCGAACAGCAGCAGACCTGTACAGAATTGCTGCGAACACTGGTGTCCAGAAATGCTCGATCAGGCGGACCTTAAACCGGGCCAGTTTGGCCCACAGGCATGGAAGTCCACGCAAATCCGAAAAAACCAACAGCGATTTTGTAGAAAAAATGCAGTTGCACCATACGCGGCACGAGCACTTTCCTGATTCGCGGCCGCTGTTCGTCACACCGCGGCGGGCCGGCCCGGGTTCACTGGTTCAGGGCGAAGACTCAGTCGGGCTCAGCGGGGCTTTCGGAGTTTTCCGTTGCAGATGTCGGAGCGAGGGCATGGAAATCGGCCGGTGGAGCCGAGCGGAACGTCATCCATTCGCGCAGGATCGGGTGAAAAAAGCCCAGTGAAGCGGCGTGCAGAGCATGACGGCATTCTGTGGGTTCGTCGCCGTCAAACCGCGGGGCTTTTCGCAGAGTTCCAAATGGTCCGTAGTATTCATCGCCGAGGATGGGATGACCGATGTGTGACAGATGCACACGGATCTGATGATTGCGACCGGTGAACAAACGGCATTCGACAATCGCGTAACCTGAACAGCGGCTGATCACTATGACCTGAGTTTTGGCGGGTCGCCGGTCTTTGGCATCTGGTTGAGCGGACATCAGGACCGAGTTGCCGCCGGGACGTTGTCCGATCGGTAGCTCGATCATGCGCGTTTCGAATTCCGGTTGGCCTTCTACCATGGCGACGTACGACTTGGCCAGCTTGCCCTGCTGGAAATCAATCGACAGCAGTCGATGGGCGAGATGTTCCTTTGCGGTCACGATCAGGCCGCTGGTCATGCGATCCAGTCGATGCACAACACCCGGGCGGAGCAGCCCCCGAAAAGAGGTCTGCTGATCGAGATGTGCCTGCAGCACATTGGACAAAGTGCCTTCCTGAAAATCGCCCACCGGGTGAGCCACAAGGCCGGCAGGTTTGTCCACCACAATCAGCCAGGGATCTTCGTAGACAATCGTGACCGGAATATCACAGGGGTCCAGCAGTTTATCCGGAGGCTCGACCAGGCGAATACGCACACGCTGGCCCCGGAAAACACGATCCGGACATTCGGCAGGCTGGTCGTCAATTCTGGCCAGTCCCTCAGCCACCATCCGGTGCAGTCGCCATGTGGTGTAATTGCGGAGATGTTTTGCCAGAAAGGAATCGATCCGCGATCCCGAAAGATACGGCTCAACAATGAATTCAACGTCTGGCGGAAACTGGCACATAATCCCGCGGATGATAGTGCGTGGCACGCTGGCGGACCAGTGTGATGC
>JBDKIW010000335.1:0-3706 GCA_039796955.1 Planctomycetota bacterium
GTGTTCTCCAGCAATCCCGCAGGCTGATTGGTGCAGGAAATGGCGAGATCCATATCACCGTCCCAGTCAAAGTCCGCCGCCACGGCTCCGCGGCCCATGTGTGGCGTCGTCATCCAGGAACCTGCTGTAGCGGCAACATTCGTCAGCCGTTTTCCCTCGGTGTTTTCCAGCAACAGGGGCGTCTGGTTCAGCGGTGCGTTCCGTGGGTAGCGAATGACATGGCCGTTGGAAACAAAGATGTCCTCATCGCCGTCCCGATCGAAATCCTGACAGGTGGTTCCCCAGCCGACATACATGGCACCGATCGCGTTCAATCCGATGCGCTGACTGATATGCCTGAACACCATGCCACCGGCATTCTGATACATGGCGTTGGATTCACGTTCGTAGTTCACCACCCAGATTTCGGGCAGTCCATCGCTGTTGAAGTCACAGGCGTCCACGCCCATACTTCCATCGGGAACACCGAGGCTGCTGAGGCTGGAGCCACTACTGAGTGAAATATCACGGAGTTTGCCGTTGCCGGTATTTTCGTAGAGAAAATTGGCGACCGTGTCGTTGGTGACGTAGACGTCGTTGTCCTGGTCGTTGTCGAAATCTGCCACAAGCACGCCGAGTCCCTTGCCTTCAGCGGTCAGCGGAATTTCCGACGACGCATCCTGAAAGGAGCCATCCCCCAGACTGAGATACAGTGTGTCTGTCAGTCCGGTGTAACTACGTGGCGGACAGATTTCGCGACCACCATTCGGGCCACCTTCGCAGAAGGGATCATTTTCCCACGACCAGTTGACGTAATGCGCGACGTACAGGTCCGGGAACTGATCGCCGTTGATGTCGCCCCATGCCGCGCTGCTGCTCCACTGAGTGTCATTCAGGCCTGTGGCCTTCCCAAGGCGTTCAAAGGTTCCATCGCCGAGATTGTGATAGAGTTCAATTCCGCCGTAGCCCGTGACTGCAAAGTCCGCGAAACCATCCTGATCAAAATCCGTGCGGGCAATGCCATGGCTGTAGAAGGAATTGTCAGACACTCCAGCGACATTCGAGACATCCGTCCACCTCCAGTCGGCGACGCCCCGAAACAGCCCCGTCGGATGCGGCAGAATGGACGGTTTCTGAAAGTGACCACCGCCCGCAAGGCAGAGATCTTCGTGGCCATCACGGTCGAAGTCGAAGGCAGCGAGCCCACCGCCGAGGGATTCGAGAATGGAAAAATGTCCGGCTTCTTCGCCGTTGCGATACTGAAACGAAACGCCGCTGTTTGCCGTGCGTTCACGAAACATCCAGCCGTGCTGTTCGCCGGGTATCCCGGGCATGTCGGCCGCCGTATTGATGGCTGAATCTGCAGATTTCTCTGCCGCCGGCGTCTTCGGATCCGGTGAATCGGAACAGCCGGCAAAAAGCAGCCATGCAAAACAGGCCGGAACGGACAGCGACCGCAGTGACGGCATGGCAGGCTTTCTTTGGAGTGCCGAAACGAAGAACAGCAGAGTCTGTTTGCTGATATGACGCCGGGGGCCTCGCAGTTACCGCCGGGGGGGCAACTTCAGCCGGATTGCTGCCAGCAGTTCCCGTCCGGCGATCGGAGCACCTGTGTTCATTCTGTTTCGCTGATCAGTGTGACGCGTTTGATGTAATCGAGATCGGGGAACGCTGTGCTGAGGTAGTCGTTGCCGCGTTCTTCGATCATCTGCTGACTTGGGTTTTCGCCGTACTGGGGATTGATGCCTTCCACATTGTGCATACCTTCGATGACGCGAGCGAAGGCCGCAAATCCGCTGGCATCCAGCGAGGGATTGTCGGCGTAGTTGATGAACAGTTGAGTTGTTCGGGTTCCGGGCCCGGCGGTGGCGAACGTCAGATAGCCGGTGAGATTGCTCTGCACCACCGGATCATCCGGGATGTTGCGATTCCACTTCTGGTGCACCGATGGAGAGCCGTTAATCCCGAACTGCACGACGAAACCGGGTACGACGCGAAAGAACCTGCAGCCCTCGTAGAAATTGTCTTTCACCAGTTCGTAAAACCGCTGAGCACCGCGGGGGGCCCAGGCACGATTGGCTTCGACCACAAAGTCGCCGGCTGTGGTTTCAAACTTCACACGGAACGTGCCGGATTTTTTCGGAGCGGACTTGTCGTTCGGATTGTCTCCGAGGTCGAGCGGCAGGTCTTCGGGATTGGGTGCTGGCGGAGCGGGTTGCTCCATTTCCTTTGCCGCTTTTTCGTAAACACCAAGGCCCTGCGGCAGTGCGCTTTTCGGGGCCTGTTCTGAACAGCCATTGAGAGTTGTCAACAGCAGCAGCGGGGCGACAAATAGCATGAAGGATTTGATCGGCATGGCAGAGCAGTTCAGCGTGTTGGTGGACACGAATCACAGGACTACGAGACGTGATGTGAACGATGGCCGGGAGGGTTTGTCGGAGCAGGATCAGATTTTCGGAGAACAAATGCGGTGTGGCATCCGGCGAGTTTTAGATTTAACGAGAACCGCCGGAGGCTGTGCATTGCCTGAGCATCTGACACTGTTGTCTGGGACGTTACCAACGGACCTTGTGTGACCTGCTCGGTGTTCACTTTGCTTCCACCGGCAGGGCACTTAGGCCGACGCCACTGTAATGAAATCCGCGGGCCGCCATCTTTTGACGATCGTAGAGATTTCGACCGTCGAAGATGACCGGGGACTTCATTTTGAGCCGGATGTAGTCGAAGTCCGGATTTCGGAACTCATTCCACTCCGTCACAATACAAATCGCGTCTGCGCCATCGCACGCATCATAGTGATGAACGCAGTATTCGACCAGATCTCCGATTTCCCGGCGCACATTTTCGAGGGCGACGGGGTCGTGAACTTTGACGGCGCATCCGGCCGCCAGCAGGTTCTGAATCAGCACCAGCGAAGGGGCCTCGCGAATGTCGTCTGTGCGAGGTTTGAAGGACAGGCCCCAGACCGCGATGGTGCGTCCGGTCAGATTACCCTCAAAGTGATCCATCAGCTTGCGGAACAGGGTGTTTTTCTGCTCGTTATTGGTTTCATCCACGGTGCGCAGGATGCGGGCATCCAGCCCATGCTGGGCTGCCAGCGACGCGAGTGCGCGGACGTCTTTGGGAAAGCAGGAACCGCCGTAGCCAACCCCGGGAAACAGGAACGAGAAGCCGATGCGGGCATCGTGGCCGATTCCTTTGCGGACCTCGTTGATGTCGGCTCCTACCTTTTCGCAGATATTCGCCATCTCGTTGATGAAACTGATCTTGGTGGCCAGCATGCAGTTGGCGGCGTACTTGATCATTTCCGCACTCTCGATCCCCACGACGATGAAGGGCTTTTCGGTGCGGAGAAACGGCTTGTACAGTTCCTGCAGAATCTCGGCCGCTGCGGATTCATCGACACCAACGACCACGCGATCCGGCTTCGTGAAGTCGTCGATCGCCGCGCCTTCCTTCAGGAATTCCGGGTTGGAAGCGATCATGAACCGCGTGTTGGTTCGGGCCCGGATCCATTCAGCGACTCGCCGATTTGTTCCTACCGGAACGGTACTTTTGCAGATCACAACTGCGTTTTCACGCAGAAAAGGAGCCATGTTTTCTGCTGCGGACTGCACGTATTTCAGGTCGGCGGCGCCAGAATAGTCCTGGGGCGTGCCCACGCAGATAAAAATGCACTGAGCACTGCGAATGGCAGATTCGTAATCGGTGGTGAACTTCAGACGCC
>JBDKIW010000336.1:0-7566 GCA_039796955.1 Planctomycetota bacterium
GATTACATCAGTGATCGGGGTGACGAAGTCTGGAATATTCTGGAAGCCCGCGGAGTGCGTCATGTGATTCTTGTGGGCGTGCACACCAACATGTGTGTGCTTGGACGTCCATTCGGGCTGCGGCAACTGGTTCGCGCCGGAAAGAATGTCGTGCTGATGCGCGATCTGACAGATTGTATGTACAACCCGAAACGATGGCCGTGGGTGGATCATTTCACCGGCAACGACCTGATCATTTCGCATGTGGAACGGTTCGTCTGTCCGACGATCAGCAGCGAGCAATTGCTGGGTGGAAAGGCGCATGTTTCGAAGTACGACACGCGACCGAAGGCTGCTTCGGCAGGTACAAATAGTCAAACGACATCCTCTGGATCGACACCGTCTGCGGGGGCCTACTGGCAAACAACAGTAGTTCCCGGAGACTGGAAGAACGTGCGGGAAACGGAAAAGACATTTTCCGGAAGTTACTGGCTGCGTTGTTCGGTGCGTCTGCCGTCTGCGTGGGTCAACAATCAGCCGATCCTACTGGAGCTACCGGCGGGGACAGTGGCGACGGCATGGTTCAATGGAACGCCGTTGACAACTGAGCAGTCCGATGGTCGTCAGTACCTGCGAGTGGATGAGCGAGCGGTGCTGCTGGACGGCATCAATCTGCTGACGTTCCGCATCACTCAGACCAGCAGTCCGGCGTTACTGACGGCTGCTCCAGTGCTGAGCTGTGAGGGGCGCAGGCTGGTCCTTGCTGGTCGCTGGCAGGTGACAATGGCCGATGATCCGGCCAACTCGTCGCTGCCGCTTCCTGCCCAGTTTGGTCTGGGGCCGGATGTCCTGTTTGAGGCAATCGCTGAGACGCGTTGACTCCCAGCCGGGGGCTCAGGTCGTTCAGGCGGCGCTGGCGCGTCTGAGCCGTCGTGGAAGGCGGACCTGAAACGTACTGCCCTGCCCCGGTCCCTCGCTCAAAGGTGTCACGGTACCGCCGTGATCTTCCACAATTCGATGCGTGATGCTGAGACCCAGGCCGGTTCCCTGCCCCGATTCCCGCGTGGAGAAGAAGGGGTCGAAAATGTGTTGCAGGGTTTCTGCATCCATGCCGCAACCGTTGTCGGTGATGGAGACAATCACGCTGTCGACCTGTTCAATCAGTCGAATGGTGACGCTGCCTCCGGGTTCTGTCGCCTGAAGTCCGTTGGCAATCAGGTTCAGGATCACCTGTTTGATTTGTGCCGCGCTGACTTCAGCGGTGATGCCCCGATCGCAGTCAAATACAATTGTACGATCGCTGAAACGGCCGAGGTGGCGGACCATAGCCAGCACATCGCGGACAAGTTCAGCGATGTCCGTCATGACTCGAACACCTCGATCTGCTCGTGAAAAATCAAGCAGTCGAGCCGTGATTTCGCCGCATCTGCGGGATTCACGTCGAATCATGGCCACGCGGTCCATGACTTCCGTTGCCTCCGGCAACGCTGTATCCGGCAGGTCATACAGACGCATTTCCAGTGATTCGGCCGCCATGGAAATGGCACTCAGCGGATTATTGATTTCGTGAGCGACTCCGGCGGCCAGAAATCCAACATTGGCCAGACGCTGGGAACGGAGCAGTTGCTCGCTGCGTTCACGCACTTTTTCCTGCAGGTCTTCTTCCGATTGCTGAAAGCGGTCGGCCATGCAGTTCACGCCGGCTACCACATCGGCAAATTCATCCTTCCAACGCGACAACGGTGGAAGTCGAAACGATGTGTCGCCGTTCGCGATTCGGGAACAGCCGCGAGCCAGGTCCCGCATCGGGCCGGAGATCCATTTTTGAGCACAAAAGGCGATGGTCAGAAAAATAATGATAACGAAGATCAGAGCACCGACGATGGTTCGCTGCAGCAGCAGTGAGCGACTCTGCCCCAGATTGAGTGATCGTGCGACCCAGTCACGCGTCTGGTAGGCCGGGAGCTTATCCAGTGTCTTCTGAATCTGAAAAATTGCCTGCCCAGCCCGCTGTTGAAGACCATAATGCTGCAGTGTCAGCGATTGATCTGTTACGGGCTGGATTTCGGCGGAAAGTTGATCGAGGACTCGAAGTTCTCCATAGATGCTGTCAAGTCGTCCGAGGACCATGTTTCGCTGATGCCGATCCTGCTCGCTGGTCAGTGAGAGGGATTCAATCCGGCGCCGAAATTCAAACAGTTCCTTCCGAGCTCGTTCCACTTCTGAGCGATAATTCTGCTGGATCTCCTGAACGGCCTCTATTCGCCGCAGGTCCAGACGCGTGTACAACGCTTCGCCAATTCGTGAAACAGAGCGGCTGAGTTTGTCCTGGTCCGGGCTGCGGTGCAGGAGAAAGTCGAGCCCGGCGATGGCTTCTCTGTGCCAGACCAGCCCATAGATGCCGGCTATTGCGAGGGCCAGCAGCGAGGCTACTACGAGGCCAAACAGCCAGAGCAACTGGCGGCGGACACTGCGGAACAGAAACACGTCGACCTCCCTGTCGAACTTCCTGAACGGACCTCAGAGGAAGTCTAACATTCCTCTGCCATAACTGCCAGACCGGTGATTTCTGCCGAAACTCAGCTGTGATTTGCTGTTTGAGTGCGTGATTCAGGTGGAATGGGGAGTTTGTGGCGGCCTTGTAACGGGTGGCCTGGTGGGCGGGCCTGTTTCTGGGGCGGCGTGATTTGGGGAGGGCGTGATTTGGGGAGGGCGAAGTTCCATCTGAGCCGATGCGGATTTGCGGCTTGGCAGGAGCCGCGCCCTCCCGAGGGGTGGATTTGGGGCTTGGCAGGAGCCGCGCCATCCCCCGGGGGGGGTGATCATTCGGCTTACAGCAGTACTGAGGCGATGCAGCCGGTCATGCAGCAGGCCAGCGTGCCGCCCAGCATGGCTCGAAAGGCAATTCTTGTCAGGTCCTGTTTTCGGTCCGGCGCCATGGCACCCAGTCCGCCGACCTGAATACCGATGGATGCCAGATTGGAAAATCCGCAGAGCGCGTAGGTCAGGATGACAAATGTCCGTTCGGAAATCGCTCCGGGTGTTGCCTTCATGAGTGTGCCCAGTTGCTGGTAGGCGACAAATTCCGTGGCGACCATTTTGACCCCGAGGAACTGACCGGAGACGAGACATTCGTCGGGCGAAATCCCCATCAGCCAGGCCATCGGTGCGAAGAGATAACCGAGGATGCGTGCGAGTGTCAGGGGTTCAGTGTTGTTCATGTTCAGCGTGGTCAGGATCCATCCGAAGGACTGTCCGATGCAGAAGTCCGCAAGGGCGATCAGTGACGTGAAGGCGACCAGCATGGCGCCGACATTGAGCATCAGCATCAGTCCGTCTGAGGCCCCGTTGCTGATGGCTTCGATCAGGTTTCCTGTGCTGCGAGGCATGCGTCCACTACTCGTGCCGAGGGTTTGTGGGGTTTCAGTTTCCGGCTGCAGGACTTTGGCGATGAGCAGTCCAGCCGGGGCGGAAATCACGGAGGCGGTCATCAGGTGGCCGGCATCAATTCCGAAGCTGACGTAGATGCCCATCACACTGCCGGCAATTGTGGCAAAACCGCCCACCATGATGGCCATCAATTCGGACAGTGTCATGGAGGCGATGTAGGGACGAACCACCAGTGGAGCCTCAGTTTGCCCGACAAAAATGTTGGCTGCGGCGGACAGACTTTCGGCACCTGATATTTTCAGTGTCTTCTGCATGACTTTCGCAATCACGCTGACCAGCAACTGCATAATGCCGACATGGTACAGGACGGATGTCAGGGCCGAAAAGAAGATGATGATCGGCAGCACGCTGAAGGCGAAAACATTGCCGAGGCCTTCGCCGAACAGAAAGCGACTGCCGTTCCCGCCGAATTCGATCAGTCGCGTGAACAGGTCTCCCAGAAAGCTGAAGAACTTTTCACCGCCTGATGTTTTCAGAATCAGTGAAGCGAAGCAGAGCTGCAGCGTTGTTCCCCAGAGCACCACGCGCCACGGAAACTGCCGCCGGTGAGAACTCATCAGCCAGGCCAACAGAATCATCGCAAAATAACCGAGCACGGCAGTCAGTTGATTCATCAGTTCACTCTTCAATTCAGAGAACGGAATCGTATTTCCGGCACAGTGTTTTTTGCCGTTCCGCGACGGTATTCCGTGGGATTTCCGACATTTGCCGTTGTGTTGGGACAGACGGATTGCAGAGTATCGGGAATTTCCATCACCGCAACAACTGTGCCTTCGTTTTTGCCTTCGAATTCTGCGGCTGCGACTGCCTGCTGCCTCAAAGGAGCCATGGCTGTCCCGTGTCTGTCACTGCAGACGTTTGTCAGGGTGACATTTGCCGTTGGCTTTCGGCAATTTCTGCGTCTGTGTCAGTGGCCTCCGCAGCATTCTGCAGGTCCGGATCGTAAATCTCTGAAATCCCCCGGATCGACACCGATTGGCTTTTTCGATTGCGACAGATTTACCGATTTCTGAAGCAACCCGCGGGCGCCGGGGTGGGGTGTTTCCTGCGCGGCGTGCAGCGGGGTACTGGATCTGGTGCGACAAGGAGTTTTGGGATGTGGAACTGGCTTGCAGGAAAACAACGAAATCGCCGAACTCCGCTCCGCACGTCCGGTCTGCCCGTTGAAATCCTTGAGCCCCGGGCGCTGCTGGCCGGTGACGTTCGCGTCAGCTTCAACGGTGGCAACGTACGAGTGGAAGGGGATGATGCGGATAACATCATCCGGGTTCGCAAAGATGCCAGTCGCGTGGTTCTTGAAGGGCTCGAAGGAACCACCATCAATGGTGCCGCTGGCACCGTGGTGCTGTTTGACGATCCGTCCAACCTGACCGGTCGACTCTGGATCTACCTGAATGGCGGTAATGACAAAGCCGTGATTGCGAATGGACTCACGGCACAAAAGGGTTTCCGGTTGTACGGCGGAGATGGTGACGACACGCTGTCTGCCGTGGGCACAACTTTTCAGGCGCTGGCCGGGTTCTTCGGTGACAATGGGAAAGACACGATCAGTGTGCAGGACTGCACCATCAACGGTGATCTGGACATCCAGACTCACGATGGCGATGACCTTGTCAGTGTCACGGACACGACAATCGCGGGCGGCGCGCTGGCGGGGACCGGTGATGACAACGATCGAATCTCGCTGAACAACGTCAGCGGCAGCGGCCTTGTCAAAGTGCGTTCCGGCCGCGGTGACGACAGTGTGATCATTCAGAATTCCGTGAGGGACGGTGACTTCAGCGTGATCACTCGCACGGGGCAGGATGCCGTGGTGCTGCTGCAGAACACCCTGAGCGGCAGTCTCGTGATTCGTACGGGCGTGCAGAACGATGCGGTACAATTCCGGGAAGGTAACACGTTCAACGGTCCTGTGCGTGTGAATGGCGGGAAGAATCGTTCGAACGATTTTGGTGATATCACCGGTGGTGATCAGGTCAATATCGCAACCGGCAACACCTTCAACTCCCGTCAGAGTATTTTCCGTACGGAAGGATCGACCATTCCGGCGGCTGTGAATACTCGCTTTGACGGAACCAGTGGTTCAGGTGGCCTGATCAAAGATGCGGCCGCCGCGGATTCGGCGTCAGAGTCCCTGGCGTCTTCCATGATCCTCACCGCCGCCGCCGCGTCCACTCAGTCCATCACGGGTACGGGTGGCGTCCTGATTACACGATCGCCGGATGTGACGATCACCGGAAAGACGATTGCCGGGGCAACCGTGACTGTGGACAGTAATGAAGACGGGGTCTTCAATGACGGGTCCTTCACTGCTGATGCCGCCGGTGATTATTCGATTACGGTCACGATGACCCGCAAAGATTTGTACACGACAGTGCCGGGTGATGACGGCCTGACCGGACGCCGATCCCTCAAGGTTCGCTCAGCCGCTGCCGGAGTCGGGCAGAAAGATGCCACGATTGAAGTTGACTATGTCACCGGGACAGTCGTGCAGTTCACTTCAGAACTGGGCAGTTATGAACTGGAGTTGTTTGATGATGAAGCTCCGGGGGTGGTGACGAACTTCCTCAATTACGTCAATCCGCAGGTCGGGGCGACAGAGGGACGCTACACCAACTCGATCATTCATCGGTCTGTGGACAACTTTGTAATTCAGGGGGGTGGCTTCACGATCAACAATGGCGTGATTAATGACGTCAGCCTGAACAATTCCGTCACGGGCGAATTCTCAGCGCTGCGACCCAATATCAAGGGCACGATCTCCATGGCCCATGCCGGAGATCCCAATGTCCTCACCAGCCAGTGGTTCGTCAATACGGTCGATAACCCGAGCCTTGATGACTTCGATGGCCGCAGACATACCGTGTTCGGACGCCTGGTCGGTAACAGCCAGACAGTGGTTGATGCCATCGCCGCTCTCAACCAGGTGGATCTCAAGACGCAGTCAGGGTCATCGGCACTCGGCGAAGTTCCTCTGCGAACCGCCTTCACGGAATTCACTCGATCGCTGACTGGCACTATTTCAACCACAGCCAACAGCACTCGGGTAATCGGGACAGGTACGCAGTTCACCAGCGAACTGAAGGGTGCGCTGTTTGGTCTGCGATCAAGAATCCAGATCAATGGTCAGTCGTTCTTTGTGGCCAGCATCGACAGCGATACCGAACTGACTCTGTCACAGGCTCCGACATTTTCTGCTGTGAATGTGGCTGCGAAATCTGACTTCCAGGATTCCACGTTCGTGAAATTTACCACAGTGAAACGCGTGCTGATTCCGCCACCGCCGATCTAGTTGGGGGGTGCGGGGATGCCCATGGGACTGATGCGACGGATGGGACTGATGGGACGGATGTGGCTGTGGTTGTTGAAGCCGCAGAGTCGACAGCTGGACACAGCCTTTTATCTCGTGCGGCTGGTTTGTTGCTTCAGCCATGTGCGTGCCAATGTTCTGGCCGGACAGGGACGCAGGGCCCATTGATCGGAGTGATTCTGGAAGCCTGTGGATTCTGTCACGATCTGGTCCAGCTGGCCGGGATAGGCGGCTTCCAGAAAGGTGCGTGTTTCCCGGGGCTGGCTGTGTTCACCCAGAATCAACTGGGGCCGCTGTCCCAGTCGCTGAAAACGGCTGGCCGCCGCGGCCCGGTCACTCCCGGGAAAAGGCCACGAACGAACACCATCATAGTGGCTGCAGGGCAGAAATGCGGACCACAGTGCTGCTGTAGAATCGTCATGGAGACCCAGAGCATTGCAGGCAATGGCGCCGCGTGAAAATCCGGCAAGGACCACTCGTTCGCGGTCACCCTGAAATCGCTCGCACAACTCGGCCACGACCTGCCGCCAGAATGCCAGGGTGGCCTGAGGCTGATAGTCCGGGGCGTCGCCCCACCAGGTCAGCGCGATGGCGTCCCCGCGTGTGTTCAGAAATGGCACACAGACCCAGATCCAGTCCGTGCCTGCTGTGAGTCCATATCCAAGGCGGCAGTCTTCCGGTCGCCCACTGCATTCGTCACCGCGTGCATCCCGATAACCGCCATTGCCGGGCAATTCCACAAAAATCGGATACCGTTTTGCGGAATCCCAATCGTGAGGAAGCCAGAGACTGACTGCCAATTGTGACGAATACCCGGTGGGTACATA
>JBDKIW010000337.1:0-18188 GCA_039796955.1 Planctomycetota bacterium
ATGACCATCCTGAAACACCATCAGGCAGGCTGGCTGGGTTCCATCGTACTGAGCGGGAACATAGACGGAATATTCTCGAGTGGTGCCTTCGAAGATGGTACTTGTCCACTGATGGCTGGTCAGTTTTCCCTGTGGGACGCCCTCGATTCGGTTTGAGTCCGGGCCGGGAACATAGGCGGCATCCGGATCGGCCGTCTGAGCGATTGTCCGGCCGGACAGTACACTGCAGCAGGCTGCAGTCAACAGCAGCAACGTCAGATTCTGGAAGACATCATGAAGCATGAAACGAGATTCCGTGGAGGAGGGGAATAGAAACACTGCGGGGCAGCAGATCGGCGAGTTGTGATCCGGGGAGACGCTCATCGGGAGTCAGATCATCGCGGTCGCAGGCCCTGCTGCCCGAAGGGTAATCCAAAGGCCCGGGGAATGACCAGTCCCGGGATTGGCGCATTCGGTCGCGGCTCGAAAGTACTCAGCAATTGCCGCAGGTTTTCATCCATCTGAGGCCGCGTGCTGACGGTGGTCTGGGGGCGATTTGTTGTTCCGCGCACCTGTACGGTGACCCATTGTGTAGCGCTGGACATCAGCATATTGCCGATCAGGTTCTGCGGGGAACGGCTTTGAGCCGGTCGGGAATAAAAATCCATGACCACATCGCTGTCGAAGCCGATGCGACCGCGCCCGCGCAGCGAGAGCGCGTCGCCAATCAGGTCGATGGGGTCAAACCAGAATGCCTCGTCGTGGATGTCAAAGGAAACAAGGGCGTAATTGAAAGCCGTTCGATTGGAGACCGTGAAATTCAGTCGAGACATGGCTGACAACAATTCGAGAACAACGGGGACTTCGTACAAGGCGGCAGGGTGAATCTGGACCTGACCCTTGCCCTTCAGATTTCGGGCCGTGTTGCCATCGCCGGTCACAAAAATCCACGAATTGACGACTCCCTGCAGACTGGATTGTTCCGGGGCATGTTGTCGGGCGTAGTCTTCGAGGAGGGCATTTTTCAGCTCTGCAAAAAACCGATAGCTGCTGCCTGCGGTCAGATCGACAAGACCATCCATTTCCAGCACACCGCCGAAGGCCTGAGCCTGGATGCGCTGGGTCGTGGGAATCTCGGCTGGTTTGACTCGCCCGAGTATCACATCACGATTTCCCAGCACCAGTTCATCATCTGTCATCAGCCATGGCCCACGGATGCCCCCGATATTCATTCCCAGCACTTCCGTTCGATCCAGCCGCAGGTCACCTTCGTTAATCAGCTGCTGACCGTCCCAGGAACCATTGGCTTTGACAAGGCCGGAAATTCCGCTCAGGTCAAGTCCGGCAGAAATGCGACAGTCCTTCAGGCGGCAGTTCATGCGCCAGGCGGCGGTGGGGGCTACCGAATTGTCTGCCATTCCACGGAAATCCATCTCTGATGATTCGAGCGAAATAGTGCCCTCGGGCGCGAGTCGAGACAGGGTTTCCCGCCAACTGCCGGGGAGAGCCGCGCGGAGTTGATCATCAGGGCGCAGGTCGATGGCATTGACGTTGTTCAGATGCACCTGCCACTCTCCGTCTGCTCCGACTTCTGCCCAGCCACCCGCTGTGATGGGAGACCCCTCGTGTTCTGCACGCAGCGAGTGGATCTCACAGTGCTGGCGGCCCGCGGCCCGCGGATCATTCGGATCAAAACTCAGTGTCGCCGTCTGAATTTTCATGCGATAGGGAAATGGTCGCGGACAGATGACCGCGTCGTAGACCTGAACATCCTGCAGCCGCACGATCGGCTTGTGTCCGGGCAGAGCTGTCCAGGAGATGGCCGTCGTCAGGTTCACACGTCCTTCGGGATTGACAACAGTCCAGATGGAACGTGATGCAGGGTTGAGTGAGTTGAACAGGTCAGCGTCCAGCGCCGCGCCGCGGGCGGTCACGGTCAGATCCAGGACACCGGGGGCCGGCAGGCCGCGGAATTTACCACTTCCTGTAATCTCGCCCTCACCATGCCAGCCCTGCAGATTGGTAAAGGTCCAGGTTTTCTGCTTCGACTGAAACTCAACTTCACCACTGAGCTTTTCAATGTCGTAGGGAAATCCACGAAATCGCAGACGGCTGTCACGTACGTTGCCCTTCAGCACAATGTCCGTAGGCTGATCCAGTCCGGGAGCGCGATAGCAGGCCAGATCGGCTCGCGCAAACCCCGTCAGATTCAGCGACTCAATCACCTTGCGACCCTGCTCGTCCAACGCATCGCGAAATCTTGTATCGAGCGGCAGGTTGTCGGTCTGAACATCGAACCGAAGTTCCATCTCAGCGCCCGGATTTCGAAGCCAGCCGACGGCTGTGACTGGTTCCGTGCCCACTTTACCTGTGGCGTTCACGTCGAAGACAACATCCGCCATGGAGGTGGCTGTGCTGTCCAGCGGCCTTTGTTTCAGCTCTGCGGTAATCGCCGTCACCGTCTGTCGGAAACGATGAAACTGCATACTGCCATCACGCGATACACCAGTGACGGATGTGGGCAGCCACTTGCCGGATGGATACCGGCGGAGCCTCGCGTCGCCTGTGATGCGTCCACCCGGCTGAAAATGATCCAGAAAACGCTGAGTCCTGGGTGGCAGTAATGGTTTGAGCTGCATGGTGATCGGAAAGTTCTCGACGTGTACGGAGGCCTCGGGGGCCTCTGCATTCTCGCCGAGCTGCATCTGAAAATGGCCGGAAATGAGCGTTTCACCATCTCGCGCACTTTTCAGCCGAGCGATCACATTCCGATTGTCGAAAAACAGTGTGGCTTCAATTCCATTAAAACGAAACGGCAAGGCGGCACAGGACAGATTGCCATTACGAATATCCACTTTCAGCTGCAGATCCGGGACCTCGGCGTCGGCCTTTCGCTGCGCGTGAAAGTCGACGTCAAGCAATCCCACGAAGCGAGGCGCTGCATGCCCTGTCCCCAGGCTGAGTGTGCCCGAGGCATTCGGAAGCGATTGCACCGGTTCCACAGGAGGTTTTGGCAGAACCCGGGTGAGTGCCGCTTCTATTTCCGCAAGCTTCTCGGTGAACTGGGGAGTCGTTGATCGGGCGAGGTCAATCAGACTCTGATCCGCCGTGACATCGCGGACGCGTCCAGCGATCGACCACGTTCGATTTTTCAGATTGCAGCCGCCACGAAGTGATAACGTTCCCGCGCCGGGAAGTACGAGGTCACCGAGGAAATCGTACAGCGTGCCGGAACCGGGAACGGCCTGAAACTCGGGAACACGCAGCTGCAATTCCGCGGGCTCCACGTGCTCCCCATGCTCCAGCACCACGCGGGCACGCAAATCGGCCACGTTGACCACGGGAGGAATAAAAATGGCCGTTTCGTCCCGATGGAATTCGTAGTCCTGCCAGTTCCAGCGTCCCGAGGTTGTGCGGCGGAGCAGGAGTTCCACATCCTGAAGTTCCAGACGACGAATCAGCATCGCCTGACGCTCTACCAGCTGTGCCTCGTCCACGGTGGCGTTCATGCGACCGATCCGCAGCAGCAATTCAGAACTGGCTCGGTCGCGTATTTCGACACCCTGAAGCTGCAGTGAGGACGTGCCGTGCAGGTGTATCTCGTCGACATGCAGCAACAGGTCCGGGGCTTGCCGCTCGAAAACCTGCGCCAGTTGGCCGCGAATCAGCCCGTCCCAGCGGCTCCAGACATAGACACCCCCGGCGCACGCGGTGACCACCGCTGCTGCAACGAGGACCAGCATCCATCTGAGGACTGAAAAGACGTTCATGCATCCCTGCCGAAAACCCAGCCCTGCCCTTCAACCCGGCGACATGGAGCCCGCATTGATTGTGTGGCAGTCGGTTTGCTTTCCCCGCCAACGGTGCAGGATTGATGCCATTCCATAAGCAGCAATCACCGACAGAGGGAATTCCGCGGGCAAACGATATCGGACGGAGCCCACAAATACCATATGAACCAGCAAAAACAGCAGAAAAGGCGACGCCAGCAGCGCGAGGGGAAAAAGGGTCCGCCGCAGCCTTAGAACGCCAGTGAACACGAATGTCCAGAAAAATCCGTACCAAATCCAGCAAAGTAGAGAGAAATACCCTCCGGAAAACCCCGAAGCCTGCAGCCCCGGACTTAAGTATCGCCCCATTTTCGCCAGCGCCAGCCAGAACACTCGCTCCGGATTCTGTATGGCAAACTGCCATGCCCGCCGCTTGTACTGCTCGTTCACCTCGTATTCGGAAAAGCGGCTGTACAGGGCTTCCTGATCCAGAAACCGCATATCACTGGCTCCCGTGGCGTGTTGGTTGAGCCCATCGTAGAGACTTGGCCCCGACCAGAGTGACGTGTAGACCATGTGACCACAGACCGAGGCATTTCGCAGAGCCCACGGCAGCAGCATGCACCAGCAGCCGAGACACAGTACGACACTCATCAACAGACGACGGGAACGACGCGGCACTCGAGGTGACAGGATCATCAAGCCGCAGGCCAGCAGCGGCCACAGGATCCAGCCCGGTCGAACGAGCACACCGAAGCCCGTCACCAGGCCGGCCCGAAAGGCCCACCACAGCGGCGGGGGGCAGTTTTCGATTGCCGGACTTTGGGGCGAGGAGGGCGACAACGGTGAAGAATCGCCGGATGTCAGGTCCGGGAGAAATGGCCGGAGCGTCCACAGGCTGAGCAGGACCCAGAACGTAAACCACGTCTCAGACAGAATCTGGACATTGCTGCCCACCTGCAGAGGTGAAATCGCGGTCAGCAGCAGCGTGAAGACGGCCGCGCCACGCCCGAAGAGACCCCTTGCGAAGAGATACGTCAGCCAGCAGCACACCGTTCCAAGTGCAGCGAGCAGTAGTGATGCAGCGAAGATGCTGTCACCGAAAATCCGGATCGATACGGCAAGCAACAGTGGAAAACCGGGGGTTCTGAGGATGCGGCGCGGTGGAGAGTGAATGGCGTATTCGCTGCCACTGGCGAGCTTCTGCCCCAGTTCCCAATAGCCGTTGGCATCGCCCTCAATCAGGAATTTCCGGCCCGCTGCTGTCACCTGCTGATCGATCACCAGCGCCGCCACCATGCGGACTCCCAGCGCCAGCAGGAGCAGGCCCGCGACCAGCAGGTCCCAGTTTCGCTTCGGACGTCGCGCAGCGGGATTTGTGGCCACGGGCACCGCTGACGGAACAGGCACATGTGCATGCGGTGGCGCAGGCCGCTGTGCATTCGGTGTTGGCAGCTCAGACCTGCTCACTGATTTCTTCCGGGGGCTGAGGTTGAATCAGCAGTACGACCAGAACAGAGAGTCCGGCGACCAGTGCGAAGGCGCCAAAGATCAGGTTCAATGGCACATGATGGTCGCGCAGATAACCGAAGCCCCAGTCGCCGAAGCCACCGCAGCTGATACTGACAAGATTCATGATCCCATAGCCGGTCGCACGCAGTTCCGGACGCGTAATCTGACACAGAATAGGCATGTTGTTGCAGTCAAAAAATCCCCAGCCTACCCCGAACAGAATCAGTCCCAGCACCGCGACCTGCGCTGTGGGCGCATTGCCAACGGAGAACAACGCGGGAAGAAACATGGCCATGCCAAAAGCACTGACCAGAATCCTCGCCCGGGCGGTGCGTCGCATCCAGCGATCCGCCAGAAACCCACCAAGTGCGGCACCCAGAATCGATGCCGGATGCACAAATGTGGCGACCAGTCCGGCACGGCCCTGCCCCAGCTGGAACTTTTCCTTCAGAATGTCAGGCATCCAGTCTTTCACCACCCAGCCGGCAATCGCCGGCAGAGTGAAGTACAAAACCAGCAGTAAATAGTTGCGATTGCCCAGCAACGCTGATACGGACTGCAAAGGACTGAGTGATTTCGGACGCACTCCCGCGGTCTGATTTCGAAGAACCAGCAGCAGCGGGAAGGCATAGAGCACGCCAGCGATGCCGCAGGCGGAAAACGCAAACCGCCAGCCCAGTGTCGGAGCTTCTGCGACATAACCGGCAAATCCTCCGAGGATCAGCCCGGTGTAAATGCCCGCCTGATGAATTCCCACTGCTCGCGATCGGGTCTGACCGACATGATAGTCCGTGATCAGCGCCAGTGCTGCCGGGATGTAGAAGGCCTCACTGACACCCATCAGAGCTCGCATGAACAACAACTGCTCATAGGATTCGACATAGGCCGTAAACCACGTGACCGCTGACCAGACCAGCAGACTGAGCCCGATGACATGACGTCGGCTGAAGCGATCCGCCACGTACCCTCCAAACGGACTGAGCAGTGCGTAAACCCATTTGAAGGATCCCAGCACGATTCCCCAGTTGGCCTGCGTGTTGATGTGGGGGATATCGTTGACCATCGACGTTTTCATCGCGGCCAGCATCTGGCGATCCAGATAGTTCAGCAGAGCGACCGGAAACAACAACACGACAACCAGCCACGCATAGTTGCTTAAGCGATCGCCGGAAGTCAGTCCGGATCCTGTCGCGCGGGATTCCCCGTCTGTGCCGGCAGGGCTGGATTTACTCGAGCTGCTCATTCAGGTCCCCATTCAGGAAAAAGTCGGACTGCCGGTTTTCGTCCGCCGCTACTGCTCTTGCGTCCGGGGCCGGGCAAGTCTGCACAAAGGCGGCACCGGGGTGTTCCACTGGCAGTGTAACGAATTCAGGCACGCGTGGCAGGCTTCCGGAAAAATGATCACCTGCCTGACAGGCAACCCTGAAAACAACTTGTGGACACTGGACAGGTATTACACAATATGGTGGAATTGTGTAATAGCAGGAGGGTGTTGTGGGTGAAGCCCGCGGCTGATCCGGAGATCACTGGTCGCCGGCCCTGGTCTCCTGCCTGCTGATCTGTGCTTCCAGGACTGCTTCGGATTCTTCATGGTTCGGTCTTCTGCCACTGCCGGTTGCTCATCATTGACGTCACTGCGACAACAGCGACTGCTGAATCCGGTCCAGGCTGCAGGCATGGCTTCGGTCTTCAAAGTGCTGGCCAGCGAGACGCGCATTCGGATCCTGCATGCCCTGATTCGCGCTGACGAGCTGTGTGTGACCGAACTGGCGGCAACGATCGGAATGAAGGCTCAGGCCGTTTCCAATCAGATTCAGCGACTCGCAGATCTCGGAATTGTCGCCGCGCGACGCGAGGGCAATCTGGTTTATTATCGCGTCATTGATGTGTGTGTGAGATCGCTGCTGGAGCAGGGATTCTGTCTGATGAAAGAAGTTTCAGTGCGTCGGCGACAGGGAGAAACTGAATGCGAAGCATGACCCCGACAACCGGGCAGAAATTCGTGGCAGAGTGGTTTGGTACGTTTGCCCTCGTATTCACCGGGACTGGCGCAATTGTCGCCAACAATGTCAGCGGTGGCGCCATTTCACACGCCGGGATTGCCCTGACCTTCGGACTGATTGTGCTGTGCATGATTTTCACCGTTGGCGAGGTTTCAGGAGCGCACCTGAATCCCGCTGTGACACTTGCTCTGAGCCTGTCGGGGCGCTTCGAGCGACAACTGGTGCTGCCCTACTGCAGTGCGCAGGTACTGGGTGCGTTTTGTGCCAGCCTGCTGCTGCGATTACTGTTCCCCGATCAGTCCAGTCTTGGCGCGACTCAGCCATCAGGGTCTGCCCTGCAGTCGTTTCTCATGGAGGCCGTGCTGACATTGATCCTGATGATGATGGTCTTCAGTCTTCGGCCCGAGTTCGGGGAGAAACGGATCATCGCGGCGATTGCCATCGGGGCTCTGATCGCACTCGAAGCTATGTTTGCCGGACCGATCTGTGGTGCATCGATGAACCCGGCACGTTCGCTGGCACCCGCAGTGGTTTCCGGTCAGCTCCGCGGACTCTGGATCTATCTGACAGCGCCTGTACTGGGAGCCATCACGGCTGTTCCACTGGCCGCAATCCTCTGGGATAGCCGAGATCAGTCGACACAGGACAAATAATTGAGCACAGGTGTCCGTGACAGGCGTTTTTTTTGAATGGGGAGCTTTCGAATGTCTGCAGTTGATCAGGATCGTAAAGGCCTGTTGTTCCCGGAAGTTCTGCAGTACCTGCAGGAACGCGAGCGAGAATCGGCGCTGATTCCGCCGGAGCGGCGAGTTGAATTACGGACAATTCAGAATTACATCCGCGGCCAGCAGCAACTGGGCCGGCCGGCCTTGCTGACCTTTATCTGCACGCACAATTCCCGACGCAGTCACTTCTCACAGGTCTGGGCGCAGGTGGCAGCTGATTACTATGGCCAGCCGGGGGTGCAGACGTTCTCCGGTGGAACCGAGGCGACCGCGCTCAATCCTCGCGCAGTGGTGGCCCTGCGTGCTGCCGGCTTGCAGGTGGAACCGGACGACAGCACAGCGCAGAATCCCCACTATCAGGTTCGGGCTTCGGCCACGTTGCCGGTGCAGGTGTGTTTTTCCAAGGTGTTCAATGCGCCCCCGAATCCACAGGAGGGCTATTGCGCCGTCATGACCTGTTCTCACGCGGATGAGAATTGTCCGGTAGCCATGGGCTGTGCGGTGCGAGTGGCTGTACGTTATGAAGATCCCAAAGAGGCAGATGGCACGCCATCAGAGGCCATGCGGTACCTGGAACGTTCGGCACAGATCTGTCGCGAGATGCTGTGGCTGATGAATTTCCCACCGGGTACGCCGTAAGTGTTGGCAATCTGTGGTTGTTCGGACCGCTTTCGCTGAGCATGCACTTTCACAGGGGGGCTTGCCCGGATCAGCGAGGATGGAACTTCATCCGCGCGGCTCGCATTTCCCGTCGGTCGCTGGCTTCCTTCATGCGTTCTCGCTTGTCGTGCTGGCGGCGTCCTTTGCACAGGCCCAGTCGCAGCTTGACAATGCCACGCTGGAAGAAAACGGCCAGAGGGACCAGCGTTAAACCGTCATTTTCTCCAGCCTCCGCAAACTTGTGAATCTCTCGGCGGTTCATCAGCAGCTTACGCTTGCGCTGGCGGGCGTGATTGTAAATACTGGCCTGCGCATACTCTGCGATATCGCAGTCCACAAGCCAGACTTCCCCATTATCAACGCGTGCGTAGGCCTCTTCGATCGTGATCTTGTGATTGCGAATACTTTTGACTTCGCTTCCGGTCAGAACCAAGCCACAGTCCAGCTCGTCGAGGACATCGTATTCGTGGCGTGCGCGGCGATTGGAGCAGACAATCTGGCGGTCAGTCTCCGATGCCGCTGTTTTGCCATTCTTTTTCTGATTCGACGCTGCCATAAACAATCAGCTTCCGGAACTGAGATCCCCTGAGTGAGCTGTTGCTGACGAATTCAGGGTTTGGTGTTTCTTTGCCTGGCGGTTACTGCCGGGCACCAGGGTGGCCTGCAGCAGAAGGTCATCCGGCATTCTGCAGGCGGCTCGGGAGGAGTGCCCGTCAAATGCCACTCACTTTGCCAGCCGACCTGCCGCCCTGGCAGTGTATTGTGACGCTTCATCGCAGCGAGTCCAGCCCGGAAAAACCGGAATTCGCGGCGGATCCCGTGCAGGCTGGGCGTCTATTGCTGCCGGCTCCCGGCTGACTCACCCGGGGCGGCTCATTTTTCTGCAGAGCAGGTGGATCAGAGTGTAGCGAATGTGGCCGGAGATCGGAGCGTTCCGATACTTGCTGCACAAAGCAGGGCTCGACATTGTCCTTCAGGCTGACTCAGAAGATCGGTGCGTCGTCCGATGGATCGACCGACAGGTCCTGATCGGACACGCGGAGCGATTGCGCGTCACCAGGAGCGTGTCTGCGACGGAAGTTGGTGCCCACATTCGTACGTGCACGTCGCAACAGCATGGTTGAAACCAGCTTGCGAAACAGCTCAAGACAACTGACCAGCAGCAGCGAGAGAGTTCCCCACTCGACGTACAGCGGATTCTGAATCCACACCAGTAACCAGGGCTTCAGCCAGACCAGAACTGACAGACAGCCGACCACGGCAGCGGCACGCGGCAACAGGCCGGATGTCTGCTGCCTGATGGTGTGGTGGGCAATCGCCTGCTCGGCCACCTCGGTTGCAAGACGACGGATGTTCTGCATGTCATCACGCAGTTTTCGCAGGTCTGTTCTGGGACGTGGCAGCAGAACGGTGGGAGACTGCAACAGAGATCCCTGGCCTGCTGGGAAGCCGTCTTCGGCGACGGCATTGGAAATATCAGGGGTGTCGCCCAGCTGTAATTCACCGGACATGTAGCGATCGATAAACGAGATCGGCGCGGCGCGTCCGCTATTCAAGTCTGAGGTCGCAGTTCGGGTCTGCGAGGGCGTGGCGGATGTTGATTCATGGGCAAAGCTCTGGTTGTGCTGGCCTCGTTCCTTCTCCGATCCGTGACCGGTTGCGGAAGATGAATTGCCGCGCAGGTTTGAGAGCAGATTTTCCATGAACAAGCGAACGGCCTGTTCTGATTCCACTGAGTCTGAGGCTGGAGTCCCGGACTGTGACTCGGCGTCGATCTCCGGCCCGTGAGCTGTTATCTCGGCTGATCCACTTTCAATGTCAGCACCTGTCGTCGTCAGCAGGCTTTGCGGGGGCTCTTCGGCCTGAGAAGCCTGTCCACGATCGAGGATCAAGCCGTCAGGTACCGAATTCTGCTCGGTCTCCGATCCGGCGAGGATCTCAGGCTTGTTGAGTGAAAAGTCCATTTCCAGCAGTGAAATCAGCTCCGCACTCAGAGCACCCGGCGTCTGCAGATCAGTATTCCTGAATGCGGTCGAGGGCTCCGCAGGAGTCGTCAGCGTCGTCCGGGGTGAGTGCCCTGAGCTGAAGTATTCCGGCTGCGCTGGTGTGATCGATGGATGAAAATCGTCATCAGCCGCGGCCGGCTCATCATCCGGATGGTCGACGTCCAGTTCAAGGAACTGGTCGCGTCGTGGAACCGGTGTTGAGGCGGATGATGTCTGCGTCGTGGTTGTGGATGGTTCGAGAGCTGCCCCGAGGTTGATAAAAAAATCAGATGAGTTGAGGTTGCTGATCACATCGTCGGGACTGTCATCCAGCGGCTCTTCAGGTGTCTCCCGCCGTTCGGGGGGGCCGGCACTGACAGGCGCTGGTGGTTGTTGCTGCTGCCTGCCTGACATGGCGGCAAGGTGATTTCGTAGTTCACGAATCAGGACATCACGATCACGTAGCCCCTTTTCGGCCGACACTAGCTGCTTCTGCAGGCTTGCCTGTTGTTCCAGGTGCTGCTTCGACGACCTGCGGAATCCCTCTGTCTCCAGCTCGATGGATTCACGTGTCTGCAGCAATTGTGTCTGGAGATCGCTGATCATCGCGTCGCGTGCCGCGATCACGCTGAGCAGTTCCAATTGATCCTGAGCAGGAGTCCGGGCGGCTTCGGTGGCCAGCTGACTCAACTGCTCGGCCTGCTCTCGTGCCTGCTCTCGTGCCTGGACGAGTTCTTCCCTCGAGGTCGCGACAGCCTCGTGCAGGTGGTTGATGATCGCATCCTGCTCCGCCAGTCGGGCTTTGAGCTCGGCTGTTACGGCACTCTTCGACCGTGCCTGCTCAAGCGCATTTCGGAGCTCGACAATCATGACTCGTGAGGATGTCAGTTCTGCGATGGCATGGTCGCGTTCCGCGGACAGCTCCTCCTGCTGGTCCTGAAGTAACTGCCGACGAATTTCCAGTTGCTCATTGGCGGTGGCCAGCCGTTGCTGCAGCGCGTTGAGATCCTTCTGGCCGGATCTGAGTGCCGCGGTTGCTGCCTGCAGATCCAGCTGCTGTTGCGATAGCTGTTGTTCCCTGGCTGCAAGCGTTTCTCGCTGGTGTCGACGTTCGTTACGCCATTCCGCAATTCTTTCGTTGAACTCGGTTGCCTGAGCCTGAATGTCCTGTTCCCGCTGCTGCAACTGCTGGATTTGCTCCTGCAGGGTGAGCCTGGACGATTCCAGCTCGGACACACGCTGGTGCAGAGCCAGCTCCTGTGCGGCGAGTGCCTGTTCACGTTTGCTGAGTTGCTCACGCTGAGTTTCAAGTTCCTCCAGAGGTCTCGCAGATGACGTGTCTTTGAGTGCCTGCTCCAACTCCTGTTCCCGCAAAACCAGCGTCTCTTCGCGTTGCTGCAGGGTGATTTCCAGATCTGCGAGTTGGGTCTTTCTGTTGTGGAGCTCGGACTGCTGAACCTCCAGAGCCTGTTGCAGCGCGGTGAGATTTCCGTGATATGCGTCCAGCTCCTGTTGTCTTGTGGAGAGCTGTGCAGCCTTCCTTTGCGAGTCAGCTTCGCAGCGGCGGGCGTTGTCCAGATTTGTTTCCGCTGCGGCACGTGCGGCAAGCAACTGTTGCTGTTGTTGTTCCAGTTCGCTGGAAATCTGATTGAGTGCGTTCTGACGCTGCTGAAGATCGTCCTGCTGCGCCTGAAGTCGGGCCGTTTGCTGTATCCAGTGTTGACGCAGCGACTCTGCCTCGCGATGTGTCAGCTCGGCCCGCGCTTCTCGTTCCTGAACAGACGCAGCACGGGAATCCAGTTCTGCAATCGCGGCTTCCAGCCCCTCAGCCCGTGACTCCTGTTCCAGCCGTGACTGCTCAATTGCCCGCTGGCGTACTTCGATCGCGTGTGATTCCTGCTCCAGCTGCTGCTGGCGCGTCTGAATCTGACGCTGTTGTTCCCCCAGAGCCTGCTGATCATCGAGGGTTCCGCTACGCAGCAACTGCAGCTCTGACTGCAGTGCTTCCGCTCGGTGGGTCTGTGCGGCGATGAGCTGTGTTGACTGCTGAAGTTGCTGTGTCAGTGTGTCGGACTCGCGAGTCGCCTGTTCCAGCGTGGCCAGTGCTTCATCCCGGGACCTCAGCGCAGAATCCAGCTGTGCCTGCAGGGCTTTCGTGGCGTCTTTGGCGGCCGTCAACTGTGCCGAGACCGCGGCGAGTGTCGCGTGCTGCTGCTGAAGCCTCTCTGCCTCGTGAAGCAGACGCTGCCGCTCGCTTCGGAACGACGCCTGCGATTCCTCAAACATCCGTTGGTTTGTGTGGAACTCTGACTGCTTCTGTTCAAGGTCGTCTCGGCTGGCCTGCAGATTCTGGTGAAGGTGCTGAAGGCGTTCACTGGCCGCGTTCAGGCTGGCTTCCTTCTGCTCAATTTCAGATTCACGACGAAGCAGGAGCAGTTCCTGTTCGCGGATCTCGGCGAGTGCGGCGGCGTTGTCTGCGTCGTTGTCCGGACGATTGCAGGTGAAAACATCAGTGAAGCGTTGGTCGGAGTGTCCGACATAGGTGACATGCGGTGACTGGACGTCTCCGAGGTACAGCAGCGGCTTTTCCGGATCATTGATCAGTTCGCCGGTCGGATCTGCGGTTTCTATCCGGAACGAAACGCTTCCGAGCGAGATCACGTCTCCGGGCTGCAGATAGACGTGGGACATCACGGGAAGTTCGTTCACCCAGACACGTCGGCTGATGCGGGTCAGTAACAGAGTCTGCTGAGAGAATGTCAGCAGGCAGTGCCGCGGTTCAATTCCGGAGATTTCCAGCTGGAGCTGAGCCTCGGGCGCCGAGCCACAAAGATATTCACCATCCGAAACAACCAGCCACGTCCCGACCTTCGCATTGTAGAGCGGGGTGAGTAATGGAGGCAGTTCTCTGGAGAAGGGGGCTGCTGATTGTTTCAGCAGGGGCGGCATCGAGTACTCCGAAAGATCGAAATGAACGGGATTCCCGGGATTTGCATTGCGAACTTTGCCCCCTTTTCCGAGGCGGCGATGACTGAAGCGACACCGAAACCTGGCGGGACAATCAGCAGACGCCGGACCGTGGCCGACTGTCAGTCTTCTGTCACAGATAAAAGATTACCCTGTTTTTCAGGTATTCCGGAGCGGAGGTAGGGATGACGAGTGGCAACCGGGGAAAAACAGAGGCAGGCTGCGGGCTAAAGGTTCTGTAGCGACTTGGAAGGATTTAACGGCCGGGAGGACTTTACCTCCCTGCATGCCTTTAACGGCCTTTGCCGGCTGTTTTCGGTGATATCAACCCGCTGACATCGCCGAATTAGGAAATGCCGGCGATGCGACTGTCGAGCCCTCGATGTTGGTTGCCGTTGGCCACACCGGATTCGTGCGCCGGACAGGGATGTCAGTTTGTCGATCAAAAGCGTCTGTGAGAACAGTCCATGAGGATCCGCGCCCAATCACTGGCCCTGCTTTGTCTCACTGTGTCTGCGGGATGTTCTGCGGGCACCGGTCTGTTCTATCACGAAGATCCGACAAGCCGCCACGAACCGGGATCTGAGCAGTGGTGGGCCGAGAAGGGTGAATTGCCGCCGGGGGTACGTCAGTCGTACAGCAAGGGAAAGATGTGGCCTGCTCGACCACGCTCGACTGCTCCTAAACAGCAGTTTTCCCACATCTATCATTCCCAACATTACTGGCCGCTGCCCTACACCTGTCAGGATCAGCAGGCGGTGTGGTCGATGATTGACACGCAGACAGCGCTCGGCTGGCAGGAAGAGACAACGCTGTTCGATCATCACTTTGAAGCGCAAGGTCAGGAACTGAATTCCGCGGGGCAGCGACACCTGGAATACATTCTGTTCCATGTCCCGGAATCGCGCCGCAGCGTGTACGTTCAATCCACGCACAATGAAGTGAACAACGCCGTGCGAATGACGGCAGTGGAAGATGCCGTTGCGAAGTTTCAGATTTCCGGTGAACCGATCCCGGTGACGCTGCGCGATTGTCGGGGGACGGGGCGTCCGGCTGCTGAGATTCAGGCGATGAGTGACATGTATCGCGATTCGATCCCCACGCCGCGTCTGGGAAGTGCCGGTGGTGGTGGGGCGGGAGCAGCAGGCGGTGGTGGAGGCTTCGGCGCTGGAGGTGTGGGCGGTGGAACTGGCGGATCCGGTGGCGGCTCGCGGTAATCCCGTGTGATGTGTGGGCATCGCCGGTTAACCGCCCGTGATAGTCCTGCTCTGAGGTTGGGGCATTCGTCGCGGTTGATGCAGGTGAGGGCCGGCAGATTCTGCCGAACCGGACGTCGCGTTCTGCAGGACTGCCGGTTTGCCCCGTTGGTGGGTGTCGGTTGGATAGGCGCGAACGACTTTTCCTGTCTGCGAACCTGTTCCAAATTCGATGACTGTTGCGTCTGGAGAAACGAATCGGCAGTCGCGCGCCCTGATGATCTGCTCCGGACAGTCATGTTGCTGTGACCGATGTGTCACTGACAGGAGTGTTCCAGTGGTTCGCAGACTGATGCTGTCTTCGTTGATGGTCACAATCGCCGGTTTGAGTACTGGTTGTGTTGCGGATGGCATTTCCACTGCCATGTCGCGGACTCGCGATCTGCTTCGAACTGATGCTGCAGGGTCGAGTGACGAACTCAGCCCGGAGTTCCATGAAGCACGCAGGACCTTCCGCAGGAATACAGAGAAAAATCTCCTGGCCTGGGCTCGGTATCAGGAAGACGTGGGCGAATACGCCGAGGCGATGAAGAAGTATCGCGAAATCACGATTGCCTATCCGGAGTGTGTTGACGCCCATCTTGGCATGGCACGCATCGAACGCACGACGGGACGAGTATCGCAGGCCGAACAGATATTAACGGGACTGGTCAGTCGCTTTCCGAACAACGCTCAGGTGCGTCTGGAACTCAGTCAGCTTTACAGCAGTCAGGAACAGTGGGACAAGAGCATTGCGGCCTGCGAAGCCGCCTGCCAGGTGGCGCCGCATGATCAGTCCTGTCGCTACGAGCTGGGCATTGTGCTGGCGCGTGCCGGACAGCTGGAGAAGGCGTTACCGCACCTGACATTTGCGGTGGGAGCCCCTGCCGCCCACTACAATGTGGCGTTTATTCTGCACCGGGATGGAAATGATGCCGAAGCAGCCAAATGGCTGAATCAGGCCCTGAGTCTGCATCCCGATGCCAAAACAGCGGAAAAGTCCCGCGCGTTGCTGGCAAGCCTGCCCAGAGAATACGCCTCCGAGGCGATTCATGGGACACTTGCAAAACAATAAGTCCGGAAGTGTTTTCGTGCTTCAGTGCAGTGGCCAGACCATTGGGATCAGTATGACGGAGGCCACCCACAGCAGCAGATTCAGCGGAACACCGACTTTGACGAAATCGCTGAACCTGTAGCCGCCGGGACCGAAGACCATCATGTGTGTCTGATAGCCCACCGGCGATGCAAACGCGAACGAAGCCGCCAGAGCAACGGCCATCACAAACGGACGTGGATTGCAGCCTGACAATTCTGCCGCCTGAATACAGATCGGAAACGCGAGAGCGGCAGCGCCGTTGTTCGTGATCAGTTCGTTCAGCAGCATGGTCACAAAGTAGATCGCGGCCAGTGTGGCGTATGGCCCCAGTGGCTGCGTCAGAGCCACCAGTTTTCCGGCGAGAATCTCCGCTGCCCCGGTTTCCTGAAGTGCGGTGCCAAGTCCAAAGGAAGCGCCGATGGCAATCAGGACTGGCCATTCGACCGACTGACGCGCGTCAGCGGCGGACATGCAGCGGGTCAGAACCATCAGACCACCGGCTACGAATGCTCCCAGCATGGCTGTGTCACCCCCGGCCATGAACATGGTGCCCAGCAGTCCCAGAAAGATAGCGACGGCGAACCACCAGCGTTCATGCCGCACGGGCTGTGAACCCTCCACATTGCTGACAAGATAAAAGTCGGGATTGTTGCGATGTGCCTGCACAAAGTTAGCGCCCGTCTGCAGCAGCAGTGTGTCCCCCGCTTCCAGTTCCACGTCGCCGATCTTGGTGAGGACTCGCTGGCCGTTCCGATGGATCGCCACAATCACAGCATTGTAATGCGAGCGAAACTGCGCATCGCGAACGGTTTGCCCGATCAGTGGAGATGAGCGACTGACGACAGCTTCGCAGAGTCTGCGACGCCGTTCACGCTGGGCGACTGGGTCCGATGTTTCGGCGGCCGGTTCCAGTCCGGGGATTTTCTTGAGATCGATGATCGTGTCGACAATCCCTGTGAATACAAGGCGATCGTTGGATTCCAGCACAGTATCCGGACTGACCGGGGCAATCACCGAACCTCGACGATCGACTTCGATGAGGAACAGTCCGGGAAGTCCGCGGAGCCCCGCCGCTTCGATCGTCTGACCGATCAGTCGGCAGGTTGGCGTGACCAGCATTTCCACAAGGTATTCCCGACGCGTATCGCCGAACTGTTCCATCAGTTCTTTCCGTTCGGGCAGCAGTTTGCGGCCAAGCGTCAGGATGTACAGAATGCCCACGATGGCGCAAGGGAGGCCGACATAGCCAATCTCAAAAAAACCCATTTCGGCCAGTTCCGGATTGTTGGAAC
Organism: Planctomycetota bacterium; assembly: GCA_039796955.1. Classification (GTDB taxonomy): domain Bacteria; phylum Planctomycetota; class Planctomycetia; order Planctomycetales; family Planctomycetaceae; genus SXXK01. The sequence continues at coordinate 17,225 of JBDKIW010000337.1, forward strand.
TCTTCATCAGGCCGGCGACAACGAGATTGGTGCTGGTTCCGATGCGCGAGCACGCGCCGCCCAGAATGGTTGTGAATGACAGCGGAATCAGCAGCTTTGAGGGCGCCACGCTGTGTTTTCGACACCAACCAATGACCACCGGGATGAGCATCGCCACAATCGGCGTGTTGTTCATGACGGCCGACGTGGCGATGGTGAACAGGCTGAGCACGGTCAGGCCGCCGGCTTCTGTCCGCGCCGGGCCGAGGACTTTTTCGCCGATGGTGTCCACCACGCCGGTTTCTTTGAGTCCGGCAGTGACCACGAAGAGCGCTGCGACCATCAACAGCGAACTGTTGACGAATCCTTCAAAGGCCAGCCTGGGTGTGATCACTCCGGCGAGTGAAAGAACCAGAATCGCTGACATGAAGACCAGGTCTGCCGGCCGCTCAAACGCCAGTGCAATCAGCACACCCAGGGTCACGAAAATTGTCAGCCACGCATCCCAGCCCATATTTCCAATTCCGCAGATCATGATGCCCCGTGACGGACTGTCGGGGGCCACCACTTCTGTTGTCGGTACAAAAATGTAAACCATGCCTTCGCATGAGAGTACGACCGTGCCCTCCGGTGTGGAGTGGCACTCAACCTGCCTGGCCTGACTCTGTGATCAGGTTCGCCCATCACAGTACCTGTCTCAGGGGACTACCGGAACCTGCTGCTGACCAGTGGCAGTCACTGGTCAGGCATACCAGCGAAACATGCGATGTTCATTTGAAACGCCGGTGGCGGGCGGAGAATATCAGGTTCGCTCGTCTGCGTCAGGGAAATCGGGGCATTTTTTGACAAGTCAGCTGTCGCCGCACAGAGAACTCCCCCATGGCCGGGTACTGCCGACGCTTTGCGGGCACATCCGCGAGAATCCACCCGCGCGGTCTGCCGTCGTTCCCAGTATGATGGTGGCGTGTTTCACGCTCGGTTCTGC
>JBDKIW010000338.1:0-12080 GCA_039796955.1 Planctomycetota bacterium
AAAATGCAACTGAAATCCGTCCGAAAATCGAAAGGACCAGCGTCACAAATCACTGGGAAATCGCGACAATCTTCAGAACACGAATCGAAGTCGGTTTTCCATCAATCCGAATCGATTTCGACTCAATCAGGCACTCAATCAAGGCATTCGTTGTGAGTGTCCCACCGGAGTTCACCTGGTATTCAATGCGGTGCACATTTTCGGCACTGCCCCGCAGACGGATCCTGTGAAATCCTTGCCCGCCATCACCCGGCGATTCCCACCAGTCTCCGTGACTTCGGATCGCGTCAAAGTCAAACTGATTGCGATTCCGGCGAATAGCGTCAAGATTCAATTCCGTGACCACCGGCTGCTGAGTGTCTGAAGGATGACAAAGCACCATTGCAAACATTTTCGGATGCAGCTGCTTCAGATCCAGTGTTGCATCCTCTGCAGAATAAATCCCTGGACCAGCCAACAGCAGGCTTGTAGTCAGCAACAGAATTGAAGGCAGAACATGATTCATGCTGTCACCTGATCACACCTCTGAAAAACACCATCGGGCTGCGTCAGGTCGTCACACGTCCGGACACTCAGCAGCCGCGGACCAGTCTGCGAAAGTGCCCCGGCACTCGGCCAAAGGACGCCGGTTGCCATGCATAAAGCGACTTCCGGCGACGATCACAGAATCCCGCAACAACAATCCGGAGAATCGGCTGCGATTCTACGTCCATTTCGATGGACAAGGAAGACACGGCCAACCAACCAACCAACGAGCGATATGTCCGGCCTGCCGCTTGCTTCATGTTCCATGACGGCTCTTTGATCAATCGGGGCGGGTAACTACCTCGTTCCTCGATGGTCTTCAGCGGTTGACGGCAGTTGCGGTCCCGGCTGACGAAGCGACCGCATGGACAGGCCACCCCAGGGAACGGTGCAGTGTGAATTGCGCAGCATTGTGATCAGCAATCGTTCGAATGTACTCTTTCTGAGCCGCGGCCAGTGCCTGAATAGACTGCATCGCCTCGATCGGAAGCCCCTGACCATTCTGGATGCGTTCCCAGTTCCTGCGGAACGAATCCTGTGCCGCAGCGACAGATTCCTCCGCCATTTTGATCTGCTTCCCGCGGGACTGGACTTGCACATGCGATTCCACGATCTCACGTGCGACTGTATCCATCAGGGCCACCTGCCTGCTGCGTGACTGCAGGATTCGTGATCGGGCTTCGCGCTGAGCCTGTTGTTCGCCAAAACCCAACTGTCTGATTTCCCAGTAGGCCATAGCGTCAGCATCCAGGCGATCGCCACTGTTTTCAAGGCGTCCCCCAAGCCCACCAGTTTGTCCGCCGTAACTGACCCCCAGCAGAACACTGGGTATCAAGGGAGCAAACTTCTCCCGCTTCAGGCGTTCCACAGCTTCTGAAATCAGATGACGGGATTCCGCAATTTCCGGTCGATTTGACAGGCCGGCAGCAACCAATCCCTGCGCGGTCATATCGTCCGGCACAAGAGAGATCGGATACAACTGTGACTCATTGGGTCGCAGTTCCACTCCGTATTCCCAACGCACCTGCTGAGCGAGCCGCGCGGATGAGACCCGCACAGCTTCCTCTACCTGCAGAAGTTCATTTCTGCGAAGGGCCAATTCCGTACGTGCCCGATCATGATCAGACTCCAGCCCCTGCCCTGCCGCTGCGAACTCCCGTGTCACACGCTCTAATTCTTCAAACTGCCCCACCGTTTGCGTGACCACTGCCAGCTCTTGTGTAGCTTTCAGCAGCTGCAGGTGCGCGTGGGCCGTTTTCAGCAATTCATCATGACTGGCAGCACGCGCGCGGGCGCTCCGTGCGCGGACTGTCTGCTGAGTAATTCGAGGCTGAAAGACAGCATCGCTCAGATGAAACTGCGCAACCACCCCGGGAACCGATGGCGAACCAGCTCCCACCGCCCCCGCTCCCAAACCTGAAAATGCCGACCCTCGACTGGTTTCAATAATACTGCCTGCGACGTCCTGTATCCGTCCCTCATGCTTGTTGTAGTTCGCGCCGGCCCGTAGAGACGGCAGCCAGAGCATTTGTGCACGTTCCAGCTGCGCCTTTGATTCTTCAATTCGGGCCTGTGCCCAGGCCACTTCGGGACTGCGTCCGGACGTCAGCATCAGGGCTGTGCTCAGATCGATCGCCTGAGCGTCACGAGGCGGCACGTGCACCTTCGCCCCTCCGATTCCATCCCCCTGCCCATCAGCGACCACAGTCCCGTTGATCCCCTGCATGTCCACATCCGATGCGGCCACAGGAGGCTGGACGAGCCCAGCGCTGTCATCCGGTTGCAACATCGTCGCCTGCCGAACAGGTTCGGAGTTCCCCGAACTTGCCAGCACGTCCGGTCGCACCGTCTTGTCAACAGAGACACCATCCGCAGCCGTTTCTGCGGCAGAGGCCCCGTTTTTCAGAGTGGCCTGAGCTACTGACGCTGGCGACTGCAAAACGGAGGTCTTCAGTGACGCGGTGTGGCAACCGGCCGGAAGACCACACAGCCACAGCATGGCGATCATTTGCCACCGCGGCAGCCGGCGCTGACAAGCGTCTCGAACCATCCCTGAAACTCCACAAACGGCAGAATCAGCCGATGGTCGTCCACATCCTTGTGGCCCCATAACGGCAGATCTGTGTTTTCAGAGCATCGGCGGCGTTGCACCGGTAAAGTCAGCGTCGCCCGGAGATTCAGCCCAATCAGAGAAGTTCAGTCGCTCCGGTGAAACATAAGAAACGGCAGAAACTGCCGAAACACGGCCACAACAACGACGCAGCGAATCAAGCCTGCTTGCACAGCCAAAGAATCAGAAACACAACCAGCAGCGACGAAGTGCCAACTCAGAGGAATCAACATCTTTTCACAGAAGTCGACTTCAGGGCTGAACCCGTTCCACCCGCTGACCGTCGGAAAAGGCCGCCGCATTGGCAATCAGAAGATCTTCGGTTCCTTCGAGCCCCGACAGAATCTCAACCTCCGTTGCGGAACGAATACCAGTTTGTACAGGCTTTCTCTGAATCGTTCCCTCGGCTGTCACCGCGACACACCAGGTCTGACCGTCTTTCGTCACGATGGCGGATTTTGGAACACTCAGCACATCGCTGCGTTCAGCGACAGTCAGTTCTACCTGCGCGTACATGCCAGGGCGAAGCCGACCATCCGGATTGGGCACATCGATTTCACACCTCAGAGACCTGGTTCCAGTCTGAAGTGCCCAGCCAGTCCGTGCCACCGTACCATCGAACGCAGCACTACCAACTGCGGCAACACTGATTTTTGCGGGCCGTCCGATTTCCACCAGGGTCGCTTCCGCTTCAGGTACGTCCACAAACAGTCGCAGCGTGTCCGCCTGAATCAGCACGAACAAAGGAGCATCGTCGGCACCGCGTGCCGGCTGAACGAGGTGCCCAGCATCAACTCGCCGTTCGGTAATGATGCCATCAAAAGGCGCCCGAATCTGCAGATAGTCGCGCGTGGCTGCGACACGATCGCGATCTGCTTCCGCAACCTGCAGACGTGATTTGACAGCCTGCAGATCTGCCTGCGATTTTTCAATTGAGACTGTCGCTTCATTCAAAGCAGCTTCCGCAGAACCCAATTTGGCATCCGCTTCTGTCCGGCTGGCGTCCGCGGCCCGATACTGAAATTCAGTCTCCTCCAGTAGTTTCCCCGTCACTGTCCGTGCCTCTGCCAGCATGCGGATACGTTCCAGTTCCGCAGTCCATTTTTCAAACTGCGCCGAGGCACGCTGCTGACCAGCCACACATTCCCGGACTGCCGCACGAGCTGACTCCTGCGTGGAGACAGCCACTTTGACGGCCGCTTCCGACTGCAGCACTTCAGATCGCACCTGTTCCACCGACGCCGCCTTCTGACGCCACTCCTGCTCAATCTCAGGCGCTGACAGCAGTGCAAGAATCTGACCGGGCTCCTGAACCATCCCGGCAGCATCCCGTTGAGGCCCGCGGACTCGATCTCCGATGTCCACAGCGACCTGATCCACAAAGCCTCCAACCTTCGCGTGAATCGGTGTTGTGCTGAAGGCTTCCAGTTGTCCTGGCTGCACAGTCTTCTGCACCAGAGTTTTTCGGAGCGGTCGCGTGGTGGCGACCTGCGGCAACGCAGGGACCGCCGAAGACACCTGTTCCGTCGGAGCCTTCACCACTGGGGCTTCAGGCTGACACCCGACAAACCCGCAACAGGTTGCCAGCCCCAATAAGCCGAGTGTCATCAGGCGGGGAATGATTCGCAGACCACTTCCACGCCCGATGGACGCCTGTTCGCACCCTGGTCCTGCCGATGCAGGATGAGACACATGCCCACGGGCATTTGCCACCCGAGCACACCACGTTTCCGTGGCATTCAATATCCGCAGTCGTGTGCAAGTCGAGTCACTCACCATGTAAACTCCCCCCGCCATCAGACTCATGATCCATAGGATGCAGCGAGCCGGACACCGTCGAACGACGTCCCTGAATAAGCGCAAACACAGCCGGCAGAATGACCACCGTAGACAGTGTGGCCGCCGACAGCCCACCCATAACAGCCCTGCCGAGCGGGGCTGTCTGCTGTCCCGTTTCCCCCAATCCGAGAGCCATCGGCAGCATCCCAGCCAGCATCGCACAACTGGTCATCAGGATCGGACGCAGACGAGCCACAACGGCGTTCTCTGCAGCTGAAGCCGATGACTCTCCGTCTCGACGACGCTGCTCGGCAAACGTTACCACCAGAATCGCATTCGCCATCGCCACTCCAAGCCCCATGATCACACCGGTAAACGACTGGATGTTCAGAGTCGAATGGGTGGCCCACAGCACAACTCCCGCGCCGGCCAGAACAGCAGGTGCTGTCGCGACCGTCACCAGCGACAGCCGGAATGACTGAAAGTTGGCCGTGAGCATCAGAATAATGGCCGCCAGAGCCAGCAGCAGTCCCACCCCAAGTCCACTCATCATCTGTCGCAAAGGCGGAATCTGACCACGCAACTCGCAGGTAATCCTCCCGGCCTTCACAGGAGCCGGCTGCCCCGGTTGCAGTGCTGCCACAGCGGCCTTGTCCAGCTCGTCCTTCGCGGCGTCGTCCGCCCTGCGAACCTCTTCAACGGCAGCCATGACCTGAGTCGCCGTGCGACCCAGATCCGCTCCGGAAATATTGGCTGTCAGCGACAATTCACGCTTCATGTTATAGCGATCGAATTCACCGGGCATGGTTGCAGGAGTGATTTGAGCAACGTCCCGCAGCAGCAGGGGACTCTGGTCAGCCTTATTCAAGACAGGAACCGTTCCAAGGTCATCCAGTGACGCCATCGCGGGCTGTGGAATCTCTATCTGCACCTGATAACCCACTCCCGTTTTCGGATCAGGCCAGTAGTTTGGGACGACAAAGCGACTGGACGATGTCGCGGCAAGTACCGATCGACTGACCTGATTCATGGTGACTCCGGAGAGCCCGGCCTTCTCCCGATCAATCTTCACATCAATTGTGGGGTAGTCCAGTGATTGAACCACCTGTATGTCTTTCAGCGCTGGGATCGTGGCCAGCTTCTGCTGGACTCGCTTGAGAAAATCACGGTTCTCTCCGATAGACCCACCGCGGACGGCCACCTCAATCGGGGTGGCTGATCCGAAACTCATGACTTCGCTGATGATATCCGCCGGTTCGAACGAGAAACGAACTGCCGGAAACTTCTTTGCCAGCACGTCTCTGAGTCTGATCTTCATTTCCTCAGTACTGACGCCGCTTCCCGGTTTCAAAGCAATCCGCAGAATCGCCTCTTCCGGACCACGTGAAAACTGGTAAACCGCGTTCACGGGAAATGAAGCCGGAACCGTCCCCACATATCCCAGTGTCAGCCGAATCCTGTCGTTTCCAATTTCTTCGCTGATCGTCTCCAGCACCTGTCTGGTAATGACTTCCGTGGAATCAATGTGCGTCCCATCCGCAGCTCGCAGTCGCAATCGGAACTCACCCGCATCGATGGCAGGAAAAATCTCCACGCCAATCTGACGGGAAGACCAGTTGACCAGAATTCCACACAATGCCACATACGCCGGAATACTCACCCAGCGCGTGGCGATGACACCCCTGACAAATCGTCGATACACTCTGACAAAGCCTGACTCCGCTTGATCATGTCGCTGTCCCGTGCGGTTTTTCAGCAACCAGACACACAGGATGGGAACAAACATACTGGATAGTATGTACGAGCTGATCATCGAAAATCCGACGGCCAGCGCGAGTGGTGCAAACAATTCCCGCGGAGCGCCCTCCATGAAGAACGTCGGGACAAACACAGCCAGAATACACAGCATCGCCAGCAATCGCGGAACAGCTGTCTGCTGATTCCCTGCAAGTACGGCATGGCCGATTGACTTCGCTCTTCCCATCTGAGTGTGAATGTTCTCAATCTCGACCGTGGCTTCGTCAACAAGAATCCCCACGGCCAGTGCCAGTCCGCCAAGAGTCATCAGGTTAATCGTCTGCCCGGTCAGCCACAGTCCGACAATGGCTGACAGAATCGCCAACGGGATATTCAGCACCACCACGAGCGCACTCCGCCAGTCACGAAGAAATAACAGGACCATCAAACCCGTCAGTACCGCTCCAAGAATTCCTTCAGTCACCAGGCTGCCAATCGCCCGAGTCACATAGGGTGACTGATCAAATTCAAACGCCACCTGAATGTCCCCGGGAAGCTCCTTCTGCATCTTTGGAAGCGCACCACGGATCTCGTTGATCACATTCATCGTCGATGCATCAGCGCGCTTCGTGGCAAGGATGTATACAGCGCGGCGACCATTCACCAGAGCGTAGCCTGTCGAAACATCAGCCGCATCTTCAATCGCACCAATGTCACGCATGTACACCGTCTGCTCGCCGGTCTTCAACGGGATCTGACCCAACTCCCGGATGTCGCGAATCATCGCGTTCGTGGGAACTGACGGATATCGATCACCGATATGAATGTTGCCGGACGGACTGATCGTATTTCCCGATGTCAATGCCGTAATCACGTCATCCGGTGACAGCCCATACGCCCGAAGGCGATCCGGATTGGCTCGAATCACAATGCTGCGAGCCGAGCCGCCAAACGGCGGTGGGGCCGAAACTCCGGGCAGCGACGAAAACATCGGACGGACTTTGAACAGCGCCTGGTCCTGAATCTCTGAGATGGTCTTTGTGCCACTGGAAAGTACCAGATAGCCCACCGGAACACTGCCCGTGTCAAATCGCATCACAAACGGGGGCACCGTTCCCGGTGGCATCATCGCCCGTGAACGATTCACATAATTGATTGTCTCCGCCATGGCCTGAGCCATGTTTGTCCCGGGGTGAAACTGCAGCTTCATCAGAGCCGTGCCCTGCACATTCCGGCTCTCCACATGATGAATTCCGTTGATGTACAGAAAATGATACTCGTAGTAGTTGGTCAGCAAACCTTCCATCTGCGCGGGATCCATGCCACCGTAAGGCTGGCACACATAAATCACCGGCAGATTCAACGCAGGAAAAATATCAACAGCCATGCGTTTCAGCGGCAAGTCCACACCGCGATCTCGCAACCACGCATCCACACTCACGGGACGAATCACACTGAGCCCGATCAGCACGACCGTAATGAGCAGCACCATCACCGTCCGCGGACGTCGGAGTGCAAAATTGATGGGATTCATCCGATTCCTCTGCCCAATACGTCACACCGCAGAAATATCACCGCTGACCGTCAACTTCGTTGCTTCCATCATGCGATCCCGATTATCTCAGGGATCGTCAAAAACAGCGTAACCGTTCCAACGATTTGTCACACCAACCTGCAGTTTATCCCCCTTCCGGTCGGAATAGAACTCTCCGTCGAGAACATTCCATTCTGCCATGTTCCAGCGAAAGTAACTGTGAGCACTCGCCGAGCAGCTCCGAGATCTCCCTCGCCAGATGGCTTTCCACTGTCCCAATCAACGGCATTCAAGGCCATGAGGGACTTTACGTGAATGAGATTTGCGGGGCCTGTTCGAAGTGGATACGCAGTACGCCCACAACCACGTGCGCAATCTGCAGCAACTGGCCTTTCTTTCCACCACTCCGATGGTCCGGATCAGACCAGATTCCCGAATGCACACAAGCCTCTCTGCGACGCCAGGCCGTTCCGGGGGCCGATGTCGCCGAATGGCACATTTCTGGTCTGCACCATTCAAACCCGTCCCGACAAAATCAATTCGCCAATATGTCATGGCGATGCAGCACGCGAAACGATATGCTTCCGGCCGCCGAGTCATCACCGATCATCAGGGTCTCAGCAGGAGCCGTTCACGATTGAATTCTTCCCGTGACACCAGTGTGGAACTCTTTCGCCACTGGGGACTCTACGACCGTATTATCCTCGGCAATCACATGCGGCATCAGCAAATGGCACTCGCGATCACGAAGGCGGCTGAGTCCCTGAACGCACCATGCCGCGTTCTGGATCTCGGCTGCGGTGATGGTCAATTGGCAGCGATGGCACTACGCAACTGTCACTGTGAATGGTGGCACGGCGTCGATCTTTCCCGCGCTGCCCTCGATTCCGCACCTCAGTTATTTCCCAGTCAGATCACAATACATTTCACAGAAGGTCATCTGACCATCGTCACGCATCAACTGGCGGAACAGTGGCTCGTGGGACGGTCCACGCCGCCTAACCTGCTGCTGGCCAGCTATGCCCTGCATCACCTTAGTGAGTCGCAGTTGCAACAAACACTTGCTGATCTGGCCTGCGTTCCACAACCACGTGCCTTCTGCTGGATCGATCTGTATTTGTCAGAAGGTGAGTCGCGGCAGGATTGGCTGCACCGATTTCATACAACAGCACTGCCCACATGGAGCAATCTCACAGAAGCGGAAGTGTCCGAAGTCATCGCTCACATGCAGACGTCTGATTTCCCCCTGACAGAATCGAGACGTGTGGAACTGGCCACCCAATTCGGGTTTCAGTCACACGAAGTGCTTTACCGTGATGACTTCTATCTCGCCTCGCTGTTTCGCTGAATTGCATCAGCTCCAGCCGACACTCACCCCCCTCTGCTGTGTCACGCTTTCGCTGCGGCAACCCCAGCACGCCCGGTCCGCAGGTGCAGCGGCGTCCACATCACATTGCGGGAAACTCGGCCACAGCCTGGCTGCGATCTGAAAGCCTCGTGGATCTCATCGCCTTGGACGAAAGCATTCAAACAACCCGGGACCGGTCATTGCACGCTTTGCCCCCTCCTGACTCTGCAGAATACTCAGCGGATTCCGCATCGCCTGATGCAAGTCGGGCAAACGCCGCACATCCTCAGAATTCAACACGCCACGTTGCACTGCAAATGTGGCAAGATCGCGACCTTGAATCCAGATCGTCCCCCCATCACGCTGACTCACGTCTTCAATCACCGCCGCAAGATCGGTAACGTCCGTCATGGGACAGTTGCTTTCGAGCTCCGTCCCTAACAATTCACCCATCGCGATATTCAGACAGATCCCCCGCAGGTCCGGCCATTCAGTCCTTGCGATTCGTAACGATCTTTCCAGTTGTGACCAACCCGTTTTTGCACTGACCGTCCGCTCGCGCAACTTGATCTCTGCAAATAACCGCGGCGCAAAAACTGAGCCCGCAACAAAATCGAGTTCATGGTAACGCAGAACCGCCCTTCCTCTGCTGTCAGGGTGCCTTGAAACGAGGATCCGTTCGTCCACAGCGTTTTCTATTACGGCCCCCAGGAGTTGCTGCACGACAAACTCCCAACGCCTGAGCTCCGTGCCGTAGTCCTGCGCGAACGGGTCTCGACGCCGATCATTCTGCGTCCTCTGCTTGTGGGCACGACACCACGCTCGATAGCCCGAATCCGTATCAACGACCAGACTTGCTGTTCCGGGAGTCCGCTGGGGCATTGAGACCTCGCTCTTCCTGTCTGTTTCCTGATTTGGGCACACTTCGGATTGCCTGGCAGCTCACGGAGATGGGCATACGCCGCATGGCAACTGTCGAAGGTTACACACAGTGCCTGGACACCCGTCTGTCCAGGCTGTTGCTGCCGACGCTCAATTTTCCGGAATTCTCGGAATCCGCGGTCCCGATATCTGTCTCAGGGCAAATTTCCCGGCGCGAGGCTCGCTGAAAAGCCCCCTTCACTGTCGGGCAAATCTGGTTGAGCAGATGATGCGGACTCACACCGCAAACTGAATGCACTCCCTGCCTGCGTTGCTCAAACAACGCCACAGCAATCATCGTTCGTGATCTTTCAGACCGACCCCCGTCCCACCTGCCGCCCGGAATGGCAAAACAGAAGTAGAACAGCACGAAGACGCACGCAGCACTTTCATCACCAATCCGCTCACCAATAGTGCTGACGTCCCTGCGTTTTGCCTTGGAACTCCGTGTCCTCTGTGGTCTCTGCGTTGAATAAAAAATCGCCTCGAGCGCCGACGTTTCGTCATCCCACCTGCCGCCTCCTGCTCAGACAACAGCCCTTGAGGGGTTCGCAGCCTCAAACAATCACCACCGCGGCAGGCTCACTTCGTGTTCTCCCCATCGTACGACGCTGCCATGAGTCGCAGATCATCCCGAATTGCCTGGACCAGTTCCGGCGGCTCCAGCACTCTTGCCATCGACCCGAAGCCCATCACCCAGCTCTTGATTTCTTCCAGATTCTCCAGCGTCAGCGTCAGCAGTACGCTGCCGTCAGCAGTCTCAACCAACTGCTGACTCCGATGCCATTGCGATTCACGCACGGTGCCGGCCACCTGCGCCGCAAAACGAATCCGAATGAAATAGCTGCGTCCCGACGGACTGAAAATGCCGAAGGATTTTTCCAGCCACGTCCGCACGTCAAACGATTTCGGAAGGTCAAAACGTTCCTCAAGACATTCAATCTTCAGCACTCGATCCAGCTTGAAGTGCCGCATTTCCTGAGCAGCCATGCTGAACGCGATGATGTACAACGAACCACGATGGTACACCAGGCTGTACGGCTGAATCCGATAGGTCGAAGGCCGCGGTGCGTTGTTCTTCTGATAGGTCATGCTGAGAACACAGCGCTGCTGAACAGCATCCAGCACTATCGAAATCAACTGCGATCGTCCGGAATAGTCACTGGCACCATTGCTCGTCAGGTGAAAGCCCTCCGTCAGGCTTTCCTGCAATCGCTTTGATTCGCTGAACAACAGCGTTTCCAGCTTTCGAAACAGTGAATGAATGCCTTCAAACAGAGGTGTTCCCGCAAAGGGTTCCAGCAGCCGTCGCCCCAGAAACAGCGACAGCAGCTCGTGATAGTCAAAGGAAATCCGGTCCATGTTCGCGGAAATCCTCCAGAGCTTCCGACCACGCTCGACCACAGTGCCTTCGATTGGCAGCCCCTCCTGCCGCAACAAATCAATGTCCCGGCGGATCGTCTTCACATTGAGCTCTTCACGTTCGGCAAGCTCATACACCGACAGCCCCCGCTTCTGCTGAGACAACAGCAGAATGATCCGCAGAGCACGGCGAAGTCGGATGGATTCGGATTCCGGCATGATTTCCTCGTGAACAGACAGCTCTTCGGATCGGGGCAGCTCCACCACACCCGCGATTCAGCAGTATCAGATACTCTCCGGGATCGAATCCTGGCGGGGAAATCAGGCAGTGTAATGCGCATGCCGCAGACAATGAAGAGGACCATCGTGGCTCTCGGAACCGGAGCGTTTTGCACTGCCCCTGGAGGGATTCACCGCCGTTCGTCCACGGCAGTCCGGTCCAGTCATCGCACGGGTGCAAGGTCAGGTCAGGCCCGTCTTCTCGGAAACTCGCCGCCCCCCTGCCCTGCCAAAACATCCATGATTTTCGAGGCAGCTGACGAAGTCCCGGGACGGCCAGCAGTGACTGACGGAAGTGGCGGCAACGCGGTCCTCAGCCAGACTTCCCATCCTGCACGTCACATCAGCGTCAGGCCGTGATGCGGAACAGGCCTGACACCGTGACCAAAGATACGGCAGATACGGCTGAGCTGCGTTCCACCAAAGGAAACGCCACTGGCAGAATCGCGCTGCCGGGCCTGGCAGTGACAGCCTGAGTGACCGCG
>JBDKIW010000339.1:0-5575 GCA_039796955.1 Planctomycetota bacterium
TGCCGCTCATCGAATCACTCCTCGATGCCCCCTCACCGATCTGGCCCCCCAAAGGAGCCCCGACCACACCAGACCCCGACAATCGCCAGCTCGCGTCCACATGGCAGGTCCAACTCGGCGACGCTGCTCTTCTCGCCGCTCTCCATCTTCGCAATGCAGTCGCTGCATTCCCCGATCTGAAACCCATCCCCTCAGACGTGACACTGTATCGACTCGATTCCATCGGCTTCGAATCAGAGGAGCTGCGGAAAAAAGCCCACACCGCCTACAAATCAGGATTTCCGTCTGCCGCAGTGCCTACGCCTGGCGATCCTAACCAGCTGCCCCAGTGATCGTCCTGAGCACTCCGATCAGACGCTCACTCATCCGTTCCAACACCTCCACTCCCGCCAGCAAAACGGGATGATGCAGCACCAGCAGTCGTTGCCCCAACTCTGCGGACTGATCCAGGGCCCCCGCACTCCGATATCGCGATCGCGCATGGATGGTCTGCAGAGCTGCGAAGCCGGACGCCAACGGAATTCCCGCAGCCTCACAGGCCGGCACAATCGTCTCCCGCAACTCGGCCGGGAACTCATCCGTCACCCGAAACGCGACTTTGTAGTACGCGGCTGCATTCAATTGCCCCTGAACCGTCTCTGCCTCCACCCCGACCTGCGCAATATCGTCCATACTCAGCAGCGACAATACCCGCTGGTCCCTCAATTTGCTCCGCAGCATGTCCACACTGGCTGCTCGCTGCCGATTTCGCACGTCCAATTGTCTCAGTTGCGGCAGGACCACAGCCGCCTGCATCTCTGAGAGTGGATAAGCCTCATTGCCTCGCTGATTGTACAGGGCGATTCGCTGGGCCAGCACTCGGCTGGATGTCAGTATCGCGCCGCCCCGGCCCGCTGTCAGCAACTTACTGCCACCAAAACTCAACACGCCCAGATCACCCCACGCCCCCGCTCTCCGACCATCCACCACAGCGCCGGGGTTCTGACAGGCGTCCTCAATCAGCACCAAACCACGCGAATCACAAAACTCTCGCAGCCCCCGCATCGGTACCATCAAGCCATGCAGATGGGAGACAAGGATCGCTTTCGTCCGCGGAGTCACAGCCGCTTTCAGCAACTCCAAATCCGGGACTGGTCTGCCAGGCTCCGTATCCACCAGTACCGGCATTCCACCGCACGTCAGTACGTTCACGAGGTTCGCTTTGAAGTCGTAGGCGCACATCACGACCTCATCACCCGGACCAATACCCGCCGCTCGCAGCGCAAGTTCCACCGCCGCCGTGCCACTGCAGCACAACACACTCTGCGAAACGCCATGGTAAGACTGCAATTCCGACCGCAGCAGGTCACAGTGCGGACCGTGGTAACGCCCCCACGATCCGTCGTTCAACAGGCCCAGAAAGACATCACGCAACTGCTCATCGGCAGGCGGCCACACCGAGGGAATGTCAGGTCTGTCCCAAACCATCGACCACTCCCTCCCTCACAGCCCCGCCACGATGGCCATACATCCCTCCGACTCACTTCCCTCCGGAATGCACGCGTCAACAGGCACGACGCGCAACAAACTCAGGTCGTGCCTCCACCGCAGTCAGCCCCTGCTGAAACCGCCGGCGCTGCCACCCTCACCTGAATCTCCACGCCCTCCACACGCACCTCGTAACAGGCCGAACGGATACCACTCTTCGAATTGTCAAGCCACGTCCCGTCTACCAGACTGAATCGCCACGCATGCCATGGACAACTGACCGCGTCGCCCTCGACATACCCGTCAGCAAGAGACGCTCCCATATGGGGACAAAAGTCGTTGATCGCCAGATATCGCCCCTGCGACAAAAAGACGCCGACCATCGTGCCACCGACCGCGAACGATCGCCCCTGTCCCTCAGGGATGTCGCCGACCTTCGCTACTGTCTTGAATTCCGACATTTCTCACACACCTGATTCTGCACCCGACAACCAACCCGGCCTTCATCGTCGAGCAACGTCTCCGGCAGCAGTTCGAAAACAATTGCCGGCAATCCCCTGCGATCAACGTGAAGCGTCAAAACCCACCAGTCAACTTCCACGATCCTCGGTCCTCGGGCACACAATCGCGCGGCACTTGTCTGACCGTGCTCTCAGGACCACCGCAAATCAGAGCTCGCCCGGGAAGGGCAGGGCACTCTTCCCGGAAATCACACCCGACTCACAGCCTCACCCCAGTCAATGCGCCGCTCAATTCACAAGTTCGGCGTTCCCCTGCGAGTCCCCGGTTCCCTCCAGAATCTCCACCAACAACGGCTCCGTTCGCTGTCTGCGATCAATCATCACCGTCACCACATGACGGCCCGCCGCCAGCGTCGTCGAAAACTCCGCTTCCGCCGGCATCGGAATCCCGTCAATGCGAATCTCCAGGCCAGCGACCGAATTGACCCGGAACGCGATCGTTCCCGGAGTCGTCACGTTGATCTGTGACTGCGCAAACCCAACCTGTTGCTCCCGCACATTCAGCACCGGTATCTCGCCCAGTGGCAGTCCACCAGACACAACACTGTATTCCGGCGTAAACGTGAAGGCCGGATCATTGGCCGCCACCTTACTGAAACTGGTGCGGTTGATCTGACGCAGGCCCTCCTGAGTCGGCTGCAGCACCTGCCACGAACGCAGCAGTCGAGCCCGCGACAGAGTGTACTCCGGTGTCCGCCCCAGCTCCGAAAGGAATCTCACCAGCGACGCAATCTCGTTATCCGTCAGGGCATCCACCAGTCCCTCGGGCATCAACGAAACTCCCTGGCCGACTTCCTCAATCTGGTCCGCTGGCACCGTCACCACCTTGTTCTCCGCGGTCCTCAACGTAATCGCCTTATCCGAGCGCTGAATCTGCACGCCCGCCACCACCTGACCTTCCACCGTGGCCACAACGGTCGTGTGATAGTTCTCTTTCACTTTTGCATTTGGATTCAACAGTGACTCCAGCAGGTAGTCCGGCTGAGCACTCGCGCCCAGACTGATCATGTCCGGCCCCACCAGGCCACCAGCCGCTCCAATCGCATGGCACTTCAAACATCCCAGCGACTCCGTTCGGAAGATCTTCTCACCATCCGCAGCACTGGCGCTGGTACTGACCAGCTTCAGCAACGCCTGCTTCTGCTCGTCCGTCAGTGATTTACGACTGCTGATTTTTCCGGCCGTTCGAATTGCCGCTTCCAGTGCCGCATCCGTCCGACCGCTTTCCCGCAAAGCCCGCAGTACTTCCAGAGCCACGTCGTTCCGCAGCTCCAGACCCGTTAATGCCGAGGTCAGTAACTGCGGCCCGTTACGATCGCTCAGCAGAGTCCGTACGGACATCGCCGCATAGACCGGTTCCGTCGTCTCCGACAGCAGCCTCGCCACGATCGGCGCCGATTCGACCGGCCGTACAGACGCCAGCCACGCCAGCGCAATCGCCCGCAATTCCACTACCGTTCCCGCATCGCCAGCCACCGCCTGCAGACGGTCCAGTAAGCCCTGATCACGACCCTGAATCACACCCGCCAGCGCGGCCGAAAGATCAGCCCGATCGGCCGATTTGTCTCCCAGCAAAGCCTCCAGCCGACCTCGCAGAGCCATCACGTTCCACTGACCAGCCGCCTGCAACCCCGCCCGACGAAGCACCGGGTCGTCCGATCCCAGCAAGCCTCCCAACTGGTCCGCATTGACTTCCGGAACCAGCTTCCGCGTCGCCGTGACCGCCAGAATGGACTGCACCGTCGCCGCATCGTTCGCCGTGATGGCTGCTGATAACAACCGCCCCATCTGAGCAGCATCAGCCGCCGCCCCAATCAGCTGCACCAGCCGCGCTCGCTTCTCCGGTGTCACTCCCGCGGCATACAAATCCTTCAATAACAGCTCCACAGGAGCTCCCGTGCCGATCGCGGAAAAGGCAAATGCAACCTGCTCCGCATCGCTGGAGAAATTCATATCACCCTTCTCAAAGGCCGGTCGCCAGCGACTCGCTAACTCTTTCGTCGTCAGCCACATCGCATAATCCAGATTGCTGTCCATCGGCTGCCGCAGGGGCAACAGGGCCGTCTCAATCAATCGGGGATCGTCATACGCAGCCACCGTCGCCGCGGTTGCTGGAACCGTGTCCCCGGGGAATGCACTGCCGTCCGCAATCTGTCGCTCAGAATCCAGCAGCGGCGAAAACGACAAGGCTCGTACCGCCTCCAGTCGCACTCGCGGATGCGCATCCTGAACTGCCACAGTCAACAACTCACGCGAATCCGGAATCAGATATTTCCAGTGACTCAAAACACGCACCGCCGCAGCACGCAACCGTCCGTCGGCACTCTTCAGTAACGTCTTCAACAGCTCAGGCTGCACCGACTGCGCCGTTTGATAACACCACAACGCTTCCAGCTGCACCAGCTCACGCTCTTCAGCCGACAACTGCACCGACTTCAACCATTCTGTCAGTTCACTGGCAATCCCCGGCCCCCGCTGTCGCAGAATCTGCTTTGCCGATTGTCGCTCCACTCCGTCGACCGACCGCAGGGCCTCAAACAATTCCGTGTTGCTTCGCGTTGAAACCGCTCGGTACTCACGCTTCGGAGCCCCCTTCCAGGTCACCCGCCAGATACGGCCATGAGTCCGGTCGCGTCGTTCGTCTCGAAAGTCCACTTCACCATGCTGAATGATCGGGTTGTACCAGTCCGCCACATAAATGGCCCCGTCCGGTCCCACCTTCACGTCAATTGGGCGGAAGGCCACATGGTCCGACCAGATCACTTCCTGCTGCTCACGCGAGACATATCCCGAGCCCTCTTCCGTCAATACAAAGCGCACCACACGATGACCACGGAAGTCATTTGTGATGGCGTTGCCCTGCCAGTCCGGTGGCAACATCGGTGTCTCAACCAATTCCAGCCCGCAGTGTTTGGGACTGCCCGGGTTCAACCCCCGCACCAGTCGCTCTGCATCCGCAGCCGTGAAATAATAAGCCCCGGGAATCACGTAGTTGATCCCCTCGCCGCCCGCCCCGTCCGTCGCAAACGACTGACCGAACCGGTCGTAGTGATGCCCCCAGGTGTTCACCAGTCCCCGCAGAAACACACCCAGCTCCAGCGTCTCAGGACGAAACTGCCAGATACCCCCGGCATTCAAACGACGCACGCCCCACGGCGTCTCAACGTGACTGTGAATGTAAATCGACTGGTTGAAGTACAGTAACCCGTCATATCCCCAACGCAGCGTGTGCAGGATGTGATGAGTGTCCTCGGTGCCGAAGCCCGACAACACGACCCGCTTCGTATCGGCCTTCAAGTCCCCGTCCGTGTCCGCAAAATGCAGCAGCTCGGTGCTGTTTGCTACCCACGCACCACCATCACCCGGTGCAACCCCGGTCGGAATCAACAGACCTTCCGCAAAGACGTGGGTCTTGTCCGCAACACCATCATGATCCTGATCTTCCACCACCAGAATCCGGTCCGTCGCCGGAGCCCCCGGTGTGATCTGCGGATACACCTCAGAACTGGCAATCCACAGCCGTCCATCCTCGTCGAAATTCATCTGAATCGGCTTGGCAATCGACGGATCCGCTGCGTACAGCTTGA
>JBDKIW010000340.1:0-6592 GCA_039796955.1 Planctomycetota bacterium
CCCGGGGTTGCACGATGGTCTGCGTTCGCGGATTGCCGGTGAGGATTTCCATAGTGGAATCGTGGCGATAGCCGGGGTTGATGCGATACTGAGTGCGACTGAAGGGAATTCCGCGGAACACACGGTGATATTCTTCGCGTGTAAATCCAGCAGAACTCACCGACGCCATCGGGTGAGCCGATCGCTCATTGTCTGATCTGCCGCCGGGATTGACCCGAGACGGTTGAGATGAACTAGCCGATCGGCCTGAGTTCCGCATGCGGGATGCCGGAATGATCTCTATTCGCTGCACGTCCGCTTGACGCTCACGAGCGTCCTGAGCCAGGGCGACGGTGCTGCCTAAGGACAGCAGACAGAGAAATGCGCTGCCGAGATTACGGAAAACATGACACCACATGGAACGCTCCTGCCATGGAAATGCAAGCAGAGGGCCGCAAAACTCGCGGCGATTCTGGTGAATATGGGCAGGATGGCAAGGATAACGATTGTGCGTCGATGATGAAAGAATGCAGCGCTCAGCAGAACCCGAAAAGGTGGGAACTCGCGACGGCGGGAAGCCCGCAGCGACGAGTGAGTAGGTTCGGCGATCAGGTCAGCGGTTTTTCGCCCAGATAGACGGTGGCAATGCCCCCGGTGAGCGGGTGGAATGAGGTTTTGACCAGTCCGGCTTCTTCCATCAGACCGGTCAGTTGCGAGCCGCAGGGGAATTCAGAAACAGACTGCGGCAGGTACTCATACGCCGCCTGGCGATTGCGCACCAGCAGTTGACCCAGTCGGGGCAGAATGTTGCGGAAGTACCACTGGTAGATCCGACTGAGCAGGCGATTGTTGGGCAGTGAAAACTCGAGAACCAGCACCTTGCCACCAGGTTGGCAGACGCGGGCCATTTCGCGCAGGCCGGCGATGGTGTTGGACACATTTCGCAGCCCGAAGGCCACGGAGACAAGTTGGAACATGTCGCTGGGGAACGGCAGTGCGAGCGTGTCGGCTTCGAGGAAGACGACATTTCTGTTGTCCCGCTTCTGTTCGGCCAGTTTCAGCATGCCGTGGGTGAAGTCGGTGGCGAACACGGTGGCCGGATCCTGCAGTTTGCCGCGGAAGGCAAACGCGAGATCTCCTGTGCCTGTGCAGACATCCAGAACGGGTGCGGCTTTCAGCGGGCCGGCCAGTCGCACGGCTTTCCACCGCCAGTAGATGTCGGTGCCCAGAGACAGAAAGTGGTTCATGAAGTCGTAGCGACCGGCAATCTCACCAAACATCTGGCGAATTCGGTCGCCGGTCTTGTCAACAGGCATCGGCGCTGTCTCTCAGTCCGGTGCAGAGGCGCTGAATCTCAGACGGCATCGCAGCGGGCAATAAGGGGACGGATTTGTTCGGATACGGAATCGTATCTGAAAACGTCAGAATAGCGACAATAACCGCCAATTTCGCCATCAGGTTAACCAGGAAAGTGCGTGGTGCGGAGGGACGTGCTGGTGTGGTGGCAGAGACGGCGCGCGTGCTGGTTGCGGAGAGGTGCAGGTGTGGGAATGGCGATCCTGGTGTTTTTCTGCAGGCGTCAGCGCGGCGGGGGATTGTTGGTTTTCTGAATACTCAACCCCATGGGGTGTGGCTAGACTGTTGGTTCGACCGCGACTGGCGGTCCGTTGAGCATCCATCGTGAACGATCTTCCCGGAGTCTCCGTCATGTGGACACGTTGTTGTGCAGCCCTGCTGTCTGTGGTGATTGTCGCAGGCGGTCTTTCCGCTGAGGAAGTGCTGATTGGGAATCGACTGCTGCGTGTCGCGGAGGGGTATGAGGTTTCGCTGGCTGCGGAATCCAGTCTGGCGGAGCGTCCGATCGCGGTGTCACGGGATGAGCTGGGGCGTTTGTATGTGACGGATTCCGGCGGCATGTCGGAGCGGGCCGAGAAGCAGCTGTCGGAGAAGCCCCATCGGATTCGTCGTCTTGAGGACACAAACGGTGACGGTGTCTATGACCGCAGCACGCTGTTTGCGGATCGGCTGATGTTTCCGGAGGGTTGCCTGTGGTATGAGGGTTCGCTGTATGTGGCGGCACCACCGGAAATCTGGAAGCTGACGGATGACAATGATGATGGCGTGGCGGATCGTCGAGAGGTCTGGTTTGACGGCCGGACTCTGACGGGTTGTGGCAACGATCTGCATGGTCCATATCTGGGGCTGGATGGTCGATTGTACTGGTGCAAGGGGGCGTTTGCGGAGCAGCGGCATCAGTTGTCGGATGGGCAGGAGCTGGTGACGCAGTCATCACACATTTTTCGAGCGAAGCCCGATGGGACTCATGTGGAAAACGTCCTGACCGGTGGCATGGACAATCCGGTGAACGTAGCGTTTCTGAACAATGGTGAGCGATTCCTGAGTTGCACTTTTTTTCAGCACCCGGAAGCGGGGCGACGAGACGGTTTGATTCACGCGATTTACGGAGGCGTGTATGGCAAGAAGCATGAATCGATTTATGCGCACCCGATGACCGGGGATGTGATGCCCGTGCTGACTCATCAGGGAGCTGCGGCACCCTGCGGACTGATTGCCGGCAGTGAGCGGCTGTTTGGCGGAGGCCATGATCAGCAGTTGTTTGCCTGTTATTTCAATCTGCACAAGGTGGTGCAGCATCGCCTGCTGCCGGAGGGCCCGACCTATCGGACTGAGGATGTGGACCTGCTGTCCTGCGATCATCCGGACTTCCACCCGACAGATGTCTTTGAAGATGCGGACGGGAGTCTGCTGGTGGTTGATACGGGCGGCTGGTACAAGGTGTGTTGTCCGACGTCCCAGCTGGCCAAGCCGGATGTTCCCGGAGCCGTGTATCGGATTCGTCGTCGAGGTCTGAAGTCTCCTGCGGACCCCCTGGGATTGAGCTTGAACTGGGAGACCGCCACGCCATCGGAGCTCGCGGGCTACCTTGGCGATGATCGACTCTTTGTGCAGCGCCGGGCGATGATGGCGCTTCGCCGTTCCGGTGAATCGTCGATTGCCGCCCTGCGTGCGCTGCTTAGCGTCGGCAATTCGAATCGTGTGCGGCGGAATGCGATCTGGACACTGGCAGGAATCGATTCCGTGGATGCTGCTGCGGCGGCTGCATCCGGGCTGATGGATGCTGAGGCGGGTATTCGCCAGGCTGCGGCCCATGTGACGGGATTGCTGCGATACCGTGGTGCACTTCCGCAATTGCTGCAGATGGCTGAGGGAGATGAGGCCGGTCCTGCGCGGGCAGCGGCCGAGGCGATAGGACGCCTGCAGCAGGGTTCCGCTGTCAGCGACGTGCAGAACATCATTGCCGACCTTCCTGTGGGCCCGGTGGACGCGACAGGGGCTCCTGAAGCAGCGGGGCGGCGGATTCAGGAGCATGCGCTGATCTATTCGCTCATTGAAATTGCGGATCCTAAGCAGACTCGAGCCGGGCTGTCGTCTTCGGTACCGAGTGTGA
Organism: Planctomycetota bacterium; assembly: GCA_039796955.1. Taxonomy (GTDB): domain Bacteria; phylum Planctomycetota; class Planctomycetia; order Planctomycetales; family Planctomycetaceae; genus SXXK01. The sequence goes on from JBDKIW010000340.1 coordinate 3,449, forward strand.
TCCGAGCGTCTTTGGTGGCGCTGGATCAGATGCGGGGTGGTGATCTGGGGCCTGACGATGTTCTGCCCCCTATGGAGCATCCCAGTGCCGCTGTTCGCAATACGGCTGCCTGGGTTGTAGGTCAGCATCCTGATTGGGCGGGGGAGCTGACTGCGTGGTTTGGCCAGCGTCTGGCCCGAGTGACGGAGCTGTCGGATTCGCAGCAGACGCTGCTGACCGAGTTGCTGTCCGGACTGGCGGAGGCGGCGGAGATTCAGACGCTGCTGTTGCAGACCATGAACGCGGAGACGTGGGCAGCACGGCGACTTGCGCTGACGGCGATGGCGGACAGCCAGTTGACGGCGATTCCGACGGCATGGCTCGATGGATTGGCCGCGCGGCTGCAGGTTGCCGAGGAAGAAGAACGTGCCTTGCTGATCCATGTGATTCAGGGGTTGCCCATGCCGAAGGACGGTCACGCGGAACTCAGAGCCCAGCTGCTGCGACTGGGTTCAGACGAAACCGTTTCTGACGAGTTGCGAATGATTGCGCTGGATGCGGCTGGTACCGGGATAGTTCTTGAAGACCCTGCGTTTTCTTTGTTGCGAAAGATTCTGGTGTCCGAACAGGCCCTCGAGTTGCGTGGGCTTGCCGCGATGAGACTGGCGTCTGCGACGTTGACGGAAGTGCAGGCGCAGCAATTGGTGGACATAGTTCCCGATGTTGGCCCGATGGAACTTCCGAAGATTCTGCCGGCCTTTGAGGCGTTTCCATCACAGGAGACTGGCCAGCGGTTATTGACGGCGCTGCAGGAATCGAAGGGCATGGCGGGACTGCGAGCTGATCTTGTGCAGACACTGCTGGGGAAATATCCGGAAGCAGTTCAGGAGTCGGGAAAATCGTTGCTGAAGATGCTGAATGCTGGTCTGGAAGAACAAATCGCTGTGCTTGAACAGACGCTGGCCAGTCTGCCGGAAGGTGATGTTCGCAGGGGACATGAAGTGTTCATGAGTCGTCGAGCGGCCTGCAACACCTGCCACAAACTGGGTTACGGGGGCGGGACACTTGGGCCGGACCTGACCAGCATCGGACGTGTCAGAAACCGCCGGGACTTGCTGGAAGCGATCCTGTTCCCCGGCGCCAGTCTTGTGCGGGGATATGAGCCGGTATCTGTGGAACTGGAAGACGGTCGAGTCATCAGTGGCATTGTTCGCGGAGAGAATGCTGACGAGGTCACCGTAGCGGTCGATGCTCAGAAAACGGTGAAACTTGCAAGGTCTTCGATCCTGCAGATTCTTCCCTCGAGTGTGTCACCCATGCCAAACGGCATCGCCACGCTGCTGAGTCCGCAGGAGCTGGCAGACTTGCTGGCGTTTCTGCAGACGGATCAGCGTTGATGCCGGGAAAGGGGGTAGAAAAAAAAGGGGTCAGGAACGAATGGCCAATTGGCCTGGAGAGTGCTTTGCACTATTGGATCCTGGGCAGCAAAAAAGGGGTCAGGAACCAATAGCCAAATGGCCCACAGGGTGCTTCGCACTATTGGTTCCTGACCCCTTTTTTGCTGCCTTTTTTTCTGCTTCAGGACAGACGTTCGACCAGGATCTGTGGGTCGTTCAACCGTACAGACACTGCCACGGCCGGTGTTTTCTGACGCATCATTCCGCCGTCAGCAGGTTTTTGTGCCCGACTGGCTGGAGGGCCGGAAAGCTGAAAAGATTGCGGATCCATTCGGCGCGCATGCAGCAGAATCATGGCAAATGGGATCCACCACATGACGTCATTTGTCAGAATGGTCACGCCTGCGGACCATGGGAGTTCCCCCTGCATTGCGGTCCAGACAAAGCCGATGGGGCCGAAGATTTTTCCAAGAAAGCCGACCAGCACAATTGGCCAGTGTCGCACGGGATTCATGGCTGCGATTCCGTAGCCAACCCCATAGACCCCCACAATCATGCCGATGCATTGCCAGAGGCTGAGATAATTTGGCGTGGCAACACCCAGCATCTGAAACGGCAGTGCGGGGAAGAAAATGGCAAATGAGCCCCAGATCAGATTGTAGCCGGCTGCGGCAACCAGCACGTACCACATCCACGCAGGATTTCGCTCGGATTCATTGTTCATGAAAGAATCTCCAGTCTCTGTGAAGCTCAGAACAACGCCTTAACGCAAGCCTGTCAGGGCCCTGATTGCGACAATCAGATCATAGGTAAAATCGATGGACTGGCCACCGGGTTTTCTCAGATCTGCCGGGATCGCTGTGCGGGGAATCGAGGGCGATGGCGTGCCTGTGAATCCTTAAAGAATTTCGCAGTGTACGACCTGTTTTCCTGCTTCTCAGGTTCTACAACAGGGGGCGACAAATGGAATTCTGTTGGGGGGAGTGAGGATTATGGGTCGAATTGCAATTCTTGGGGCCTCGGGCACGATCGGCAGTGTGCTGGCAGGACGTCTTGCCGGACAGGGGCAGAGTCTGTTGTTGCTGGGCCGATCGGCGGAAAAGTTAGCGGCAGTATCAGCCGCAACGGGTCAGCCATCACAGGTGGTGGACCTGCAGAGTTCCCAGCCGCTTGAGGATGTCCTGCGAGCGGCATCAGCCGAGGGACCGTTTACGGCGATCGTCAACTGCATTGGTTCTGTGCTGCTGAAGCCGGCGCATTCGACGACCGACGAAGAATTTCGCAGGGTGGTGGAGACGAACCTGTTCACGTCGTTTGCAGCGGTTCGTGCGGGTGGAAAGCTGCTGCGGGAATCCGGGGGTTCGATTATTCTGTTTGCCTCAGCGGCGGCGGAGATCGGGATCCAGAATCACGAAGCGATTGCGGCGGCGAAGGCGGGCGTGATTGGACTTGCTCGGTCGGCAGCGGCGACTTATGCCCCGTCGAATATCCGCATCAACGTCATCAGTCCGGGTTTGATCCGCACAGAAATGACTCGTCGCATCTGGGAGAATCCGGCGGCGGCCTCGGCATCGACAGCAATGCACGCTCTCGGTCGGCTCGGAAGTCCGGAGCAGGTGGCTTCACTGGCGGAATGGTTGCTGTCCCCGCAGAACGACTTTGTGACGGGTCAGGTGATCGGCATCGATGGTGGACTGGGGCACCTGCTGGCGCGGCGTTGAGCGAACTTTCCGTCCGGTCTTTCAGTAGTCAGATGAGTTATGCGAGC
>JBDKIW010000341.1:0-7642 GCA_039796955.1 Planctomycetota bacterium
GAGCGTTGGCGAACATATTGCGGCGTCATAAGGTCCCTGTCAGGACGCCGAGGACTCAGTACGTCTCGTCAAGTGGCTTGTTGGTCCCGGTTGGCGACTGAGGGAGCAGCGATTTCCGGACGCGCGGTACTCTCTGGCGTCCCCACCGGAAAGTACATCCGCGTCTGAGCGGTCACAAGACGCATCAGGAAAGCCAGGCACAACTGATGCGCCGCAGTCGCGCGCTGTTGCGCGGATTGGCACATCAGCCGGCGATGAACGACACAGGCCTCCCGTGACCGCCGCTCGATCCGCGTCTGCCCTGAGATAGTCGGTCGAAACCGATCAGACTGGGTTTGAGCCAATGAATTCGGTGACCGTCGTTCTCTGAAGCAGCCCGCCCGTTGCCGGCAGATTCCCGTTCGGCACAGGGTTTGCCACCCGGTGTGAGACAGGTTTGATCCTCGTACCTTTGTCACACTTTTCGGGGAGTCGCGCTATGGTCTCTGCGCGGTATCGTCTTCGGCTGATTATCAGCGGACTGATTGTCGGGCTGATCGTGTTGCTGTTCGGCCTGCAGCACACACTGGATCCGCAACATCAGCTGCAGTCGCTGTGGTTCAAGGGCTCAGGCGCTCAGGCCGCTGAGCCGAGCGGCATACAACAACCTCGCTCGACGCCACCGGACGCAGCCGTCCCGCCCGGAAAGAACAAAGAGCCCGGCCATATCCTGTCGAAGTTTATGCGGCAGAAGCTGGAGGCCTCTACTCAGATTCTTGAGGGCCTGTGCACAGAGGACCTGCAGCTCGTTTCGGATGGCTCAAAGGTGCTGCTGAGCATGAGCAATGAGGAGCGGTGGAGAGTCAGCAACGACATCATGTATCGTCGCTACAGTCAGGAGTTCGCGACGGCAGTTGAGGAACTGCAGAAGGAGTCCTCCGATCAGGACATGGACGGCACCTCTCTGGCGTGGATCAATGTCACCATGAAATGCCTCAAGTGTCACGAATGGGTACGCAACACTGTGCTGGCAAAACCGTGAGGTGGTGCTGGCCTGTCGCAGCTGAATCGGGCCCAACAGGCGGTGGGTGCAGAACCACCCGTGCCAAGCGCCTTTAGACAGCAACCGTTGATCTCGGACGAGCCTCACTGATCATGCCGGAACAGCTGTTTTCGAGCCGCATCAAGTATCGTGATCACCGCTGGATGCGTGACTTTGCGTTCGACGCTGATGGCATAGAACTGGATGGAGACATCCTGCAATTTCCCCACCACATGCAAACCATAACGATCCTGCAGATCCTGCAGCACAGAATCAGCCACAGGGGCAATACCAAGACCCTCAGTTGCCAGAAGCTTCAGGAGTGCCGAATCTTCAATCTCCGCTGCCACGCTTGGTTCAAACGACTGTCGTTCCAGCCATTGCTCAACAGAACGTCGCAGCACGGTATTCTGATTCGGCAGCAGCAATGGCTGGTCCTTCAGAGAATCCGGGAAGCCTGGTCGCAACAGCATAGCCAGACTTTTGGCTGCCACCCAACTGACGCCACAATCTCCGATCGAGTGGTTGTAGGCTCTGACACTCACCTGCGACCCGGCCGGACTGTCAGAAAGTATCAGGTCGGCTTTGTGAAGGGCGAGGTCCGCCAGCAGATCCGGAAGTTTTCCCTCGTTGCAGATCACCTGCACCTTCTGCGGCATGCGAAAGACCGGTTCCAGCAGTCGGAAAGCAATCTGCTTTGGCAGAAAGTCTGGAATTCCCACCGTGAAAATCAGACTGCGGCCGGACTGCTGCCCTTTCAATCGCTCCATCAGTTCCTGACCCGTGGAAAAAATTTCTTCCGCGTAGTCAAAAACCATTTTTCCGGTTTCTGTCAGTCTCAAATCTCGGCCATGCCGTTCGTACAGTTTGCTGCCCACCGACTTCTCCAGTTGGCGCAGTTGTCCACTGATGGTGGGCTGCGACAAATGCAGCGAGTTGGCGGCCTTGCTGATGCTGCCTTCACGAGCCATCGTCCAGAAATACAGCAGATGGTGATAATTCAGCCAGTTCATGTGCAGGCACCATTTTTGAGTAAGGCAGGAAGGGACCGTCGGAGCATCGCGGATTATTCCAGTATGCAACAGTCGATCAGCAATGAATGCCGCCTTCTCCGAGAGGAATCGACCGTTTCCGGCCACAACCCCACAAAAAGACGCATTGAACGCCGAGTCTCTCCGGACCGGTCACCACTGAATCCTGCACACACATCGCTTCAACTACGCCGCGATTTTGTGCTTTCACAATGAAATTCCCCTCCAGATCCTGCACTTCACCAGAAATTGTTCAGCATTCCGTCTGAATTGTGTACCCGTCATCCGTTCAGCCGCGACGTTTTAAGCACAACCGGAATCAGGATCTTTTCTTCCGCACACAACCTCCCGCTGAAAATCTGATGAAAGCCGATAGTAGACATTCAAAAAACAAATACATGCTCCCTGCAGAGTTCTGGGCTTTGCCGGTCACGGATGTCATTTCGTTGCTGCAATCAACACCACAGGGACTCACACCAGACGACGCCAGCCAGCGTCTGCTGCAGTTTGGGCGCAACGAGTTGTCAGCTCAGGCCGCCGGTGGCTGGCGAACGTGCCTGTGGAATCAATTGAAAAATCCGCTGCAACTGGTGCTTGCTGTAGCCGCGTTGATCTCGATTTCTGCCGGCGAATGGCCGGATGCCATCATTGTGCTCTGCGTCGTCACTGGCAGTACCGCAATGAGCTTTGTGCAGGAATACCTTGCTGACAACGCCATTAACCAGCTACGACATCGCCTGAGTACTCGCGCCCTGGTCGTTCGCGATGGCGTTGAGCATCAGATCCCGGCCACAGATCTGGTTCCCGGCGATCTTGTGCGCCTTTCTGCCGGAAGCCTGATCCCTGCGGATGGAATTCTGCTGACTGCCGACGATTTGTACGTCAACCAGGCAACTCTGACAGGCGAAGTGTTTCCTGTGCAGAAAGAACCCGGCATTGTGCCTCCAGGATCCAGCCTCGTCGAGCAGACAAATCGGCTGTTTCTGGGAACCAATGTCCGGAATGGAACCGGCAGTTTGCTGATCACACAGACCGGTGAAGAAACCGTCTTTGGAAAGATCGCGGGGCGACTGCGCCTGCAGAAGCCGGAAACGGAATTTGAGCGGGGTATTCGACAGTTCGGGATCCTGCCCACACAGATCATGCTGCTGATGATGCCTATTGTCCTCGCCATGAATCTGGTTCGCAGCAAGCCGCCCATTCAATCCCTGCTGTTCGCACTCGCCCTCGTCGTGGGGCTCGCGCCGGAACTGCTGCCAGCCATCATCAGCATGACGCTGTCCCATGGGGCGCGACGCATGGCCCGCGCTGGAGTTCTGATTCGTCGACTGAATGCCATCGAGAATCTTGGCTGTATGGATGTACTCTGCACGGACAAGACCGGGACGCTGACGGAGGGCACCGTACAACTGCACAGTGCCTGCGACAGTTACGGCCGGGACAGTGAGCGAGTCCTGCGCCTTGCCGGGCTGAATGCAACACTGCAGTCCGGACTATCGAATCCTCTGGATGACGCTTTGGTGGCCAGAATTGCTCAGGAGCAGATCGACCTGACCGAATTCCGGAAGGCCGAAGAAATCCCTTATGACTTCGTCAGAAAACGACTCAGCGTTGTGGTGGAAGATGCCATGGGGCAACTGCAACTGATCACCAAAGGTGCTTTTACTTCCTTGTCCGGCGTCTGTACGCAACTCAGAACGCCCGGCGGCAACGAACCGCTGACAGAGCTTCGCCAACAGCAGTTGCAGCAGCAGTTTGCCGACTGGAGTGCTCGGGGATTTCGCGTCCTCGGCCTTGGAACGCGACTGCTGACGACACGGAGCGATCATTATTCCAGAGACGAAGAAACCGATCTGTGCTTCGAAGGATTTCTGCTGTTTCACGATCCGCCCAAACGGGAAGTGATCCAGACTGTCCAGGATCTCGCCGAACGCGGGGTCACTCTGAAAATGATCACAGGCGACAATCCCCTCGTCGCGGCGCATCTGGCCACAGCGATCGGACTGCCACCGGAACAGGTACTGACAGGACGAGACCTGAACAGCCTGAGTGATGAAGCGCTCTGGCACCTTGCCGAACGTACGTCTGTCTTCGCTGAGGTGGACCCGGGGCAGAAGGAACGCATCATTCAGGCCCTCCGCAGTACCGGACACGTGGTCGGCTATCTTGGCGATGGAATCAATGACTCCCCTGCCCTGCACGCCGCAGACGTCAGTATCTCCGTGGAAAACGCCGCTGATGTCGCCCGGGAAGCGGCCGATATCGTACTGCTGCAACCGGACCTGAGCATCCTGCGGGACGGCATCGACGAAGGCAGACGCACGTTCGCCAACACACAGAAGTACATTCTGACGACCAGCAGCGCCAACTTCGGCAACATGCTCAGCATGGCCATCGCTTCGCTGTTTCTTCCATTTCTCCCCCTACTGGCGTCCCAGATTCTCCTCAACAACTTTCTTTCAGACATTCCGGGAACCGCAATTGCCGGAGACGCTGTGGATCCGGAATGGGTACGTCGCCCGCATAAGTGGGATTCACGATTTCTGACGCGATATATGCTGGTCTTCGGAGCAGTCAGTTCGGTATTTGACCTGCTGACATTTGCACTGCTGCTGCTGGTATTTCGTGCCGGGGAAGCAGAGTTTCGCACGGGTTGGTTTATGGAATCGCTGCTGACGGAACTGGTGATCGCCCTCGTGGTCCGCACCCGCCGCCCGTTTTATCGCAGTCTGCCATCCCGCTGGCTATTGCTGAGCAGCGTGGCCGTCATGGCGGTGACCGTGACACTTCCCCTGGTTCCATTTGGCGATCGATTTGGTTTTGTGCCCCTGCCCTTCCACCTCTGGCTGGCCGTTCTCGGGCTGACGGCGGCCTATGTTCTGGTCACAGAACTGACCAAAGCCGCATTTTATGCAAGGTTTCCGCAGGATGCAGAAAGAATCACACGTTAAATGCCGCGGATCACGGTGGAACACTGAATCCCCGCCGAAGAATTCCCGATTTTCCCGCCTGACGACGTCTTTCTCGCCCGGCTTTCATGATTTTCCGTCCCAAAACCTGCCCAAAAACCAGCGAATCCTGCGAAAAACTGTAAATCCGCTTCAGGAATCGCAGTCGGGGGTTTTCGCAGGTCGATCCGTTCGATATGATTTCCCGTTTCAAAAAACCGGGCAAAACACCTTCCAGGTAGTTTTTACCTGCTGTTTCCGTCTACAGAATTTGAAAGCTCAGGATTTGAAGTCATGGCAAAAACTCATCGCAAGCTGAAAAAGGCCAACCACGGGCAGCGGCCGGCCAGTTCCAAGGCCCGCCGCCTGAAAAGAAAACATGTGAAACTGTCCTAAGTCGAATGTGAGGGCGTTACCCCTCGCGGAGATGCCTCCTCGATTACCGACTCTTCAAAGAAACCTGCCCACCGGGGCAGGTTTTTTTGTTGGGTATTGCTACGCCTTTTCCTCAGTCTCCGCTCCCGAAACCGCCCAAACCCGCGATAATCACACGACGGCATCACAAGATCATCGCTCCTGTCAGCCGTTCCGTTCTCAGTCGCACGCCCAAAACCACCGTCTCCGGCGTCCTGCTCGGCAAAGCCCTGAAGCTCATCTCCCTGCTGTGAGTTGCCGGGGATTGCTCCGCAAAAACTGAGCAAAAACGGTAAACATGAACTCCCCGGTTCCCATGCCCCGTCAGGAGATCGTATGACGACCAAAGGCACCCAGCTGTCCATCCATGACAAACTGTCCCGACTCTCACAAAACCTCTGGTGGAGCTGGGATCCCGATGCCACCGAAGTCTTCCGCCTGATCGATCCGGAAAAGTGGGAGGGACTGCATCACAACCCGGTACAACTGCTCAGCCTGTACCCACCCGAAATTCTGGAAGAACGAGCCCGCACGGCTGTACTGCACACCCGCATCCACTGGGCTTATCGCCGCTTCCGCGACTACCTCGAATCCTCGCAGACCTGGGGCTCCACACACGCCACGATTCCCGGGGAAGGCCCCGTCGCCTACTTCTCCGCAGAATTCGGTCTGCACGAATCTTTGCCCATCTACTCCGGAGGACTCGGGATCCTCGCCGGTGATCACCTGAAAAGTGCTTCCGACCTGGGACTGCCCGTTGTGGGTGTGGGATTGTTTTATCAGGAGGGCTTCTTCGCTCAGGCCATTAATGCCAACGGATGGCAACAGGAATCCTATCCGCGTCTGGAAGCCGAACAGTTGCCACTGCGAGCCGCCACGGACTCAGCCGGCCGACCCGTCGTGGTCACTGTCGAAACTCGTTCCGGAACAATCATGGCCCGCGTCCTGCAACTGTCAGTAGGCCGGTTGCCACTGTATCTGCTGGACACCAGTCTTCCGGAGAACAATGAAAGTGATCGCCGATTGACGGATCGTCTGTACGGCGGTGATCACCGCACGCGAATTCGCCAGGAACTGCTGCTGGGTGTTGGTGGTATCCGGGCCCTGAAGGCACTTGGGATCCTGCCGAATGTGATTCACATGAACGAAGGCCATTCCGCATTCGCACCGCTCGAAGTCATTCGCCAGCGTATGCAGGACGATGGTCTGACTTTTGAGCGTGCTCAGCGGGAGACTGCAGCCCGCTGCGTATTTACCACCCACACACCTGTCCCCGCGGGTCATGATCGCTTTGACTATGAACTGATTCACGAACACCTTGGCCCACTGGCCGACACGCTCGGACTGAATACCGATCGCCTGATGGCGCTCGGACGGGTCGATGCACAGCATGCCGCTGAACCATTCTGCATGACCGTCTTTGCGATGAAACACTGTCGCTTTGCCAACGGAGTGTCCAGTCTTCACGGTGCCGTCAGCCGCGAAATGTGGGCCGGCCTGTGGCCATGGAGAAGCGTGGAAGAAGTCCCGATCGGTCATGTCACAAATGGTGTTCATGTCGGTACCTGGCTGGCCCCGCAGATGCGGGTGCTGTATGACCGGGTCCTCCCGGAAAACTGGCATCTTCAAACCGGCGAACCGGATGTCTGGAGTGGCTTTGAACGCATCACTCCCGGTGAACTCTGGGAAGTCCACTCCGCTCTGAAAATGCGTCTGATTAATTATGCACGACATGAAGCCGCGCTGCAGGCACAACGTCGAGGAGAACCGGATTCCGTCATTCATGATATGGAACAGTTGTTTGACCCACAGGCTCTGACAATCGGCTTCGCACGCCGATTCGCGCCCTACAAACGCGCTGATCTGATCCTCCGGGATCTGGATCTGCTTGCCCGACTGATGACCGATGTCGACCGGCCACTCCAGTTCATCTTCGCCGGCAAAGCCCACCCCGCGGACGATCGTGGTAAACAGATTCTGCAGCAGATCTTTCAACTGACCCGCAAAGCGCCGTTCCGCGGTCGTGTGTTGATTCTCGAAAACTACTCCATCGATATGGGACGCTATCTGGTTCAGGGTGTTGACGTCTGGCTGAACAATCCGAGACGCCCGCTGGAAGCGTCCGGAACAAGCGGGCAGAAAGTTGTCCTTAACGGTGGGCTGAACTGCTCAATCCCGGACGGATGGTGGGCCGAAGCCTACGACGGCCGAAATGGATTCACCATCGG
>JBDKIW010000342.1:0-7652 GCA_039796955.1 Planctomycetota bacterium
GATGGTTCGGTCAGCTTTCGACGCATCACTCGAGCTGCAGATGAAGAAGCGATTGCTGAATTGATCCAGGTGCGGGGGATTGGTCGCTGGACAGCTCAGATGTATCTGATCTTTTCTCTGGGCCGACCAGATGTTTTTGCCCCGGATGATCTGGGACTGAGAAATGCCATGCTCTGGCGTTACTCGTTGCCGGAATCAGCGGGGCGACGGCACTTTGAGGAACTGGCGGAACGCTGGAGGCCTTACCGCAGTATGGCCTGCTGGTATCTCTGGAGAACGCTGGAGCTGGCAGAATAGGGAGCATCACGCAATGCCGTTGGACACGGTTTTATGCGCTGTGATCTGAGCATCGATGACTTCCGAAAACTGCCAGCCAGCAGATGGTGACTCCTGGAAAGTCCGAAGTCGGAACGACATAGCGACGAAGCGATCGCTGTTCACCGTCCGCGAAACTCGACCAGTGGATACTCCGGAAGTGGCACCGTTTGTGCCAGTTCGGCCAATTCCTGCAGCCGATGCCATCCGCGAGTTACAAGCTGAGTGCGTTCACGAACAAATTCGGGATCCATCAGCCGACGATCAAAGTCACCTTCGACCACGACCGGAGGAAATGCATCTGTGTCAATGAACTGTGAGTTTACCGGATTGCATCGCAGGTGACGTTCCGGTGCAGCCAGAAGGTGTCGCGACGGGAGTTCACCGATCACAAACCTCAGATAAAGATCGCTCTCCCGGATCGAATCCACTTCATCACCACACACATCACACAGGTAGCCCTGGTCACAACGCGCCATCTGAAAAAGTCCTGTCAGCAGTACAGTCATTCAGACAGGGATTATCCCGCCTGTTGGATTTCTTTTTGGCCGCCGCCCGGCTCGCAGCGGCCCACGGCACTCTCTATCGGTCTTCATCCTGCGTGCTGTATCTTAAACAACCTGTGCAATGAAAAAACCCTGCGAAGCTCTTTGTCTTCGCAGGGCTCGATTCGTGCGTGTGATGGTTACATCAGCAACAATTAACGAAGTGAATTGGGATACGCACGAGACGCGGTCTGCTGAGTCATCCCGGTGCGCACGATCGGGGCCTGACCACGATAGGCGTTCTGGATCACGCCTGTCTGCTGAGCGCCGGCAAATTCATGGTCGCCTGCAATGTCACCCGCGAATCGTGGAGCAGTACCGAGCGCGGGGTTTGCGCCCCATGTGGGCTGTGCGAACGGATTTTGTGCAGTCATCTGAGGATAGCCAGGAGCAACGGTCGATCCGTTCCATGCAAATTGCTGCATCGGCATTGACTGAAATTGTGTCGCAGGCTGCATGACCATCGTCTGAGTACCGGGTTGCCATGGCTGAGTTGTCACACTGTTGTAGTGCGGTGCTGGGTAGCTCGGTGTAGTCCGGAAGGCCGTCGTCACGACGCCTCGGCGAGGAACCGCTCCACGCCACGGACTCGACGGCGCCATTGTGGAAATGCCCTGCGGAGACGGCCAGGTCTGTGCCAGTCCCGCAGATGGGTAGAACTGAGAATGATGACCATACTGAGTACTGATGTTCTGCGGGTTCCAGGCGACTGGTACAGCACCATATGCCGGAAGCGGTGCAGCGTAGCGAGGCTGCGGCTGAACCGTATTCCATGCGGTTGCTGGTGTCCAGGGGGCGACGCTGTTCCATTGAGTGGATGGTGTCCATGCCATCACAGGCTGTACAGGGTTTGTCGCAGCCCACGAACCGTAGGAAGGCCAATTCTGATTCCAGCTTTGCCCCGGGACAACATAGCCAGATGCACCGTACGACAGGGTGTTCTGCGGCATGAAGGCCCCGGACGGCGGTACAGCCATGGGGATCGCTGACGGATCTGTCATTGAGCCACCAGCGCAGCCACAGTCGCTCTGCGGTTCCCCGCCCTGCATCATTGGATAGCCGACAGAACCCTGAAAAGAAGTTCCGCAAGTATCGCAGCCACTATCACCCCATGAAGCCCCCGGCATCATCCATTGTGTCCTGGGAACCATGGTGGTTACTGGCCGAGGAACCCAGACGGTCTGCCAGTTCCCCTGATCCACGGTGACCGGCTGCATCGTCGTCACTGGCATCGGGGCAGGTGCCCACGTGTTGGCACAAGGGTCGCAACACGGGTCCCAGTTCGGTGTGTAAACGGGAGCCGTCGGCAACTGCATTGGCATCGGAGTGGGCATGGCAAGAGCCGGCCCAGCCATTGGATAGCCAGGCCTCATATGCGGATGAAGATTGCGATACCAATTACCGGGGTAGTGTCCGAGAGTCCCTTGTTGATTTCGGAGGTATCCATATCCAAGCCAGTCATCGATCAGGCGATAACAGGGATCCGGTCCGCCCTGGGAGTAACCATGGTAGTGATCGCATCCAAACAGCCAGCGAAATGGGCTCAACAGGCCGCAGGCCGAAGCGGATCGGATGGGCGTCGAGACCATCAGTGCCACAAGCAGCAGAAGTCTGATACGGGAGCTCATAGGATATTTCCTCGAACCAACACAAAGACGGGAGATACTGAGAGACTGGACGACAAAGGGCGGCAGAGCAATAACGCTTTGCGACGCGAACGCCGTCCGGAGAGGTCGGTCAGGAAATTACGCTGTTGCGAGGGCTGAGAAAATTCGAACTTGACTCAAGTTTTCGATCCGCCACGATTTTCGGGGGCGGCCAAAATGCATATCGGCCGGATCCGCCGTTCAGAGTGCAAGAACGGCAATGAGCGTGAGAATGACGAGGGCTGTCACTACCAGGACAATCGGCAGAAACTGCTTCCATGTGGCAGATCCTGCCGAAACGTCGCCGGGTGGGATCGCCGCGGTTGCGGATCTGTCAGGTTCGAACAGCTCCATCACAATGGATTGTTTAAAGCTTCGTCCCTGATCGCGCTGATCGACAAGCGGCATCTGGTCTTCGTCAGAGCCGATCAGCAATTCACCCAGTCGCCCCTGAAATTCCCTCGCCGTTTGCGGTAGTTGACCTGCAGATCCTTTCAGGCAGCGGGCAAGAAGGCGTTCCAGCATTGAACGAGAACCAACTGCCATCCGGGGCAGGGTGGTGTCGTCCCTGGAAGCGGAGGTGAGCAGGTGTGACAGCAGCAAGGCCAGATCTTTCAGGTCGCGTTCGATCTGTTCGCGGCCGGCCAGTGCGCTGATCGTGCCAGGTGTTACGCTGGACGCTGACTTCGACTCCTGAACGATTGTCAGCCAGCGTTGAATTCCAAAGCCTGTCAGCAGAACCTGAAGATTGTCAGACAACAGGACGGTTTCAGTTGTCAGTCCACCATATGCCAGGCCGAGGTTGTGGGCGTGTTGCAGCGCTGAGCAAAGTTGCCAGCCAATTTCGATCACATCGTCGACTGAGAATGTTCGGCCATCGGACAGTTGCTGGCTGAGTGGGAGGTAGTCTGAGGCCGCTGTCCAGAAGAACAGGGTTCCGTCTGTTTCTCCCGTTCCCAGAAACCGAACGATGGACTGATGATGCAGCATCATCAGCATCGTCCGATCCATTTTGAGGGCTCTGCGAAATTCCGGGCGACGAGAGACGTCTGCGGAGAACACCGTCAACCAGACGGCAGCTCCGGAACTGTCCGTGGCAGCAAGGACCTGGAAGTCGTGTGTTTCAGTTAGTGTCTGAGTAATCTGAAAGTTACTGAGTTCAGGTTCAGACACGCTCCTCGAACCTCCGCAGAATCACCCTGGCATCGGCTACCGCGAATATGGCAGCGGTTCTGAACACTGACCCGCACTTCTGTAGTCCCTTGCAGGCGGCGAGGGACTACAGGAGGTATGGCAAACCAGCGAGGTCAGACAATGGTGATGACTGACGAGCCAGGATCACGAAAAATCAGAGGGATTTCCGAACAATCCACGGCCGCCAGCATTGGTCCCTGTACCACCACGCAGATTTGGGTTGCGTGGTTTCCGCGGCTCTTCTGGTGCTGCGGGAGCTTCCTCGGCTTTGTCGGGCTTCGCTGTTTCCGGGCGTTTCTCCAGTGCTTTCACAGAAAGCGAAACACGTTTGCGCTTCGAATCCACCTCAACCACCTGAAAATCGCGGCTTTCACCCACCTTGAGGATCTCGCCGACATTGCCGACGCGACGCCATGCCAGTTCACTGATGTGAACCATGCCTTCAAGGCCCGCTTCCAGTTCCACGAAGGCCCCGAATTCCGCGATGCGGGTCACGGTGCCGGAAACCGTCCGACCCTGTGCGTATCGCTCAGCGGCGCTGGCCCAGGGATTCTGTGCGAGCTGCTTCATCCCAAGGCTGATCCGCTTCTTTTCCGGATCCAGCTTCAAGACCTTCACATCCACCTGCTGACCCTCGGCCAGCACATCTTTCGGATGGTTGATACGAGACCAGCTGATCTCACCAATGTGCAGAAATCCGTCGACCGGGCCAATGTTGACAAACGCCCCGTAGTCTTTCAGTGTTTTTACCGTGCCGGTGTAGTCCTGGCCCACTTCAACTTTGGCCCAGAACTCACCTTCACCTTCGGAACGTTCTGCCTGCAGCAGCGCACGGCGGCTGACAACCAGGTTACGCTTTTTCGGGTTGACTTCTGTGATCTGCACGGTCATCTTCTGGCCAACATACTGTTCCAGATTTCCGGCAAATCCCAGTTCCACCTGGCTGGCAGGCATGAATGCGCGCAGGTTGCTGACGGTGACCTGCAGACCACCCTTGTTCACCGCTGTGATCAGACAGTCGACGACCTGACCAACAGCCAGTGACTCCCAGTTGCCACCGGCGCGGTGTCGTGCACGAGGGATGCGACCTCGAATCAAACCATCAGCATCTTCGGCATCAATGATCACATCCAGCTGATCGCCAACGGACGGGTGCTTGCCTTCCGGGAATTGAGTCAGCTGCAACACGACGTTCTGACGCAGTCCGGCATCCAGAAAGACTTCCCCCCCGTGAATGGCCTGAACCGTGCCTTTTACTTTGGAGCCCGCGGCAACTTCTTTGGCAGCGGCCTCGCCTTCAGCTGCCGGTTCACCACTATTCACTGTCACAGGAACGGTGGTGTCGCCCGACATTGCAGCAGAGATCTCTGCTTCGAGGGAAGAATCAAGATCATCCACGGCCGGGATCTCAATCGCCCCGCCCCGTCGTTCCCGGGTTCCGGCGGTTGATGTTTCCTGAGGCTGTGGCATGGCCTCTGTCGCAGCGGACATCTTTTCACGAATTCGGGATCCCGCGGAATCGGAATCCTCGGTGGATGCGATCGCTTCCGCAGAAACAGCAGATGGCGAAGCGGGCGATTCAGCCTCGACTGCTGGTGTGGGCACTGCTGCGTTATCAGCCGGTGTCTCGGAGATGGAAGACTCTGGTTGCACTGGATCCGTTGTCATCTCTTTTGTCCTGTCAGAGCTGCCGCCGATTCCGTTGAATCTGCGACAGCGTTCTGGAATTCCCGAGTGTTCGTCTGACTTCGAATTTCGGGAGGGTGATCACCGCTGAGAGAAGATTTGCAGAAACTTCCTGTCACACGGTTGTGAAAACACCAGGAAGGTGGGTTCATTTCGCACCGGTGAAGCACTATGCATTGTTCGGTTTGGCTGACCCGCAGAGACAGCGTCATCGTTTCAATTCTGAAAACTTCTGCAATTTCCAGAGAAGAGCATAGCCAAACAAACAGGGGTTCGCAAAGTCTCCGGGCAGTCCGACAGCAGTTTTCAGGCACTCTTTTTTCCTGAAATTCCACATTTTGCGCGACAAGTTCACCTTTTGTCCCACCGGGAAAGCAGCGTTTTGCTCTGGATTTGGTCCTGAAAATCCCAGAGTTATCGCAATTCAGGGGCTTGCAGGAGTCAAAAAACGTGTTTTATCGCAGGCTGGGACCGTTAACTGCATTCTGAAAACATCGTGGTGGCCTCTACGTCGCGAGAAGTCTCGAACTCTTGAGGAATTCCGGCGTTTTAAGGCCAGAATTCCGGTTACACTGCGAACTACCGATCGATCCTGGACACCTCGTGCCAGCACCTGCTCGCACAGGTTCTTCCGAATGCGGTTGGCGATGGGTGTTCAAATCACCCTGTGTGGCTGTCATGTCCTGCCTGGGGAACTCGTTCCCACTTCAGAACGTTGTGCCACGTCGCTTCAGCCTGCCGTCCCGTTAAGTCATGACTGAAAGAGCTTTTCGATGCCACAGGTTTCATTGTCCGGAGACTCTGTGAATCTGTATGTTCGGCTGGCCGCACATTCCTGGTGTTTCCGCGGCTGTCTGCTGACTGCTGTCTTGTGGCTACCGGCATGCGCAGCGCAGGAGACTCCATTACCGGCCGACGGATTCGCGCTGTTCGATGTTGACGGAAGCGGCGGACTATCGAAAGCTGAAGTCGGTGATGACTCGCTGTTCAGCACTGTCGATGTGGATCAGAGCGGAGAGCTTTCGCCTGACGAGGTTCGCGACGCAATCAACTCGGGAAAGATCGCGCGCGATAAAGTCAACAGTATGGTCGCAGAGCGAAGAGCAACGCTCGCCACTTCGGTGGCCTCGAAGTCTCGGTCTGATTCTGCGAAGTCGCCTCAAATACTGAAACCCGGCGAGCATCGCGTGGGACGACACGTCGCGGATCTGGCGTTCAGGGATTTGCGCGGCAACGAGCTTCGTCTGTCTGCACCGGGAGCGACAAAGTTCACCGTCCTCGCCATGACCAGTACCAGCTGTCCATTGAGCAGGAAATATCTGCCAACAATTGCCGAATTATCGAAACTGTATGCTGATCGCCCCGTGCGGTTCGTGCTTGTCAACTGCATCACCTCAGACTCAGAGGTTGCGATGGCACGTGCGGCTGAATCTCTGAGTCCTGGTGCAGCCTATGTGGCGGATCATGATGAGTCGATTGCCGGGCACCTTGGGGCAGTCACAACGACCGATGTGCTGATCCTCGATTCTGCTCGCACCATCGTTTACCACGGGGCTGTTGATGATCAGTACGGGATCGGATACGCCCTCGAACAGCCTCGCAGGAGCTTTCTTCGCGATGCCCTCGATAGTCTGCTGGCCGGGGAGGCACCGAAAGTCACCGCGACCACAGCACCGGGCTGTCTGCTGGATCTTCCGCCTGCTGAAAAAGTCGTTGGGAATATCACGTGGCATAATCGCATCTCCCGTATCGTGCAGCAAAACTGCGGCGCCTGCCATCGTGATGAAGGTGTGGGCCCATTCTCGTTGAATACGCGTGATGAGGTCCTTGCACATGCTGCCATGATTCGTCAGGTTGTGGCTGATGCCACGATGCCTCCATGGTTTGCTGCAAAAACGACAGATCAGCATTCGCAGTGGGCCAACGATCGCTCGCTGACAACGGCGGATCGCGAAGATCTGCTGAACTGGCTGGCAGGCGACAGCCCGGAAGGAGATCCTGCGGATGCGCCGGTTCCCGTGACTTACACGTCAGGATGGAACGCCGGTGAGCCGGATGCCATCGTGCAGATTCCGAAACCCATTCGAGTCAGGGCGACCGGCGCGATGGCCTATCAGAATATTCGAGTTGACTGGACGGGAACGGAAGACGTCTGGGTACGCGGTTATGAAATTCAGCCGACAGATCGCAGCGTTGTGCATCACGTTCTGGTCACCGTTCAGGAACCTGGCGAGGAAAACCGTCGTCGAGACGACGGGATTGGAGC
>JBDKIW010000343.1:0-3802 GCA_039796955.1 Planctomycetota bacterium
ATCCGGGAATTGTGCGTCCGGCAGCTGATGCGGTGGTTTATGTGCAGCGGACTCTGGGGCAACCGGTGCGTTTGCCGGAGTCACGGTTGCCGGACAGCATGCTGCTGTTTGTGGATGCGACGTTTGCGGATGCGGAAGAGACCAGCTTTTCGACACCCTGGGCCGGCTCTGCCCTTGTTGATTTCGATGGGCCCAAGCTGTCGAGTCAATTGCCGGGGATTATCGTCGGTCAGTTGCCGTCGGTTGCTGAGTGAAGCAGGGCGGGGTTCCAGGAGTGGCTGCTGGTGATGCGGTTGCGGCTACTTTTCTCGAACGCGCTAGAGAACGCCGGGCGCACGTTTCGGCGGAGCGAAACGCGACTCTCTGCTGGCGTGACAACGTTGTGCGATCCCCGGTGCGGGCGTCACCGGGGGGCGAACCGGATCGGTGGAGTGGCCGTAGAGCGGTCACTTAACGAATTGAAATTCCCGGGAATTCAGGATGGCCCAGATGATATCTTCCCAGCCCTGTTGTGCGTTGGGGTAGTTGGAAAGGCTCTGCAGCACGAACGCGAGTTCCTGAGGTTGCGGTTCCCGGCTGAAGGCGGCGAGATACAGTTCTCGCACACGGGCCTCCGGATTCGGCGGGGACTCTTTGGCAAACCTGGCGGCTCGCCCCTGACCATTCTGCAGGCGTCCCTGAACATCGGCGGAGTTCAGGAGGTGCAGTGACTGCGACAGATTGGCTTCCGGGGAGCGTTCGCATTCGCAGGCGCTCTCTGCTTCGGGCTTACCGAATACCTGCAGGAAGTAATTGTTGAAGCCGTTGTCGGGGAGCTGCACGGCGGTGGTTCCCTGCGGAATCGTCCCGAAGGCGGAAGGGGTCTCGGCCACGCTGTTGACGGCATCGTAAAGGACTTCGGCCGTCAGGCGGCGGGGATAGAATCGGGAAAAGTTGCGAGTGTCTGCAATGTTGGATTCGGATGGTTCGGAACTGAGTTGGTAGACACTGGACTGACAGATGGTTCGCACGAGATCCCGGAGGTCAAAGTTGTGCTGCAGGAAGTGGTTGGCGAGTGCGTCAAGTAGTTCCGGATTGGACGGTGGGTTGGTGACGCGGAGATCGTCTTCCGGATCGACGATGCCGTGCCCGAGGAAATGTTTCCAGTAGCGATTGACGAGTGCTTTGGCGAAGAACGGATTGTCGGGGGTGGCCATCCAGTCGACGAGGTGCTGTCGGGCATCATCATAGCGGGAGATTTCCAGGGGCGTCCCACCGAGGCCCGTTGGAGGAACGTCCTGTTGTGTGCGGGGATTGCGGGACCGTGGCACTTCTGCCTTGACGTAGACCGCGTCCGGCTGATTGACTTGCGGGTTGTACCGTGAGTTTTTCAGGGCCACCTGCGAGAAGAAGGCTTCGAAGCCGTAATAGTCCTGCTGGCTCCAGCGTTCGAACGGATGATGATGACACTTGGCGCAGGCCAGACGCATCCCGAGGAACAGTTGTGCGACGTCTTCCATTTGTTGAGTGGACGTGGTGACTTCACGGAACCATGCCGTGGGAGGGTTTGTTTCGGAATCTCCGGTGGCCGTGAGTACAGAGCGAACGAACTGGTCATAGGGCATGTTCTCGCGCAGAGCGCGGCGGATCCAGCCGTGAAAGCGGTACGTGTACTGGATGTCGGTCGCCTGACGTCGTTTATTGCGAAGTACGGCGGCCCATTTGTTGGCGAAATAGTCGGCGTAGCCCGGGCTGTTCACCAGTCGGTCGATCAGGGCATTTCGTTTTGCCGGGCTGGGGTCTGCAGCAAACTGCTGAGTTTCCTGAGGCGAGGGCAGGCGACCCGTCAGATCGATGCTGACGCGTCGAATAAAGGTCTGGTCATCACAGAGGGGAGCTGGGGGAATCCCGAGTTGTCGGAGTCGGGAAAACACGAGTGTGTCGATGAAGTTATTTTCGGGCGGCGTTGAGGGGACGGGAAGGCCCTGAGGAATGATGGCGCGAAACACGCCGACCTGGCCCTGAAACCTGACCATGATGGCCACTTCGCCGGGAACATCTTCCACGGTGATTCGGCCGGATCCGTTGGGAATTGCCATTTCCGGATGATTGGCTTCGAAGGAGGCCAGTCGTGTGACATCGCGCACAGAGCCATCGCTGTAGTGCGCGAGAACAGCAAGTTGCTGCCGGGACTTGAGATTCATTTCGCGAACGGCGGGGACAGCTTCGATCCGTTCCAGCACAGGATCTTCCGGGGAGCCATAGGGCATGCCCTGGCGAATCCAGCGGGTGATCAGATCCCATTCATAGGTGCCGGCGGCCATGCGTTGCCCACCACCGTGGGGCAGGATGTTCGCGGGCTTCTGCAGCAGCAGGCTGAAGTCGGGGTCTGCGGGGAAAATGCGGCGACCGCGATCTTCGTGCACAAGGAACTCGTAGTCTTCTTCGGGGTAGAAACCGAGCAGTGAGAGTTTGAAGCCATTCTGACCGTCTGCTTTGCCATGGCAGCCGCCGGCATTGCAGCCCAGCTTGGTGAAAATGGGGACGATTTCATTTTCGAAATTGACAGGCAGGTCTTCGGTGCAGCGGGCTGCTGTGAGCGAGATTGTGGCCTGCCGACCGGTGGCTTCGGTGGCCGTGATGGTGGCCACACCGTCCTGAATGGGGATGACGAGCCCTTCCTGATTGACGGTCATGACTTCCGGTTTGTCGACCGACCAGGTGACGGAGTGTGTCAGGTCATGCCGTTGTCCACTGGAATAGACGCCGGTGACCAGCAGCTGGCGGCGTGCGTTCTGTCCGACAAGCACAGTGGGGCCAGCCTGTTCGAACTCGACCGAGACGAGGTCGAGGGCGGGACCGAGGCCCGGTGGCAGCGGAGCGGCCGGCAGATCGAGGGAGACGAAGCTGACACACAACAGCGTTGCCAATGTGAGGATGACGAGCCGCACTGGATGTCTCCTGTCGAACGGGGACCGCGAAAGACTGACAACAAAGTCTGACGTGTTTTTTCCGGGGAAGCAAGAAGACTCAGTGTCCGATTCGAACGGAAATACGCAATTCTTCGCGTTTTTCCCGGCCTCTGTGGTGAATTGTCAAGGAGATCGGGCGGGCAGTGGCCATTGAGACGATGCTCGGACATTCCCGCGGCAGAGTGTGGTTTTGGGGGGGCAATTCGAGGGATTTGTCGGTGTATTTCCCTGGAAATCGGCTGAACGTGCGGAGGCGCGTCGTGCCGTAGTGTCGATGTTGTGTTTGTGTGGGCGCGGCGGCGAAGTGTGGTGTTGGGCAGAAGAAATGAGTGAGACGAGGAACCGGAGTGCCGCAGCGATCGGCTCGTGTTGAAGTTCTCGGGAAATGATGGGATAATCGAGGGGAAGGTTTTCGGTTTTCGGTTTTCAGTTTTCAGTTTTCAGTTTTCGGTGTTCGGTGTTCGGTGTTCGGTGTTGGGGGCGGTTGGCGGAAGCTTGGGTGTCCGTTCCGTCTGATGCTTTTCTGGCAGGTGTGGAAGTCGGGGTCAACGATGGTTCAGCACGAATTTGAGCGGCAGGTGCGTCGGGATTTTGTGAAGTCGCTGGCGGCGGCGTCGATAGCGGCGATGTCAGCGTCTGCCCCAAGGTCACTGCGGGCCGAGGTGGAGTCGGTGGAGCAACCGGCGCCGCGGGCGGATTCGTGCATTCTGATCTGGATGGGCGGTGGGATGGCTGCTCCGGATACATTCGATCCGAAGCACTATCAGCCGTTTCGTGTGGGCTTGCCGGTAAGCGAAATGCTGAGCACATTTCCAGCGATTGATACGGCCGTTCGCGGGGTGCAGATTTGT
>JBDKIW010000344.1:0-3032 GCA_039796955.1 Planctomycetota bacterium
TGATCATCATGGAAATGGAATACAGGCCTCGCATGGTCCCCGCGAGCACCGCTGTTTCGGCAGGCTGCATCGAAGCGGCAATGCCGGCGAGCAATGCAAAACACATCACCGCCAGCATGCCATTGCCTTTGGATGTGCCATCGACCGCTCCCACCATTTCCTGGACAGGATTTTCGGGCAACAGATCCACGAGTGTCTGCCCAAGTGATTTGGCGGCGGCGGCTTTGCTGACATTTTCTCCCGCACGAGCAGAATACTTTTCTGTGAGCACAGCGCGAGTCTCAGCGGACAAGGACTTGCCAGGCTGCAGAATATTTACCAGCAGCGTCCCGATCATCACAGCAGACAGCGACAGGATTGCCGTGAAGAACAGTGTCGTCAGCCCAATGCGACCAAGTCTGCGTAAGTCGCCGACGTCGACTACGGCCAGAAACAGCGCCGAGACCACCAGCGGCAACACCACCATCTGCATCATGCGCAGAAACATGCGGCCCACAGGCTCAGTGAACCCAATGACCGACTCGACAAGCTCTCGTCCGCTGTCCCCACGGCTTTGCACCGCATGGGCCACCAGTCCCAGCAGAATTCCCACGGCAAGGCCGACAAGAATCTTCAGATGACCACCATGGGCCTGCACGGGCTTATTGCTGTCAGTATTCATCGATCCGGAGCCTACCCTAAAAAAACGACGCTCAATCCAGCGTCCATCGGGAGACGATGGGAATCCTGTGAACTCCGGCAGCGGCCTGTTGTTCATGGATTCGGCAGAAGGTCACATTCCTGCCATCCTGCTTTTTCGGCATCCGTGATTCACAATCGCCTTCGGCCATCGTAAAACAGCCATCAGTGAAAAGCGAGGCTGATGCGGTGAATTTCAATCACCACTCCTCCCGAACCGGTTTGCCGGTCATTCCAACCAGACCAGGCAGTTCCGGCCCCCGACACCCACGCCCTTTTTGCCAGCAGGCCCCACAGTGATTCTTCGCTCCCCTCTCTCTTTTATTTGCAGCCATCCTCTTCAAATGCTTCTGCTGACGCTGGGGATTGTTTGTTTTGACTCACAGACCGTGAGGGGGCAGCAGAATGATCCTGCCAGTCAATCCAGAGAAGTCCTGCAGGCCATGCAGCGTGCGACAGAGTTTATGACCTCCCATGTGGCGGTCCACGGCGGCTACGTTTACAAGGTCACGCTCGATCTGAAACACCGCAAGGGCGAAGGAAATGCCACGCCGACAGAAATCTGGGTCCAGCCTCCGGGAACTCCCGAGGTCGGAAGTGCTTTCCTCGACGCCTGGGAAGCCACACACGACTCGCAGTTTCTTGACGCTGCGCAAGGCTGTGCGGAAGCGTTGCTTTTTGGTCAGCTACAATCCGGCGGCTGGGCTGATCGCGTGGACTTTGATCCGGCTGGAAAAAACACCGGACGTTACCGGGGCGACCGCGGCAAGTCTCGCGGCCGCAATTACTCCACGCTGGACGACGACAAGACACAGTCTGCTCTGCGTTTCCTGATCCGCATGGACCAGACCATGAACTTCCAGAACGCCGAACTGCACGAAGCTGTGGAGTTCGCACTGGAGCGGCTGCTGGAGGCCCAGTTTGCCAACGGCGGCTTTCCACAGGGCTGGCAACAGCCAGTGCCTCCGGGAACAACGGTGAAGGCGTCTTACCCCGACTATGACTGGCGCACGGAAGGAAAAATCAAAGAGTACTATGATTACCCGACACTGAATGATGGCCTTGCGGGAACCGTCACGGCCACGTTACATCTGGCCTGGACGACCTATCAGAATCCACGCTATCGGGATGCCCTGAACCGATTCGGCGACTTCCTGATCCTCGCGCAGCTACCGGCTCCGCAATCCGCCTGGGCTCAACAGTACAACAGCCAGCTGCAGCCAATGTGGGCTCGAAAGTTTGAACCCCCGGCTGTGGCCGGACGCGAATCTGAAGATGTCGTTGAGACGCTGCTGTTTCTTGCCCGTGTCTCCGGGGACAAACGGTTTCTGGAGCCCATTCCGGCTGCTCTGACATGGCTGAAGCAGTCACAACTTCCCGATGGATCGATTGCTCGATTCTACGAACTGCGGTCGAACCGGCCTCTGTATCTGACCCGAGACACATATGAGCTGACTTACAGTGACGCGGATCTCCCCACGCATTACTCCTTCAAATCGCGTTCACGTGTGAACGAGTTGGAGGCTCGATACCAGCAAGCCCTGACCGGACAACACACCGAGCCTCGCAGTCGCAGCCTGAAGACTCTGACCAGAGACGCTCAGCAGATTCTGGCGGCGCGCGACGAAGCCGGCCGCTGGGTGACCGATGACAAAGGCAGGTCCGTCACGCAAACCTCCGGCCGAGATCCCTCAAAACTGTGGCTGGAAAGCCGCGTGTTCAGCCACAATCTCAGTCGTCTGGCGGAATTTTTGAAAACTGCAGCGTCTGAATCCCGCAGCACTCCTTAACCAGCCCTTTCACCCACTGCGGTTCTCACGAAACGCCCCACCATACCACAACATCCGTGCCCATCTGTGTTCATCCGTGGTTAAAAAACATCATCCCTGAACTCATCCGCGAAACATCATCAACAGCCACAGAACAGCAGTCAAAACCAACCACCGATCAATACCGTTAACAACCGCTGACAGCCCCACTTCACCACTCCACAATATCCGTGCCCATCTGTGTTCATCCGTGGTTAAACAACATCACCCCTGAACTCATCCGCAAAACATCATCAACAGCCACAGAACGGCAGTCAAAACCGATCATCGATCAACACTGTTAAACAACCGCTGACTGCCCCGCTTTACCACACCACAACATCCGTGCCCATCTGTGTTCATCCGTGGTTAAACAACGTCATCCCTGAACGCATCCCTGAACTCATCCGTGAGTGACAACCCGGCGGAAGGCGACACTCCCTTTCATTCCGCATGCTGCAGCAACTTCACCATGGCCTGTCCCATGGCCTCACCGACATTCATGTATGTTTCCGCATTTCCGTTGTAATGGCTGTTACCGCTGCC
>JBDKIW010000345.1:0-10215 GCA_039796955.1 Planctomycetota bacterium
GTCGGCTTCGATGCCATCAATCTTCCCGCCTGCGACGAAAAGGGTATCGTGGTGGCCACCACCCCAGGCTGCAATCATCATTCCGTCGCCGAACACACCATCGCCATGCTGATGGCCATTGGACGCGGTTTCCCGGCTCTCGATCAGGAAGTCCGCCGCTGCGAATGGAACCGTAATCCCTATCCTCGAGTCTGGGGGCGCACACTCGGTTTGATCGGACTGGGACGCATCGGACAGGCCACCGCCATCCGCGGACTCGGGCTCGGCATGAAGGTCATTGCCTATGACCCTTTCCCGCCCACCGCGTTCGCCCAGCAACACAACATCCCTCTGGTCAGCCTCGATGAATTGTTCACCGAGTCCGATTTTGTGTCCCTGCACCTGCCTGTCACGGCCGAATCCCGATACATCATCAACGAATCCTCCATCGCCAAAATGAAGGCCGGGGTTGTTGTCATCAATACGGCGCGTGGTCCGCTGATCGACGAACCCGCCCTGATTCGCGCTCTCCAGTCCGGAAAAGTCCGCGCGGCCGGACTTGATGTTTTCGAAACCGAACCACTCCCCGCCTCCAGTCCGCTCATCTCCATGCCCAATGTGCTCCTCAGCGGACATGTCGCAGGGCTGGATAATGAATCTCACGATGCCACATGGGCACTGGGCGCCGAAATCATTATCCGCCTGCATCGCGGCGAATGGCCTGCCGACTGCATCCAGAACCTGAAAGGTCAGTCCGGCTGGAAGTGGTAATCCACGGCCCACCTGACCCTCAGAACCAGTCCCGTACTTCACATGACCTGGCACTTTCCAGTGGCCAGTCACCCTCAGCAGGCAGCGTGAGTCGTAGTCTCCGGACTACGACTCACAATTGACCTCTCCAATGACGCTGTATGCGCCCCCTGAAACAATCACGGTCAACCACTGCCGGAACTCGACACACATGAGCGAACACCAATTTCTCCACTTCCTCGCGATTGATCGCCCCCTTGACCATGAACAACTGAAGTACATGCGGAGACAGTCAGGGCGGGGAACACTGACTCGTCGAGAGTTTACCGCGGAATATCATGACGATGACTTCGACGGAAAACCGCTCGGGATGATGCGTCGCGGATTCGATCTGCATGTGCATTTCGCAAACTTCGGCATTCGACAACTCATGTTCCGTCTGCCACACGGCTTTCCCGGCGGTGTCACCGCCCTTCAGCCCTGGCTCATCAAACACCAGATTGTGTGGTCACAGGACAAGACTGGACCAGGCGGTGTGCTGCAGGTGAATCCGGAAGGAGACACTGAACGCTGGAATGACTATTTTTGTGACATCGAAGACCTCCTGCAGGAACTCGTGCCTGTTCGCGAACTCCTGATTCAGGGCGATCTTCGCCCACTCTATCTCGCATGGCTTGGCTGCGCACCTCCTGAAGCCGAGGAACCGCCCGTGCCAGCCGGGCTGAAGGCTCTGCCACAGCCATTGCAACTCATGGCAGATTTTTACGAAGTCCGTGAATGTCTGATTCAGGTGGCAGCCGACGAATCAGCAGCCATCAGTGAAACAGTCGCCCCCCAACTGCCAATCCTCCCGTGGCTGGAAAAGAAATCCGAAAAGCAACGGATCGCGCTGCTCGAACAGTTGCTCAACGACGATTCCGGTGCTGTACGAGCGGACGTGTTGCAGTCGATCCGGGAAACTGTGACGCCCATCCAGTGGCCCACCACAAAAACGTCTCGAACAATGGAAGAGCTGTTGCAACTGGCAGAAGTACGCAATCAGGTTCTGGAGCGCGAGAAACAGGCTGCCGAGGAGGAACAACGGAGAAAACATCTCGCAGCACTGGCCGAAAATCCCGACAGGATCGTGAAAAAAATCACGAAACTCGTCTCACAAAGAACCCTCGCCAACTACTCCGAAGCTGTCACCTTACTGTGCGATCTTCGCGAAGCCCTCGGTCCGTCAGCAGGACCACACTTCACGTCGTCCGTAGCAACCCAGCTTCGCCAGACGTTTCGTCATACCACCGGGCTGATCGGACAATTGAAAGAGCACGGATTTCTTTAGCAAACCAGTTGCCGACAATGACGCCCAAACCCCAACGCCCTTACCCATCAGAACCTCACAAAGCGCGACGGTGACGGTAACACAGCGAACAGCAGACTGCGTCTCCCCCCAGCCGGGATGGCGAACCAGCGGCAATCCGGAAGTTCCGGGGCGTTCGCAGTCTGATGGAGCAAAGGGATTTGAGCGCCGGGTTCGGCCGTGAAAACGCTGGACGTTCGTTTCGATGGAGCGAAACGCGACGATCTGCAAGCTGAACACCGTTTCGCCATCCCCCCCTCACCTCATACAGACTTCGCCAAACAAAAAACCCCGGACCATTCGATGATCCGGGGCTTCACTTGACGTGATCACACAGGCTGATCGACCAGCCTGCATCCGCTCGTCTGAATCACTTGGCCGCTCCTGCCTTCTCAGCCGTCAGCTCTTTCAGAGCCCGCTTGTAGTCGATCGGCATCACCTTGTGGAACTGCCCCAGCGCCGTGTCCCAGTGGCTCAGAATATTCGCCGCCACCGTCGAACCCGTGTACTTCAGGTGATTGCGAATCAACGTCTGCAGCTCCTCTTCATCCGCCGGATCCACCACCTTTTCCAGTTCCACCATTTCCAGGTTGCAGTTCACCAGGAAGCGATCGCCCGGATCAAAGACGTAGGCCACGCCCCCGGACATCCCGGCAGCAAAGTTGCGTCCGGTTGGCCCCAGAACCACAGCACGTCCACCCGTCATGTACTCCAGCCCGTGGTCACCCACACCTTCAATCACCGCGGTGGCACCAGAGTTTCTGACGCAGAATCGCTCAGCAGCAATCCCCCGGAAATAGGCTTCGCCGGAGGTGGCTCCGTACAGAGCCACGTTGCCAATCAGAATGTTCTGCTCGGCAGCAAATCCAGCTTCCTTCGGCGGGTACACAATCAAACGACCGCCGGACAAACCCTTCCCGGCGTAGTCATTGGCGTCACCTTCGATTTCAATGGTGACCCCATGCGCCAGCCACGCACCAACACTCTGCCCCGCAGACCCCTTCGCCTTGATGTGAATCGTGTCGGCCGGAAGTCCATTGGCCCCCGCAGCGCGGCTCACTTCATTGCTGAGAATCGTCCCGAAGGCTCGGTCCGTATTCTTAATTGTCGTATCAATCCGCACATGCTTCCGCTCCTGCAGCGCCGGACCACACTTCTGCAGCAGCTCCATGTCACGCACCGTATCCAACGCATGATTCTGCTCAATCGTGCAGTACGTCTGAACATCCGCGTGCGGCTTCTTCGCCGGCGTCAGAATCGGGCTGAGATCCAGACTCTTCGCTTTCCAGTGAGTCACCGTCTCGTCCAGCTCCAGCATGTCCACCCGACCAACCATCTCGTTGATCGTGCGGAATCCAAGGCTGGCCATGATCTCACGCACTTCCTCGGCCACCATGAACAGATAGTTCACCACGTGTTCCGGCTTGCCCTGGAATTTCTTTCGCAGAACCGGATCCTGAGTCGCGATGCCGACCGGACAGGTATTCAGGTGACATTTCCGCATCATGATACAGCCCAAAGTAATCAACGGGGCTGTCGCAAAACCGTACTCTTCCGCACCAAGCATCGCCGCGATGACCACGTCACGGCCAGTCTTGAGCTGTCCGTCCGTCTGCAGCCGCACACGACTGCGCAGGTCGTTCATCACCAGTGTCTGATGAGTCTCGGCAAGCCCCAGTTCCCATGGCAGACCCGCATGCTTGATGCTGGTCAGTGGCGATGCCCCGGTGCCCCCTTCAAACCCGGAAATCAGAATGTTGTCGGCATGCCCCTTGGCAACTCCCGAAGCAATCGTTCCCACGCCCACTTCAGACACCAGCTTCACGCTGACTCGAGCCCGACGGTTGGCATTCTTCAGGTCAAAAATCAGCTGCGCAAGGTCTTCGATCGAGTAAATGTCGTGGTGCGGCGGCGGGCTGATCAATCCCACGCCCGGCGTGGAAAGACGAGTCGACGCGATCACTTTGTCCACCTTGTGTCCAGGCAGCTCACCACCTTCACCCGGCTTGGCCCCCTGAGCGATCTTGATCTGCAGCTCATCCGCGTTGGTCAGATACCATGACGTAACGCCGAATCGCCCGGAGGCGACCTGCTTGATCGCCGAACGTCGCGAATCGCCGTTTTCCATCGGCTCAAATCGCTCGTATCGCTCGCCGCCTTCGCCCGTATTGCTCTTGCCACCAATCCGGTTCATGGCAATCGCCAGCGCCTCGTGCGAGTCCGCTGAAATGGAGCCAAAGCTCATCGCCCCCGTGCAGAACCGCTTGACGATCTCAGCCGCCGATTCCACTTCCGTCACAGGAATGGCTGTGCCCGGACGGAATTTCAACAAACCTCGCAGGTGACAGGCTCGAGTCGTCTCGCGATTGACCAGCGTTGCGAAGTCCTTGTACGCCGCTTTGTCACCCTGACGAGCAGCCTGTTGAATTCGCCCGATCGTGTGCGGATTCCACGCATGCTTTTCGCCATGCCGCCGCCACGCATACAGCCCCATATTCGGCAGCTCTGGTGTGATGCTGTCCGGATTCTTCGGGAAGCCGATGTGATGCCGCATCAGCGCTTCTTCAGCCAGCAGGTCGAAACCAACCCCCTTGATGCGGCTGGGCGTTCCCGCGAAACACAGATCCACAACTTCCGTGGCCAGTCCAAGGGCCTCGAAGATCTGCGCGCCCTTGTAGCTCTGCAGAGTCGAAATGCCCATCTTGGCCATGACTTTCAACATGCCGTGTGCCACGCCCGAGCGATACGCGGCCACAATGCGATCGTCATCCCAGTCGTCAGACAACTTGCCGTCCAGTCGTGACTGACGCAGTGCGTACAAAGCCAGATACGGGTTGACCGCATCAGCACCATAACCAATCAACAGACAGAAGTGATGCACTTCCCGCGCTTCGCCGGATTCAACCAGCAAACCAATCTGCGTGCGCTCTTCATGCCGCACAAGATGATGGTGCACTGTTCCGGTGGCCATCAGCGAACTGACAGGCACTCGGTCCGCACTGATGCGACGATCCGACAGCACAATCAGGCTGTAACCTTCCCGAATGGCCTGTCGCGCTTCCGCACAGATGCGATCCAGCGCCGGCCGCAATCCCGCAGCCCCCTCAGACACCGGGTAAGTAATGTCGATCACTCGACACTTCCAGTTCCGGTGATTGATCGCCTTCAGATTGGCCATCTGATGGTTGGTCAGAATCGGGTGCGGAACAGCCAGTCGATGCGAACTCTCGGCCGTCGGTGCCAGCAGGTTGCCTTCCGGCCCGATGTAACACTCCAGCGACATAATGACTTCTTCGCGGATCGAATCGATCGGCGGATTCGTCACCTGGGCAAAGATCTGGTGGAAGTAATCGTACAGCATGCGCGGCTGATCGCTGAGGCAGGCAAGGGCCGCGTCGTTCCCCATCGAACCAATCGGGTCCTTGTCCGCTTTGATCAGCGGCAGCAGCATGAACTGCATGGTCTCGGAGGTGTAACCAAAGGCCTGCATGCGGCTGTACAGCTCCTGGCCGGTCAGACGCTCAGGCGGAGTCCGTCGGGGAAGCTCTTCCAGACGAATTCGCTGCTCACTCACCCACTGCTGCCACGGCTGTCGGGACGCAATGTCCGCCTTCAGCTCTTCATCATCAATGATCCGACCCTGCTCAAAGTCCACCAGGAACATACGCCCAGGCTGCAGACGCCCTTTGGTCAGAACATTCTCCGGTTCAATCTCCAGCACGCCCACTTCGCTGGCCATGATCACGCGATCGTCCTTCGTGACATAGTAGCGGCTGGGACGCAGACCATTGCGGTCCAGAGTGGCTCCGATGTAATGGCCGTCCGTGAACGAGATGGACGCCGGGCCGTCCCAGGGCTCCTGCAGCGCCGAAAAGTACTCGTAAAACGCACGCTTCGATTCCGGCATCGTCTGATGATTCTGCCAGGCTTCCGGCACCATCATCATCACAATTTCCTGCAGCTTACGCCCGGAGTGATACAGCATTTCCAGTGCATTATCGAAGCAGCCTGAGTCCGATGTGTGCGGCTCAATGATCGGAAACAGCTTGCGAATGTCCTCGCCAAACAAATCGCTCTTCATCATCCCCTGTCGGGCAAACATCCAGTTGGAGTTGCCCTTGACCGTGTTGATCTCACCGTTGTGCGCCATGAAACGCAGTGGCTGCGCACGATCCCAGCTGGGAAACGTATTGGTGGCAAAGCGGGAGTGCACCATGGCCAGATGGCTCTCATAATCCGCCGCCTGCAGGTCCGGGAAAAAGGGCAGCACCTGCCACGACGTCAGCATCCCCTTGTAGATGATCAGCTTGGTCGACAGCGAGCAGATGTAAAACAGCAGCGCCTGGGACAGACTGCTGTTCCGCAATCGATGGCTGGCGAGCTTGCGGATGATGAACAACTGACGCTCAAACGCATCCTGCGCCAGCCCCTCAGCAGCCCCGATAAACAACATCTCCATGAAGGGCGCACAGGCCCGCGCCGAACGACCAATGTCGGCCGCGTCGTAGTCCACCG
Organism: Planctomycetota bacterium; assembly: GCA_039796955.1. Lineage (GTDB taxonomy): Bacteria > Planctomycetota > Planctomycetia > Planctomycetales > Planctomycetaceae > SXXK01. The sequence goes on from JBDKIW010000345.1 coordinate 6,590, forward strand.
GCAGCACACGCCAACCCAGACACACCTGGCCCTGCTGAGCAATCAACTGCTCAACCGTCTTCCGACACTCTTCCCGCTGCTGCACATCCTGAGGCAGAAAGACGATCCCAGCCGCGTACTGACCCGCCGGCGGCAACTCCACACCCGGCTCCTGCCGCGCAACCCGCTGCAGGAATCGATGCGGCAGGGCCGTCAGCATCCCCGCGCCGTCCCCGGTATTCGACTCACACCCACATGCACCGCGGTGATCCATGTGCCCGAGGATTCGCGCAGCGTCCTCGACGATCTGATGGCTGCGCACCCCTTTAATATGAGCCACAAAGCCGACACCACAGTTCTCATGCTCAAACTGGGGATCATACAGGCCGGTAGCCTGAGGCGCTCCGTAAGGAGGAAGGTAAGGGGCCGGGTACTGATTACCGCGAACATCTTCCATGGATCTGAGCCTTATTCAGACGTCACCAGACGAGCTGTCACCGCAGAGTTCCTCACCAGGGAGTCTTCCGGAAACAGACATTGAAAGGAGCCGAAGAGTTTGTCTTGTCTTGCCGACGGGACCGGTCGGCACGGCGTGCGCATCGATTTCGCCACCAGAACTCGCTGACGCACAACACACTTGCAGAAAAGGGGGGTCAGCGAGGTGGCAGGTGCATCCGTTTGGACGCGGCCGCGCGTTTCACACCCACACAGGCAATCGCTTGAGGCACCGCGCACGCACCAGTCGCCACTGCGCTGGCGACGAAACGCCAGACACAGGAGAAACTGCTGAATGACCGCATTGCTGCGGTGGATACCGATTGATGTTCAAATGGCATGGTTCTGCAAACCAGCGTTGTCAGCGACTGACGACGTTCCGAAAAAAACGGATCGGCCTGTGGGGGGCCAAAACAAACAAGGACTGTTCGGTATTCTGACAGGGTGTTTTTCGAAAAACAAGCAATCTTCGTCCGCCACATGCCAATCTTCCCTTTGCAGGCCCCCCGTGACATCGCCAGCCCCGAAGATTTGCCGAAACCTCCCGACTTAATCGCCCCACGCACCCTGACCAAAACCAATCCCCAGACCCACAAACACCAAAAACTCCACACACAACCGCACCAACCTGTCCCCGAAACACAAATTCCCCGGAATCCGGTTTTCCAACTCGCTTTTCTCTTGCATGGCAAATCACACCGGCAGTTTGCTGCTGTCCGCGTCCTGGTGGAGTTGTTTGTCTTCCCGATACGGGGGTTGCGAATGTATAGTGTGGTCATGTCCGATTCTCCGCAACGCCAGGCCCCCCCCGACTCGGCCCCCGACACCGTCGATCGGCTTGCTATGCCCGTTCAGTTTGTTCGCGGCGTCGGTCCGCAACGCGCAGCCCTGCTGAAAAATCTGAACATCGAATCCGCTCGCGATCTGCTGTTTCACCTGCCCACCGATATCCACGACTTCAGCGACGTCCGACCCGTTCCACAACTGCAGCCCGATCTGGTGCAGTCCGTCCACGGAATCGTCGTGGATCGCGACTGCCGACAGATGTCCGGCGGCCGAACTCTGGTCGGCATCCTGCTGAACTGCCAGGGACATTTCGTGCGCGGCCTCTGGTTCAATCAACCCTGGATGATGAAGAAGTACCAGGACGGCGATCGACTCGTCTTCAACGGAAAACCCGGTCGCCGCGCCGGACGCTGGGAATTCAATAACCCCACCGTCTACGTGCTGCCCCCGGAAGATGATCCCGACCAGATTTCCGGTATCCTCCCCCGGTATCCACTGACGGACGGAATTCGCATGGACAGCATGCGACGCATGACGCGCGCTGTCACCGAACAATGTGCCGATCTCGTTGCCGATCCTTTACCACTCAACTTCCGCACGGCTCACCAACTTCCGGAACTTGCCACCGCCCTGCGCGGCCTGCATATTCCCCAGAGCAGGCAGCAGTGGGAAGACGCCCGCCGACGCGTCCTGCTGGATGACCTCCTCGAATTTCAACTGGGCCTGGCTCTGCGCCGACGGATGACACAACGCCTGAAAGCCGTCCCCATTGATGTCTCCGCTCGCATCGATGCGCGTATCCGCAGACTGTTCGATTTTCGCATGACCGACGGCCAGAACTCCGCTGTGCAGGACATCGTCCGTGACCTGAAACTGCAGCAACCCATGCACCGCCTGCTGCAGGCCGATGTCGGCGCCGGAAAGACGGCCATCGCCGTTTATGCGATGCTGGCCGCGGTCGCAGCCGGTCAGCAGGCCGTGCTGATGGCCCCCACAGAAGTCCTCGCGACTCAACACTGGGAGACCTTCGAAGAACTCCTGAAAAACAGCCGCGTCCAGCGCTGCCTGCTCCTCGGCGGCCTGCCAGCCGCGCAGCGCCGCGAACTTCTGACCGGCATCTCCAGCGGGACCCTCCAACTGATCATCGGAACTCAGGCACTGATCCAGGAAGCCGTGCAGTTCAAAAACCTCGCCGTGGCCGTCGTGGACGAACAACACCGCTTTGGCGTTCGCCAGCGTGCCGGGTTCTTCAATGGAGAACTCAGCCCCCATGTGCTCGTCATGACCGCCACTCCAATCCCCAGAAGCCTCTGCCTGACACAATTCGGAGATCTCGATGTCTCCGTCATTCGTGATCTTCCCCCGGGGCGTCAGCGAGTCATTACGTCGAGGATCTGCGGTGGTCCCGAACAGGACAGAGTCTGGCAGTTCGTGCATGAACAGGTGCGACAGGGCCGACAAGCCTACGTCGTCTGCCCCCGCGTCGAAGGCCAGGCCGAAGACGACTTCGCCTCCGCAGAAGTCTTCTTTCAGCACCTGCAGAAATCCAAACTGGCGGGATTACGAGTCGACCTGCTGCACGGTCGCATGGATCGAGACCTGCGACACTCCGTGATGGAACGCTTCCGAAACCACGAAACCGATGTGCTGGTGTCCACAACCGTCATCGAAGTGGGAGTCAACATTCCCAATGCCACGCTGATGATCATCCAACAAGCAGAACGCTTCGGACTGGCACAACTGCATCAGCTGCGAGGTCGTATCTGCCGCGGGCGGTTTCAGGGCTATTGCTTCCTGTTTTCGGAAACCGATCTCCCCGACGCAGTCACTCGCCTGACCGCACTCGAAAAAACATCCGATGGCTTTGAACTGGCAGAAAAGGATGCTGAACTGCGTGGCCCCGGGGATATCCTCGGACTGCGGCAAAGCGGAGCCATGCCGCTGCGCGTCGCAGATCCCGTGCGTGACCTCAAACTGCTGCAGCTGTCACGCCAGATCGCCCAGGATCTTGTCGACAGCGAACAGTTCGATCGCCCCGATTTTCAGCAGCTCCGCAGAATCGTCGTGCAGCGGTTCGCTCATCTGTTTGATCTGCCTCAAACCGGCTGACACCCAAACCGGATCCGGATTATCAAACAACGCAAACCGCCGCACTCCCAGCCGGAAGATTATTCAGCCCCCCAGCGGACCCGGAGGCTGATCCCGCTCGCGATCCATCAGCCGAACCAGACTGGCAATCGATGTGACCTTCAGCTTACGCATCGACTTCGCGCGGTGCTTTTCAACCGTCTTGATGCTGATTCCCAGCTGAATCGAAATCCCCTTGTTGGTGTTCCCCTGATACACAAGGTCCACAACCTGCCGCT
>JBDKIW010000346.1:0-37082 GCA_039796955.1 Planctomycetota bacterium
ACAGAACCTCTTGAAAAGCCCGTTCTGCCGGCCGCGATGCCTGATGAAGAGTTTCTGAACAGCATTCCCGAGGCCGTTGACCCCGAATCACTGAGTGACGGTCCGCTTCGTGAAGCCTTTCTTGAGCGGGAAACGTTTCTGTCGCTGCTGATCAATCGATTTCGTAGTCGCCAGGAATCCCGGGCAACGCTGCTCACCGCCGAACAACTGAGAGAGCTGCTTGCGGACTGTCCGGTGGATATGGCCAGGCTGGTGCAGCAATCTCTGCGTGGACTCGACGAACTCACGCGACTGGGTGAGCTGGAACTGGCGTTTGAACGTGCCCGACTTGCACGCCTCAGAAGCCAATTGCAGCAATCCCGCCAGCAGATTGAAGTCCGTGCTCGACAACTGGGTCTGACTCTGAACGACGACGGCACACTCGGTTCGGCCAGTCAGACAAGCAGCAAATCGTCCAGCCGTCGCTGGCTGACAAAGCTGGGTCTCGGCCACGATCGCCGCTGAATCCCACGCCATCCGTCCCATCCGTCTTATCAGTCCCATCCGTCCCATCAGCCCCCCCCCACGAATTGTGCCTCTCAGTCGAAGTCAACACTGTTCCTGCTGTAGAATCCACCACCTGAGCGTTCACCGCATCTCGATCCGGAGGTTTCCAGCGATGTTCTCCGCATTCCGCCCACTTCCTGTCCTGCTTTCGTGCGGCCTTATTATCGCCGGTCTGTGTCAGATTCCGCGAGTGTCGGCCGAAGATCCGGCCGATCTGATCCGCCCCCTGCTGGCTGAGTATCCCGGAGAAATCGCCGTCGCTGTCCGGCACCTGGAAAGCGGAGTGGAATTCTTCGAACGAGCCGATACGGTTCAGCCAACGGCCAGCCTGATCAAACTGGCCGTCATGGTGACGGCCTACCGACAAGCCGACAGCGGCCAACTGCAGCTGAACAATCTCCTCGAACTGAAAGACTCGGACAAAGTCCCCGGCTCAGGAATCCTGACCACTCACTTTTCCGCCGGTCTGAAACTGTCTGTCCGGGACTGCATTCGGCTGATGATCCGGGACTCCGACAATACGGCGACCAACCTCGTGGTGCAGCAGATTGGGCTGTCGTCCACAGCGGACTGCATGGCAGGACTCGGATACCCGGAGACACGTCTGAATTCCCTGGTCTACCGCGGCGACACCTCCATCGCACCGGATCGTAGTCAGACGTTTGGACTGGGAAGCACCACAGCTCGAGAAACACTGGACCTACTGGATGCCATCCATCGTGGCACTGCGGCATCCGAGGAGTCCTGTCGGGCCATGCTCGAACATCTGCAGGCCTGTGAAGATCGATCCATGCTGGCCAGAGAGCTGCCTTCCGGCACAAAGATCGCCCACAAATCCGGTGCTGTCTCTGCATCACGCTGCGATGCCGGTCTGATTTACGGCCCCAATGGACCATTCGCCATCTGTGTGCTCACCACAAACAATCGCGACCGCAGCTGGGAGGACACTAATGCTGCACACCTCGTGATCGGGCGGATCGCAAAAGTCCTGTTTGATCATTTCAACCCGCCATGGACGTCAGCCCCCGAAACAGAAACCATCCTCGAAACGGGTGCTTTTGGTCTGCGCGTCGAACTTCTTCAGCGCACTCTGAATGCGCGTCTTGATCCCTCTCCCGATCTCGGTGTGGATGGTGATTTCGGACCAGCAACCGCGGCAGCTGTACGCAGATTTCAGGAGCAGAAAGGTCTACCGGTTGACGGACGCGTGACGCAGGACTTCTGGAACGCCCTGGGCCCGGTCATTGAAGAGACGCCGATCCCGGCTCCGGAGCTGGTGAACGCGGAAGTCCTTCCAAAGCGGACCGATGACGCATTGATCGGGCCGCCTCCCGTCACCAGTGAGGCATGGACCATCGTGGACGCCGATTCCGGAAAAGAACTGGCGGGATTCCAGTCGACGCAGCCGCTGGACTTTGCCAGTACGACGAAAATGATGACCGCATGGCTGGTGGCTCGTCTGGCGGAAAAATCACCCGCGGTGCTTTCGGAAGTGCTGACGGTTTCGGACCGAGCCGATCAGACACGTGGTTCCACCGCGGATGTTCGTCGTGATGAATCACTGGCAGTCGAAGAGGCACTTTATGGGTTGATGCTGCCTTCCGGGAACGACATGAGCGTGGCGATCGCGGAGCACTTTGGTGACCGCATTCTGCAGGAACTCGAACTGACCGCACCCGACGATTCTCCGACTTCAGACGATCCCCTGCAGCAGTTTGTGGCCGCGATGAATGCCGAAGCAAAGCGGCTGGAAATGCTGCAGACGCATTATGAGAACCCGCATGGATTGACAGCGCCGCACCATCTGGCAACGGCCCTGGATCTGGCACGACTCGCCAGAGCCTGTCGGGGCAGTGCACTGCTGAATCGCATTGTCTCGACGCGTCAGCGCGGTGCGACGGTGACCGGTCCCGGAGGTTATCAGCGTCACGTTCTCTGGAAGAATACAAATGAATTGCTGGGGATTGAGGGGTATGAGGGAATCAAGACAGGCACGACCGACAAGGCCGGAGCCTGCCTCGTTTCGGTGGGCCAGCGCGAGGGACACAGGCTGATCGTCGTCGTGCTGGGTGCGGCAGCGTCTGAAGCGCGCTACACGGACTCCAGAAATCTCTACCGCTGGGCCTGGCAATCTCTCGTCCCCAGTCCAGCAGAAAGCACTCATGAGTAGTCCACGCGATTTGCACGCGCGTCGCGCATTTGATCTGCGTTGGCGTAATGGCCTGCCACAGTACAGTTCGCGTCCCGGTACGAGAGTCTGTTGCCGCATGCTGAGACGGCTGGAAACTTCGATCTTGAGGAAAATCAGCTCAGTCCAGTTCCGCCTCGACGATCAGCCGAACCAGACCGATCACTCCGGTGAGGTCCAGACGCCAGTACGCGGAGGCTCGATGCTTTTCCACAGTCTTCACGGAGATTCCCAGTGCCACGGCCGCTTCACGGCTATTGATACCATGTGCCGTCATGACAGCGACCTGAAGTTCTCGTGGCGTAAGTCGCTGCAGTTTCTCGCGTGCGTCGTGGCGCCGTTTCTTCCACTCAGAAAACGCCTGCCGTTCACCGCCAGGCCCGAGGTCTTCTGAAACTTCTGATTCCATTTCGATGGTTGTCATCATGATGATCCCCGAACCCGGAAAAATCAGATTCCCTGAGGGGGCTGAATGCCCCTGAACAAAGGACCATCCTGCGGACCTGGAGGCCTATGTCTCGTTGTGATCGCGGCAGTGGAACCCGAACGAACGTTGTCGCCTCTGCAGAGTAACCACGAGGCACCACGTGACAGGGCTTCTGCTTCAGGAAGGCCCCCTCGAACTCCGTCAGCCGACAGAAAAAACGCCTGAAGCCCGAAAAAACACACAATTTTCGCCCACCAGACGGACTAACCAGCGACGTTGCGGCAACTGTCATATCGGATGGACCGACATCCCGAAATGTTGGCGCGGTACCATTCGGAACTACGGGCCTCGGGTTGTCGTACAGATCAAGACGTTGAAGGGGTGAGGTTCCAACACATCTGCCGAATCCCATCGAAACCATCAGCCGCTACTCACTCCAGTTCCGCCTCGATAATCAGCCGCACGAGGCCAATGACGCCATTCACATGCAGTCGCCGATACGCGGACGCGCGGTGTTTTTCCACGGTCTTTACGGAAATCTTCAGTGCCAGAGCGGCCTCACGGCTGTTGATTCCCTGAGCAGTGATCATCGCAATCTCGTGTTCACGCGGTGTCAGCAGGGCCAGTTTCTTTCGGGCCAGCGAACGGCGTTCGCGCCATCGCGCAAATTCCTGTGCTTCCCTCGCGGCCAGCTCGGCATCACTGGACTCAATGTCTGAAGTCGTTGTCATTTGCTCACCTGAAACTCTGATGTCTGAAGGTACTGGAAATACCATTCCGTGGTGGACACTGACGATCTCCGAGTTTCAGTGCGTCTCCTGTCGAGGCATCCATCAGCGGACACCAAAGATCTTCCCTGGAATTCAGAAGGATTTGCGGCTGGTGGACTTTCGCAGGTCGGATACGGCAAGGGCTCCGACCCGGGCCCCCTGAAACTATCCCGGCTCCGGCAGCAGCGATTTTTTCAGCCCATCCATTTCCATGTTTTCGTGATTGCAGATATCGGTCACCAGAGTCTCCACTTCGGCAATGGCTGCATGCCAACCGGAAAACTGCTCGTGAGGGGACTGCAGACGGCTGATCATGACATCCAGTCGTTGCAGCAGTTCCTGATGGGTTTTCTCTAGGTCGTGATTGAGCACAACCCTGGCGTTGGAATCGCGCAGGGCTGCACTGAAAGCCTCTTCGTCATGGAAATGGGAGTGCAGGGCGGAACGCAGTTCGCGCAATCGAGTTGCCAGCTCGCCGAATCTGGGCATACCCAGTTCACACAGTTCATAGATCCAGCGACGATTGCAGCAGATGCCACTCATCAGTGCGTTGTGATCCGTGAGCATTTTCTCGGCGGCATTCCTGTGCTGCATATAATCCACGTCACAGCCCCCCTGAGGAAAAACATCTCAGCCCTGCGATGCAATCTGCCACGGCTGAGTTCTGATTTGACGTCGATCTCCGGGCTGATCGCGTCCCGTATGACCGACGCCGAGCCAACATCCGGAGCATGCGGAATCCCGTCTGTCCGGGATCCGCAGGCCGGCAGCGCTGCAAGGTTCGAACGTCAACTTGAGATATCGAGTGACTCCACAGGCCAGAGGTCCCGAATTCCCCCAGGCAGAGCATTCCGGATATTGGTCGTCACACCTTCTCCGGTATGCTTCACGAGCACTCGAAACACGGCTGCAGCGATCGCCTCTGCGTCAGCCACGGGATCATTGCTGAACGCATCGTTGATCAGTCCGAGGAAATTCCAGCGGGAGCGATCAGGAATCGGGGTCGCAGCTGGCCTCCATCCCTCAAACCAGACCCCCCGCAGCAACAGCGGTAACTGGGCAGCCAGGTGCGCATTCTCTTCTGCCGGCAGATGATCCCGCAGAGCATGAAATACGGTGCGCATGGCACGCCACGCTTTCTGTCGATCCGTCCACTGCAGTTCCTCCATAATATCATTCAGCCAGATATGGGCGGTCTGCAGCGTACGATCAAACACCTCCAGGCCTGAAGCATTCATAGGAAACTCAATTCTGAAAAGTGAAACGAAACATCGGGAACACAACACGACATTCAATCCCGGGGACTTCACAACGGTCGCAGCTTCCGCTGGTCGGGAGTCTCGGAGCGGAGTCAATTGGCCGACATGGCATCAGCACGACCGTGTCCCTCCAGTCGCTCTGCGATCTGACGATGGATCAGGGCCTGCCGTTCTGCGTTGAGCCCGGTGCAGGTCTGCTCCAGCAGTCGATGGATCGGGGCATTGTCCGGACGCAAGTCAAGAGCGGTGGTCAGGTCCTGCAGGGCATGCTTCCACTGGTGTCGGGCCACATGAATTTCGCCTCGTGTTGACAGCAGATCCGGATGCCCCGGCAGCATAACCAGCGCCTGATTGATCGTTTCCAGAGCCTGTTCGCCCTCACCGGAATCTCTGCGAATCATGGCCAGTGCCAGATTGTTCAGAATGCGCGGGTCTTCGTGTTCCGCGCAATCCCGAGCCTGCTCGAGAGCCGTCACGGCGATGTCATAACGCTCGCTGCGAATGGCATTGATGCCGGTCAGAGACAGAATCTCGTTCGCAAATTTCCCGCTGGCACGCAGTGTCTGCAACACTGTCTCAGCCTGTCGCGCCTCGGCCCCGGTTCCAAGCGTCAATGCCGTCAGGTGATCCAGTGCCTGATACCGGGTGGCATCACATGCAAGAGCCACGAACAGCAGAAATACGGGGTCATTTTCGTCTTCGTTCTTGATGATCCCCGCTGAAACCACTGGCGTTTCAGCAGCATCACTTGTGTTTCGTCGCTGTAGTTTGTTCGCGGCCGCAGCCAGACACGCACGAGCATAAAGCACCGTCAGCGGCTCCGGAACCTCTTTGGGAGCAATGGATTGCCCCTGCTGCCGGAGCAGTTTCACAGCTTCTTCGGCACGATTCAGCAGCAGCAGACACTCAGCCGTCAGCAGCACGCGGGACGTGGAGGCAGGAGTGGTTGCCAGCGTCGTCAGCAGTGATTCTCCGCAGCGGGTCCCTCCCTGCAGATCACCGGCCTGCATCAGCGTTTTTACCAACATCAGCTTTAGCGAAGCATTGGTATGTTGCAAGGGGGCCAGAAACTCAGCCGCCTCGACATGCCGACCGGCCAGATTCAGCAACTGACACAGGTCGATGCGCACAGAATCAGATTCCGGAAATTTCTCCAGCGTTTCTCCCACGACCCGTATCGCAGAGTCGAAGGTTTCAGGCGGCCAGATCATTCCCGAACGTGCCAGTTCCTCAGCCAGTCGGATCGCACCGGCATTCTGAGGATCCTGTCGAAGTGCCGCTTTCAGAAAGGGAAAACAGGCCTCGTGATTCAGCGGTGACGCGTTCATCAGGGCAACCGCCTGTGCAACATTCCAGCGGCTCAACGCCCGCTGAATCCACTGAGGATCATCGGCCTCCGTCGCTTCGTTCAGAACCCGGCCAGCCTCGTCCAACTGTTGATTCAACATCAGCACCTCTGCCAGTGCCGTGCGCAGCCTCGCATCGGTGGGAGTCAGACTCAGCTGGTTTTCCAGCGTGGTGATGGCTTCCTTTCTGAGATTCGAATTCACAGCAGCCGCCTGAGGGTCAATCGGAAGACCAGTCAGTGCTGCTGGATAAAGTCGTGGATCCAGCCGCGCTGCAGAGAGGCGGTATTTGTTCGCCAGAAACGCTTCTCCAACGCTCTCGTAGTGCTCGGCCATCAGCAGATGAGTTTCAGAAGCGGCCGGAGACAGAGTCATCGCGGCCTGCAGATGGCGTTCGACTTCCGCAGGGACGCCATCTGAACGATCGCCCTGCCTGAGCATGTCCCTGGCCAGCCACACATGCGCATCAGCCAGACCAGTACCACCACCATCGGCCGCTTTTCGAATCAGAGCAACCCCGCGATTGCGGTTACCCTGCCTGGTCAGGAGGACACCCAGTTCCATAGTGCGTCGAGCATTTTCCGAATTCAGATCAGCAAGTGCTTCAAGGCACTGAAGCTGCAGCGACACCTGACCAGCACGCTGCGCCTGCTCCAGCAATTGCTCATAGTTGTGTTCATAGTGCTGCACATTTCGAAGCAGAAGCGACGTCAGCAACAGCCCCGTGCCTGCCGCAAGCCCACTCCACGGCATCGCACCAAACAGATACCGACGTGGTCGAGACGCTTTCCATTGCTCCAGAAATTCAGCGAACGCCGACAGGGACAGGGCCGATTGCAGCAGGGAACGCCACGGGCGTCTGCGTAATCTGCGAACCCGCTGACCTGCAGACATCGGAAAAGTCTTCGGACAAGCGTCGACGGAGTTCTCTGTGGTTGTGTGTCCAGCATACGACGACATCATTACGGCTCCGGAATCTGAATAATCGAGTGGTGTTGAGGTCCGACGAATTCCGACATCGCTGATCAGAACAGGTTCGAGCACAGGCTCGGGACGGCAGTACACAGCACAAACACGACAGTCGGAAACTGATGAATCGAAAGTCCTGCACTCCCGCGGGTCAGACGCCTGCCACGTCCCGGTGCGTGCCCCATCACTCGATTCCAGAAGAATGTCAGCAGATTAAATTCCTCAGATCGCGATTCAGCGAATTGAGAAACGGGGATGGGGTGAGTCAGCCAGAACACGGTGTGTCCGGCGCTTACCCACACAGCAAGCCCGAGCAGTTGCAAACACACATTCATGATCATTCGTTGTGTTTCTCCGATCGGCTCCACCTCGTGTGCCCCCAGCAAAGACACTCCGAGGATCCCTCGAGCCAGCGTGAGCATGCCCCAGACACTCATTGAGGCCAGCGTGAACAACGATGCCGGAACGAAGGAAACTCGTCGAACACAAATCACCAGAAATGCCAGTGCCAGCCACGCGATCGGAGAACCGAGGCCGTCCGACATTTCAAGCAGAGAAAAACTGAGGTCTCCCAGGCGGAAGAAGTCCCCATCACGATAATGGGGAAGACTCAGGGCGTGAGACACACGACTGATCAGCGTCCGGGCCACGTGTGACATGTTGAGTTTCAACCAATCGTCGACCATCCCGGAAAGACTGATTGCGGGAACAACGGGCAGCAGCAGGATCGAAAGACTCCGCAGGCTGCAACGATCAACAGATGCATGCAGCACTGCGAGCAGCAAGCAACACAATCCGCAGGTGATCATCCATGTGTTCGATGACACAATCCCCGACACCGTGCAGACCACATCCATGGTCAGCAACACACCGCTCAGACTGGTCCAGCGCAGCGGTTGCCTTATTCGCCGCTGCTGAAACATCCAACCGGTGACGACGATGACCGGTACCGCCACCAGCAGATCAGCGACCGTCATCCGGGATGACACATCCCGCCAGACCGCATACATATGAAGAGCAGCGGCTAAGATCAGCATCGTGGACGTTGGCCGTGTTCGTGACATAAAGTTTTGTAAGAGTCCTGATTGTCGATTCACCGGACGGATTCCTCAGTCTTTGTTCACAATGAATGGCAGCGTCAGACCTGTCGGGAAGCCTGTGCATAACCGATTGGGCAATACGCTTTGCGACGGACGTCTGGGCGAAAAAATGGCTGTGACGCGTGGCGCGATCCGGGTACCGCCAGCGTCACAGCACTGTCCCGAGTTTTCAGCAACGGATGTCAGGCTCCGACCGGGCCGACAGGGCTTTCGTCCATGGCGGGCGTCGACGGCATGCTGGCGGTGGAGGCCGATTTTCGGGACCTGTGCTTCTTCAGCTGTCGAACACCGAAGAAAGCAACCCCGCACAACCCAGCCAGCGCAAAGCCCGGTTCGGGCACCGTGCCCTGGGGGTTTTCGTTCCCATTTCCCTTCGCGGTCACCAGAAACTGCGTGATCTTCATGTCGACGGCATGAGCGAGGGCACCGTAATCGAGATAGAACCCGAAGGCCGTGATGTTGGTCAGCGTGGCGGCGGACGCAGCGGTCCCGCTGCTCCAGTGAATCCCCGCCAGCCCCGCCAGCGGATCATAAGTTTTCCAGGTCAGGACCGGGGCGTAAGACGTGAAGGCATAGTCAGAGTTGTTCAGCACATTTGCGACAAGATCAGAAATATAGAAGTCGCTCGTCCCGTTGCGAATGACCCATCGTAACTGATCGGGATTCTGCGATGGCACGGAAACCTGAGTGGTCTTCAGTGTGAAGAATGTATCGCTGAGATCTACCACCTTGTTGTTGAGTCCGTTCAGGAAGTCCTTTTTCTGCCAGTAGAAAACGGACGCGTAGGACACAAGATCCGATGCAGGTCCGGAATTGGCTTTAATTTCCAGTTGCAGCGCATCTGTTGTTCCCTGGTTTTCAACGGACAGGTTGGTGAAACCTGTATTGCCAGTAGACGTCGCCCATTCCACGGCATGGCCTCCGTAGAAAACCGCAGATGGGGCAGCGGTGTTGTAACCGTCGGCCAGCGAGGGATTGTAGGGCGTCGAATTACTGACAAGTCGGCCGCTGTAGACAGCCGCGCCAGGGACCGGGGTCGGGTCAGGATCGCCGTATTTGTCATTCGAATTCGCGAGTGCCGGGTTATGGCCTGCCAATTGCAATGATTTTGAAACATAATCTCCGCGCCAGTCGACGGCCACCAGACCAGCCTGTGCTGATGTCGAATGGCTAACTCCGGAGCAGCAGGTGAGTCCTGCCATCAGTATGCACCAGTAACGTACTTGTACACATCTCATTTTATTACTCCTCAAGGTCTGACTTAAACCGAATACACAGTGCATCCGGATTTGTTGACTGTCACTGAATTTCAATGCGGCCGAGCGGAACAGCGTGATTCTCGTAAGGGTGAATGTCTGCAGCGCGAGGTCATCTGATCCGTTGAGTCACGGGTGTGAAGCGGGATTTCCCGGGAGAACGGTGGGTGAAGCACAGGCCATCAGTCTTCGAGCCCCTGGAGAAAACTGTCGCGCTGCCTCAGCCGCGTTGTTTCAGGACGGTTTGTGAATGCCGACTCGGGATGGTCTGTAGCGAACAGAGCGAACCACATCCGAACACATCACCGGGATATTGAAGGGTGAAGCGACCGCCAAAAGTATCGGGGGAAGGGCTTGATTAAAGCTGGCGACTTCTGCGACAGGATTCACCTGAGGGGGCGAACGCGGTCGTGTCCGATGCGAAGTGTCACGACCATGGACACATGAATCACAGCGGGTGTCGGATCCCACGGCAGGTCGCACCTGCGATGCCGGTGAAGGCGGTGATCAATGCCCGGCGCCACAAATCAATGACACGACATGGAGTATTCCCGGGTCCGGCTACTGGTCCTTCCTCACTGACCAGTGAGACTCCTGAGCATATGAAGAACACAACCAGACCCTGGTGCATTTACCAAAGACCCATAGTGGGACGGGAAACGCCGCTGGTGGCACCAGGGGTCCGGAATCTCCGGATGCACGAAAAATTCCGGTTGTGACAGCGAGGCTGTTCGGGATGAAACGCCACATTCCGGGAATTTCGAATTCCTGCCCCGGGAATGTGCTGGATTACCCGCATTTCCCCCCCAATTATGACGTTTTATTCAATACAGGAACTAGAGTTCCGCGGGTACGTTGCGACATCCGGCTGACCGCTGCACGGCAGCAAGTCGGGCGCCTGCAGAGTCGTACTCAAAGACGGCACTCTGTCGTCGGTTCAAACATCAGGCCTCGTGAATCGCGGCCAGCATCCGGCAGCACTCGTGTCCGAAAGCGGGTATGCCTGAGTGTGATTTTCACAGACCTCTGGAAGTGAGTGATGTCCGCAATTGAGACTGCAGATGGCGTAGCTGGTCAGCCTGAGGTATCACAGACCTCGAAGAAGGCCGGCAATCTGATTCCGCTGCTGCTGCTGGTGTGCGCGCACCTGCCGTTCGCTGTGCTGCATTACTATCGCACGTGGAGTCTGGAGCATTATCAGTTCTTCCCGTTTGCGATCGGAATGTTCGTGTGGCTGTTTCACACGCGAAGAGCTCCGGAGCTGGAACGCTGGGGCTGGTTATCACTGGCTCTTATCGGACTGGATCTGCTGTGTCTTGTTGCTGCCATTGTGCTGGCATCGCCCTGGGTCGCGGTCTCGGGGCTGATGCTGCTGTTGATGGGCTGGACGCTGGCATCGCGTGAGCAGGGCTATCAGCAGTCACTCATGTATCTTTCTATTCTGCCACTACTGACACTCAGACTTCCGAATGATCTGGACAACACTCTGATTCAGTGGCTGCAGGGGCGAACGACAGCGTTTGCGAGTGCGATCTGTCACAGAGTCGGGCTGCTGCACTTCAGCGAAGGCAATGTCCTCAGTGTTCCGGGAAAGACTTTTCTCGTAGCAGAGGCCTGCAGTGGCGTGAAATCACTCTTCACGATCCTGTTTATCGCTGGACTTGTGATCTGCATGAAGCGTCGGTCGGCCGTGCATGGCCTGGTACTGTTGCTGTGTGGCATGGGTGCGGCAGGCTTAATGAACGCCGTGCGAGTCCTGTCAGTGATCTTCGTATGGGACAAATATCAGTTCGATTTGTCGACGGGAATGCTGCACGATGCCATTGGCTATGTCAGCCTCTCGATTGCTGCCGGGCTGCTGATGAGTGGCGATGCGTTTTTTGATCTGCTGACCTCACGAGTTCCGGACTCACCACGTTCCGGGCTGTCCCTGACCTATCGCAATCCGTTCATTGGCTTCTGGAACCGCTGGCTGGCAACTCCCGAGCCGGGTGCAGCGACGGTAGTCGACATGCCATCATTATCGATGCGGGCCGCGGTTTTCAGTGCCACAGTCTTTATCGCGGCCGTGGCGGGACAGATTGCTGACGTGATTCTTCGAAAAATGCTGTGAGTGCTGTCGGCCCGGATGAGTCAGGCTGAAATTCAGGATCCGCATTGGTTAATGGTCATTGAGGAAAACTCTCGTGTCGGAAAAACAGATTCGTACAGGTTCAGCCAGCTCGAAAAGATCTGACAGCAACGGCGACCACCGCAGTTATCCCAGCCTGACGCAGTTCTTTCGTCTCGCCAACCTTGGGCAATTCGCGTATGCCCTGAACGAAGGTTGGCTGTTTTCGCGACGACTGATCCTGCTGGCCGCCGGTCTTCCGTTTCTGCTGGTGCTGGTCATCGGACTTGCGGGCTATCTCTGGGTCCGCCATTCGACACTGGAACCGGTCCTGCTGCGGTATGAGGAAGCGTATAACAATGCGTTGAAATCCAGCGACACGACCGTTCAGGAAACCTGCCTGAAAGCCTTGTGCAACCTGCGTCCCAGTGAGCCGCAGTATCGCCTGCGGCTCGGGAATTTCTATGTGGCCACCGGCCGTACGGAAGAGGGCTATGCTGAAATTGCAAGGCTGGCTCCGCCGGACAAAATCGGCTCATTCGAAGCCCGACTCTGGCTGGTGCGCCAGGCCATGACGGAGCAGCCGATTCGTCCGATGTCGAATGAGGAAAAGGAAAAGCAGCTGAAGATGGTGCTGGAATCTTCACCGAGAAATACCGAAGCACACCGAATTCTTGCGTCACTGTATTTTGAGAAGCAGGAGTGGTCGCTGGCGGAACTGCACCTGACGGAAGCCGCCAAAGTCCAACCGGAACTGAATCTTGAAATTGCCCAGCTGAAGCGACAGATGAATCGTCCGGGCGAGGATGCCGAAGCCGCAGCCCTGCGAGCGGTCGCTGAACTCAGCCAACTGCTGGAGAAGGATCGCTCAAATGCCAGGGTCCGCATTGCACTCGCCAAAGCGCTGGTACTGGCCGCCGACTACGATCAGGCCCGTGGCGTGCTGATCTCCGGATTGGAACAATCCAAAGACGATCAGGAACTGAAGGATGCCCTCGCAGACCTCGAACTGATGCTGGTGGAACGCCGACTGAACGAATCCATCCTGAATCGTGACGGTGTCGTGGCCCCGACCCTCGCTGCTGTCAACATGTCCCCGGCCAATGGACGAGGCATCCAGCTGCTCACACTGCTGCGAACGCTGGGAGCCGTGATTGAACCAGATCGATACAAAGCAGTGACCGCGTTCTGGGATGAGAAAGTCAAACAGTCGCCGGAAGATCCTGAAGCTCGGCTATTTCTGTGTCAGTTGCAGTTTCTGGCTGGAGAAAACGCGGCCGCCGTCGAAACCCTCAGACCAGTGGCAAAGATCCGTCCGGGAATGCGTATTTCTCTGGGGAGATTGCTGCTGGAAGCGGGCGAAGCCGCTGAGGGTGAGAGTCTGCTGATGACTTTGCTGGAAGAAACCGAAAAAACACTGCAGGAAAAGCCGAATGACCCGGCGGCCCTGATTGAACGATCTGAGGCGTTTCTGCTGTTGAAGCGTCCGGAAGATGTTCGCAGTCTGCTGGCCGACTTCATCGCTCAGCCTTCGGTAGAGCCAACCAGCAGCGACGTTATGATCTTTGAATTGAATGGTCGTGCCTCATTAATGCTGTTTGATCGACTGACAGGTTACTCCGGCACACAACTGGCAAAGGTCCGCGACCGCGATCAGATCGATTTTGGCGACACAAAGCCTGAAGAGATTCTGCCACTGCTCAGTGATGCAGCCATCAGTCAGGGCACCGCAATTTCAGCGATTGAGCGGTTGTCCCGGCTGAGCCTGTCGACACACCCCGCGGCAGCTCAGGCAGAAGAAGCCATCAAACGACTGCGGATGGACGGTCAGTCCGGTGTCGTGGCACTGAATCTTCTGGGCATGCACGCGTTGTATCTTCAGAGTTACGAGAAGGCCATCGTGTGGCTGGAGCAGGCGAATGTCCTGGCACGCGCCCGCAATCCGATGGTCCTGAACAATCTTGCCATCGCCATCATCCGCGGACGTCCGAACGAAGGCGATCGTGCACTGCAGATTTCCGAGCAGACCCTGGCACTGATTCCGGACAATCCGGATGCCCTGGCGACTCGTGGAGAAATCAACGTACGACTGGCTCGCTGGAATGACGCGTTGAAGGACCTCACCCAGGCAATTCAGGCACGGAATCAGAATCCGGAGATTCATCGATTGCTCGAAGAAACGTATCGAGCGATGAAAGATGAAAAGATGTCTGACGTGCATCGGCGCAGAGCTGAAGAGCTGGAGTCGGCAGCGGGCACCGCACAGGGCTGATCGGGCCGTGCAGAAAATGGCAAGCGCTACTTCCTCAGGGAGGGCGCAGCTCCTGCTAAGCCGCAAACATGTTTCGGCTCCGATGAAACCGCGTCCTCACACACGAATCGCAACCGGCCGCTGACGCGTCGCCGCTCAAAAGTTTCGGCCAGGATGCAACCCCAACCTCATAACCCAGCCGTGGTCATCTGTGTCCATCCGTGGTTGAAAACTCACACCCGCTTTACACGTCCTCACTCGCAAACACTTGAAAATGCCGCCGGGAAAAGGACTTCTGCCACAGAATAGCTTGCCACTGGTGGGCAAATTGGGGAAAATTGACGGACCAGTCGTACCTCAGGTCACTGGTCCCCGCTACGTGATCCTTCCCCGCATTTGCCTTCCTGTCGGAGTCGTTCCATGGCTGCTCACGGCATTTCCGCCGGCCTCATTCTGTGTGCTGTCCTGCCATTGTGCGTTCAGGCAGATCAGCCGTGGCAGGCTGGGATGTCACGCGTTGAAATTACACCTCCGCAGCCCATGTGGATGTCAGGTTACGCATCGCGCGACAAACCGGCTCAGGGCAAAATTCACGACCTGTGTGCCCGGGCCCTGGTGCTGCAGGATCCCGACGGACGACGCTCCCTGATGCTGTCCTTCGATCTGGTCGGAATTGATCGAGCGACCTCCGTCGAAATCTGTGAACAACTGCAGCAACGGCATGGCCTTCAGCGATCGCAGATTGCAATTGCGACATCCCACACACACTCCGGGCCGGTGGTGGGCACAAATCTGCTGACCATGTATTCCCTCGCCGCTGACCAGCAGCAACTGGTCAAAGATTACACGCGATATCTGATTGAACAGACGCTGAAGGTTTCCGAGCAGGCGATGGCCTCCATGGCACCGTCGGTGATTCACGCGGGCGAGGGTCAGGCAACCTTTGCCGTGAATCGTCGAAACAATCGTGAAGCAGATGTTCCCATGCTCAGAGAAGCCGGACAGCTCGCAGGTCCGGTCGACCACTCAGTTCCGGTGCTGTCGATCCGCACGCCGGAAGGACAACTGCGAGCGGTGCTGTTCGGGTATGCCTGCCACGCAACCGTCCTCAGTGGTATGGACTGGTGTGGCGACTGGCCCGGATTTGCTCAGTACGAACTGGAACAGAATCATCCGGGCATTGTGGCGTTGTTCTGGGCGGGCTGCGGCGCCGATCAGAATCCACTGCCAAGACGTACCGTGGAACTGGCCATGGATTATGGGCGACAGGCGGCGGCAGCCGTCAACCGCGAATTGAACGGCGTCATGCGACCTGTTTCCGGCGCACTGAAAACGGACTACACAGAAATTGATCTGGCCCTCGATACGTTACCATCAAAGGAACAGGTTGAGCAGGACCTGCGGTCTGACAACGTTTATCTTGCCCGACGTGCAAAGTGGCTTCTGGACGTTCTGGCAACTCGGGGAACTCTGCCGCAGACTTACCCGTATCCCATCCAGGTCTGGAAGCTCGGTGATGCGGCGACGCTGACGTTTCTCGGCGGTGAAGTGGTGGTGGATTACAGCATACGGCTGAAGCAGGAATTGACCGGGGTGTCCACGTGGGTTGCCGGATACAGCAATGATGTGATGGCCTACATTCCATCACGAAGGGTCTTGATGGAGGGCGGATACGAAGGAGAATCCGCCATGATCTACTACGGCCTGCCCACGAAATGGTCACCAGACGTGGAAGACCACATTGTGCGTGAAGTAGTGGCTGCCCATCGCCGAATCTCCGAAGCCGTTCCCAGTCCATAGCGTGTCAACCAGCAACCTGACGTCCGTCCTGGCACGTCCAGCATCAGGTAAAGAAAGAAACATCATGCAGACTGTATCCCGACGAGCAATGCTCTGCGGACAGGCTATGGGATTTGGTGGACTGGCGCTGGCATCGCTGCTGTCGCAGACGGCCAGCCAGGCGGCTCCGCCCACCGTTGCGACTCAGCCGACACATTTCGACATGCGGCCTAAACCACCGACGGCACAGCCGGCACAGGCAACTGCCATGATCTCGCTGTTCATGCATGGCGGTCCCTCACATATCGACCTGCTGGACCCGAAGCCCGAGCTGACAAAATTCAGTGGCACCGACTATCAGGGCGAAATCACCTACAGTTTCGTCAATCGAGCCAGTCGCAAACTGATGGGAAGTCCCTGGCGGTTTCGCGCCCATGGTCAGTGCGGAACCCAGGTTTCCGAACTGCTGCCACACACCGCCAGCATCGTGGATGAACTGTGCGTCGTTCGTTCCATGCACACAGGCTTCAATGGCCACGAAGTCTCGATCCGCTACATGAATGCGGGGATTCCGGCCGTGACCGGCAGGCCGTCGCTCGGCTCATGGCTCACCTACGCACTCGGAGCCGAAAATCAGAACCTTCCGGCCTACATGGTTCTGACAGATCCCGGTGGTCATCCCGTGGATGGAGTGCTGAACTGGTCCAGTGGCTGGATGCCCGCTCTGTTTCAGGGAACCGTCCTCAGACCTCAGGAGCCGCGCATTCTGAACCTTGCCCCGCCAGCGCATCTGGCCGGTCTGCCTCAGCAGCAGAACCTGCGTTTGCTGACCAGCCTGAATCGACTGCATCAGGAAAAGTTTCCCGGTGAAGCGGATCTGGATGCGAGGATTGCCAGTTACGAACTGGCAGCCCGCATGCAGGTGGCCGCCGTGGAAGCCCTTGATATCTCATCGGAAACACAGGCCACCCAAAAGCTGTATGGACTGGATCAGGATGAAACTCGCGAATACGGCACCCGCTGCCTGATTGCCCGACGTCTGGTGGAACGTGGTGTGCGATTCGTGCAGTTGTTTCTGGGTGGGCAGCCCTGGGATACGCATGCCGGCATCCGCACGGCGCTGCCGGCCGTGTGCCGGCGTACGGATCAGCCTGCAGCCGCATTGGTCAAGGACCTCAAACAACGAGGTCTGCTGGACACCACGCTGGTCCACTGGGGAGGAGAAATCGGTCGACTTCCCGTCACAGAAAATCATGGGGATCCTGCCGCGGCTGGCCGCGATCATAACGGTCAGGGGTTCACCATGTGGCTGGCAGGTGGTGGTGTTCGGGGAGGTATGACGTGGGGCGAAACCGATCCGCTGGGTCACTCAGCCACCGAAAATCGAGTCACTCCAAACGACTACCAGGCAACCCTGTTTCACCTGTTTGGTTTTGATCACAGCAAACTGGCATTTCTGCACAATACCCGCCTGCAAACGCTGACAGATCAGCGGGAATGCCGAGTCGTGCATGAAATCCTGAAACGTTCCTGAGTATTTTCAGAGTGTTCCCGCGATTTTCAGATCCGGCTGCTTCAGGGCAGGGCAGCAGGGACAATGGCACTCTGCGTCCTCCCGTGAGTGACATCTGAGGACGAACGCGCGGCGGCGGACTGGTATTCACCGGACTCAGTCTCATACGATTCAAAAATCTTCCCGGCTGTCTCTCTTCGTCTGAATCTCTGCGGCTGCTTCAGAGGCCTGTCACCTGCGGATTCCACCGCCCCGACTCCTCACAATGCACCTGACGACTTCACAGTTTCTTCCCTGACCAGGACTGGTATGACTTTTTCCCGCCTGCCACTCAGCTACTGCACTAACGTTCATCCCGGTCGAACCGTTTCTGAAATCAACGACGGTCTGTCGCGATATACCGCCGAAGCCCGTGCAGCCCTCGACTTCCCGATCGCCGCCGGACTGTGGCTGGCCGCCAGTGTGATTGAGGAACTGAACAGCAGCGAAGCGGCTCTGGAATCTCTGGCCCAGACGCTGTGGCAACACGATCTTGTCTGTTACACGCTGAACACGTTTCCTTACGGTGACTTTCACAGTGATCGTGTGAAGGAACAGGTTTATCTGCCGGACTGGGCCAGTCTTTCACGGACACAATACACGGAAAATTGCGCGACAATCCTGGCAAAGCTGCTTCCGGCAGGTGGTGAAGGAAGTTTGTCCACGGTACCGCTCGGCGGTCGTATGAATCCTCAGTCACCCAGTTTCCGTGCCGTGTGTTACACCAATCTGATCCGTATGGCACGGTTTCTGAAGACACTGCATCAGGAAACCGGACGCTGTATTCGTCTTGCGATTGAACCTGAGCCATTGTGTGAGCTCTCCGGGACGCAGCAGTGGAGCCTGCCGGTGATGCGGGGATTATTTCAGCAGGCCGAAGCGCTGGGCTGCGAGGACGTCGTTCGCGAGTATCTGGGTTTATGTTTTGACGTGTGTCATCAGGCCGTGGAATTCGAGGACGTCGCCGCATCAATTGCCGCCTTCGATCGGGAGGGCATTCGCATCAACAAGGTGCACATTACGAATGCTGTGGAACTGGAAAACCCCGGCCACAATGCCGCAGGACGTGCAGCGCTGCGACAGTTTGCAGAACCTCGCTACCTGCATCAGACATTTGCAAAGTTTGCGGATGGTCGCATCGAATCCCGACTGGATCTGCGAGTCGAGGACCTGCTGGATTCTTCGACCGATGCCTTCCTGACCGCCGATCGCTGGCGCGTGCATTTCCATGTCCCTGTGTTTGCCGAGACACTGGGGCCCCTGAAGACCACTCGGGCCGAGCTGGCCGCAGCCCTGCAGCAGGTCGCTCGTCTGAGCTACGCCCCCCACCTGGAAGTGGAAACCTACACCTGGCCTGTGATGCCCGGAGAATCGGCCCTGTCCGCTGCGGCCTCAGAATCCCTCGGTTCCCGCATCGCCCGGGAACTGCAGTCCGCCGCAGACCTGCTGAACACACTCGGATAACCCGGCACAACAAGCCCTGCAGAGAGTTGTCCGCGGATTCCAGCCTGATCCTCTGAATTTAAAGCCCTGCCCGGCATCCCCCAAAAGCCGCCACCCGCTTCGCAACTGTGAACCATGTCGAGTAAGCCACAGCGAGCTGAACGGTCTGAGTTTCACCGTGGACCAGCAGACGTGCTGCTGGAACTGCTGGTCACTGTCTTAATTTCTGATTAAGGCGGAGATTTTGCAGCAGGACATGCCCCCGCTACCAGCTAGATTGAGCACTCTGTATCTGCTTGTGGCTCGCCTGCGTTGTTACGACGGTTTCTGAACTTTCTGAATGATCGTCTACTGCAACCGCGGATGATCCTGGAATTCGGCAGCGTTACTGGCTGCGATTCAGGATCGCTTACAGGCGTCTGGAAATTGATAGCCATCATATGCGGATATACGGACAGTCATTCTGTTCAGAAGCGACCACATCCAGGATGAACCGGACGTACTCAGTTGCGGCCTGAAACATCCCCTGATTCCTGCGATGTAGATACAGTCTGATACTGTGAAGTCGGTGGAGGGTCAGCGATGTCTGCATGGTATTATCAATTGCTGGGTGAGGAGTTTGGGCCGGTTTCCGCGTCGACATTGGCAGAATTGCTGCACGACGGCACGCTTAGTCCCGGTGATCCGGTGCGGTCCACCGATTCAGATTCGTGGATTACCGCCGACCAGGTACAGGCCCTTAACGAACAATCTGCAGTGCTGCAGGACCTGTCAGAGTTGTCGTTTGAATTCGAAGAGGCCTCGTCCGAACCGACTTCCCGGCTTCGACAGTCGGGTTCCGACTCATCATTGGCGGTCAACCCTGATCGGGAATCTGCGGAGTCCGCAGCCGATGCCAGCGGTGACATGTACTATTATCAGCTTCGTGGACAGAGTCATGGTCCGGTCGCCAGAGAAATTCTGATTCGAATGGCTGAGCAGGGAAGACTCACGGAGACGGACCTGATCCGAACGGCATCCGAATTTCTATGGCAGGCAGCCACCGAGTATGGTGAGTTGTCAGCCGCATTCCTTTTGAGAAAAGCTGAATCTCAGGGAAAAAATCGGGTAATTCCGGCAACTCGCCCCGCGGCTTCTGACACCCCGACGAGTACGGCACAATCCAAACCGGAAGATCCAGCGTCTGCCGCAGTCACGAATGATCAACGTCCCGACTCATCGACGGTCACATCAGAGACAAGCTCTTCCCGAAAGCCACACAAGCGTGGTAAGCCTCGTGTCGCTGACAAAAGTCGACGGCCGCCAGCGATGCCTTCGACTCCTGAACTTGATGAGGACGTTTTTCAGGAGGTTTTCTCAGAGGAGTCGGCCAGCCCCGCCAGGAACGTGGCCGGTCTCCCGCAAACACGACAACTCAGGGATCAGGATTCTGAGCCAGTTCCCGTGTCCGGGGCAAGTGATCGGCCCGATCTGGCTTCGGTTCCGAAAACGCCGGCTCCTATACCGGCATTGGAATCGCAGGGTGTGGGAATTCGTGGCGGAAACTCTTCACGCTCCATTCCGATGCCGACACGCCCCCCGGTTTCGCGGAAACCTGCGGCAGGACGTCCGAAGTTTGAATTTGACTTTGAATTCAGCACGCCCGTGAAAGTGCTTTCCGCAATGCTGGTGCTTGCGACGTTCTGGTTCGGATATGGACCGTTGATGCGATATCTGACCATCAGTGAATCGCACTACATCAGTCGCGTGGAAGAGGCCATCAAAACATTCGAGAGCCTGGAACCGACAATGGATCGGGAAAAATACAGCCAGGCAGTGCAAACCGTCACCCGAGAACTTGAAGCCTACATCGCGATCATGAAAGAGGCGGGCGCCACAGGCAAAACGTCCCTGGCCTGCGCTGGCGCCATGAATCGTGTTGTGGAGTTTGGACGGCTGGATCCAGCCAATGAAAAACTGCGAAGCAGGCTCCTGAAGGAAGCTCGCCAACTGGTCAGTGCATGGAAAGGCACGTAGGGGCGTTAAGACTTCCGATGGTGACACGCTGCATTCGGCGTCCTATCGTTGTGCCACTGGCCGAAATCCTTCAGATATCAGCAATTGTGGAAGATCAGCCACGGAGTGGATCACATAATCGGCGCCTGCAGAGCGAAATTGTGCTTCTATAATTTCCAGTCGTTTTTGCAGAACTTCAGGGGACAGCTGAGCAACTTCTTCAGCTGATAACCCAAGCAGGTTCCCTGTCTGGCTGACCGCAATGGCCAGCATTCCAGCGTTTTTCCCCGCTTCAATACCAACGAGGGTGTCGTCGACGATTGCGATCTGATGCAGCGGAAACACCTGAAGTTGTTCAGCGACTTTGAGATTCAGCCATGGCGCAGGCCGGCCGGCTTTCACTTCGTCAGAACACACCACGACGTCGGGTCGGAAACCCTGTGATTCAGCAAGCGGACAAACCACATCCATCAATTCGCGTGTGTACCCAGTCGACGATCCAATTCGTAAACCCTGTTGACGCAGCCAGGTGACAACTTCCGGAATTCCAGCGATCACGGACGAACCCACAGCAAGGATTTGCTTCTGCAGCGGCAGAAACTCGTGATACATGGCCAGAATATCTGCCTCACTGACCGGACATCCATGATGACGCTGCCACAACTCTGCCACTCGGGGCAGCGCAGCCACAATTGCGATGTGCTCAAGTTTCGCGCGGCCCATTGGTCCTCGCGCTTCCTCAACCGTTATCTCCACCCCTCGACGACGAAAAACTTCAACAAAGACCTGTGCCGGACAGCGACTGCCATAGTCCACCGTTGTTCCCGCCCAGTCAAAGATCACAGCTCTTAACGCGGCCAGCTGATTCATTATTCAGAATCCTCAAGGGTCATCAGGTACAGAATTCAAACAGTCAGGTTTCCTGCCTGCGGTACAAATGGAACAGTGGAGGTATTTTCGCGGGTCGTCAGCGACAGGATTTGCCGTCCAGCCTTTGCCAGAATTGCTCGGCCAGCCCGAATGCCATCGTCATTCCCGCACCACCAGTTCCCTGGAAAAGATGCACCTCGGGCGTCGGACTGGTCTCGAAGACAGGCAGGTTTGGATGTTTGGCGTAGATTCCATGCCATCGCTGATGAATCTGCCCGGGTGGAAGGCGGAAGACTTTTCCAAGTTCCCTCATGATCAGATTCTCGATGACGGAACTGTCAAACGGCTCGATGTTGTCACCATATTCATGGGAATCTCCCAGGATCACATCGCCACTATTATTCTGAGCAGCCATCACGTGAATTCCGAACTGATCCAGTTCAGGGAATTCAGCCGCGATCCGCTGCTGCACATCCTTCAACGATGGGCACACCTCGAAGATCCGGTAATGTCGAAGCGTCAGACCACTGGCAAGCAGCACCCCCTGTCTCCATTGAGCATCTTCGGGGCGGAGACTGAGCATCTGCAACTTGCAGCGGACCAGTCCTGACGCCTGCAGGATTTCAGGGTACAATGTCCCCATTTCCGCGCCTGAGCAGACAATGACGCGATCAAATTCAAACTGACGACCACACGCAGTTCTCACCGTGATACCGCCCTGCAAGCTGTTACCTGGACGGTCAATGCGGGTGACCAGGGACTGAAAATGGAATTGAACCTGATGTCTCTCCGCCAGCCACCGAGGCAGACTTCGCAGTGCCTCGCGCGGATTGACACATAATTCGGCAGGACTAAGTAATCCTCCAAGGAGCCCGACAGGATTGGCTGCCGGAGTCAACTGGTGAACTTCTGCAGGCGTCAGTAATCGACACGCAACATTCAGGGACGTCGATAACGCTGCAAACTGCTGCAGAACCTGCCATTCATCAGCATGGTGCGCCAGATGAACGGAACCGCAGGCATTGACCTCGATCCCCGCCGCCTGCTGAAGTTGCAACCACCGATCCCGACTGACAAGTGCTGTCTGATATCGCTCGCCATGTGGCTGTCCGATGGGCCAGATCATTCCAAAATTTCGAATCGACGCACCGAATGCTTCAGGATGCCGCTCGAAAACCGCCACAGTCCGACCACGCTCAGCTGCCGACCACGCATGGGCCAGCCCGACAATACCGGCACCAATCACAGCAACACGCTCAGGAGTGCTCATACGATCACCTGAAAACTCTGTAAGGAAGACGACCGACTCAATATCCGCTGTGTGAGCACGGATCCGTCTCCTGTTCCCAACGGCTAATGAACGTGCCGGAAAGCTGCTCTGATGATCCGGGTTTCCATCACCCCAGCTTCGCACAATATTAAAAAAACGGAAGACACTTCGTGAATTGCAGAGAGTTCTGCTCAGGAGACATGAAAAAGCCCGATGCACAGCATCGCCTGACGTGAGTCTGACTGAAATGTTAAAGATTTTATGAACAGCAGGCCCACCACTGGAACAGAAATCGTGAAAAGCAGACACACAGACAATTCCTCCCCCGACCACGTCGCTCAAGATCATTTCCCGGCCTTGTGGACTGTCGCCGCAGCCTTCAGCACCTATTTCTGTATGTATGCGTTTCGAAAGCCATTTACCGCCGCACAATTTGATGGAGAGCTGGCATTTGGCGTGCCACTGAAATCACTGCTGGTCATTTCACAGGTCATCGGCTATGCCATCTCCAAGTTTGTTGGAATTCGTGTCATCGCGGAAATGCCGGCTTCCGGCAGAGCACGCGCGTTGATTATCCTCATCGGGGCCAGTGAAGCAGCACTGATCCTGTTCGGTTGCATCCCCAGACCATGGAATGTGGCCTGCCTGTTCCTGAATGGTCTTCCTCTTGGCATGGTCTTCGGACTGGTTCTCGGATTTCTGGAGGGACGCCGAATCACCGAAGCTTTGACAGCCGGTCTCTGCGCCAGTTTCATTCTGGCGGATGGGGCCCACAAATCAGCAGGAGCCTGGCTGCTGACACTGGGATTCTCCGAAGACTGGATGCCTTCCGCGGCAGGCGCGCTTTTTTTCGTCCCGCTGTTATTCTCAGTCTCCGTCCTCGCACGCACCCCACCGCCTTCTCAACAGGATATTGAAGCACGTTCTGAGCGAGTTCAGATGGATCGGGCTGCACGCCGGACAATGCTGCACCGTTATGGTGTCGGACTTGCCGCATTGATCCTGATGTACCTGCTACTGACGGTCCTCAGAAGTCTGCGAGCCGACTTTGCGTCCGAAATCTGGCGTGGGCTCGGTGTAACCGCAGTACCTTCCACATTTACCGTTTCAGAAATTGTGGTTGCGACTGGTGTACTGATTGTGAATGGAAGCCTCGTGTATGTGCGTGACAATCTGAAGGCGTTTCGACTCTCCCTGCTGACCTGCCTCTGTGGATTTGTGCTCATCGGATTCGCTATCATCGCGCGATCATTCGGATTGAGCGGTTTCAGTTTCATGGTTCTGAACGGACTTGGCCTGTACCTGCCGTACGTCGCTGTGCACGCAACCGTCTTTGAACGCCTGCTCGCCATCACACGAGATCGGGGAAATGTGGGATTTCTGATGTACCTCGCGGATTCGACGGGATATCTGGGCTACATCAGTTGCATGCTTTTCAAGGCGGCATTTGATCTGCAGGGGGATTTCCTGCCTTTCTTCACCGTCGCCTGCTGGCTGACCTGTGGACTTTCTGTTCTCTGTGTACTGACAAGTTTGTTTTATTTTTCCGGTCACCGAATCTGCGAAACCAACGGCTGATCGCCCACCTCCGCTGACAACTCTTCGACGCAGGCAGGCTTCAGCGAACACCGCAGAATAAACAGGAATATCGCCGTCATGACTTCCAGATCACTGGCTGCCGTTTTCTATGGAGTACCCGGCACCGTCGAGCTTCAGGAACTGACGACCCCGACACCGCGTGGTCCCGAAATCCTTGTGAAAGTTGAGAGCTGTACATTGTGTGGGAGTGACCTCCACAGCATCGAAGGACGTCGCAAAGTTCCGGTACCGACGATTCTGGGCCACGAAATTGTTGGGCGGATCGAAGCATTCGGGCCGGATGCTGTCCGACAGGATTTTTCCGGCAAACCACTCAGCGAAGGCGATCGTATTGTCTGGGCGCTGGTCGCCGCCTGCGGTTGTTGCCTGTATTGCCAGCGAGACCTTCCTCAGAAATGCCTTTCGGCTGTGAAGTATGGTCACGAAGCCTTTCGCACCGGCTATGAACTGCTGGGCGGATTGGCGGAACGCTGTCTGCTGACACCCGGAACTGCAATCGTCAGAGTGCCCGAAAAACTCACACTCAATACCATCAGTCCGGCAGGATGTGCGACTGCAACGATCGCGTCCGCGCTGGAGGCGACTGGCGATCTCCGTGGACGCGTGGTCTGTATCGCCGGCGCAGGACTCCTCGGATTGACGGCCGCAGCGATGTCGCGTAGCCGTTCCGCAGATGTCGTGATTGTCTGCGATGTCCAGCCCGCACGACTGGACTGGGCGCGACGTTTCGGCGCCACACACTGTGTCCACCCGGACGGACTCACACCACTGATTCGGGAACTGACCAGCAATCAGGGAGCCGATATCGCACTGGAAGTCTCCGGAGCACCGCAAGCGTTTGAGTCACTCTTCCCCAACGTGCGCATGGGTGGGCAGCTGCTCCTGATAGGTGCCGTCTTTCCATCCGCTCCAGTCCCGATCGCCATTGAACAGATCGTGCGGAGAAATCTGACTCTACGTGGGATACACAACTATGGCCCCGACCACCTCGTCCAGGCCGTGAATTTTCTGGACCAGTATCAGGAACAGTTTCCCTTCGACAGGATTGTGGCAGATTGGTTCTCACTGCGCGATATCGCTTCAGCAATCACCGCTGCGCAAAATCCCGCTGTGATTCGGGTCGGTGTCATTCCGTGAACGCAGCCCTGTCCAGGTCTCGTGAATGGACATGGCCGGAATTCTTCACTTAGCGCGCATTTCTACGGGGTAACCTCTCTCCAGCACACTCAGGTCTGTTCAGACTGCCAGACTACTTTGGTTTTTGTCATGAGATCCTGCAGTGCCTTTCTGTCGGGACGGAAGAGGCAGATGAGGAAACCGATGTAGAGGGAAAGCTGCGAGAGCAGAGACCAGGCGGCTCGCTTGAAGGCCTGCTGACGCGATTGCGGAAGATTGTCATCCCGCAGCACAATCAATCCCAGGCTCCACTTTCCAAGCGTTGCCCGAGCGGCTCCGGATTCACCCAGCGAGAAGTACATTCCGAACAGAATCAGTGACGCCAATCCACCAATGCCCTGGCCCGCCTGATTGGCAATCGCCCAGCCATAAAATCCGAACAGAAAGCCGAACATGGAGCCGATGAACATTCCAACTCCGGACAGCAGAGTCAGGATGATGCTGTCAACCAGGAAGGCCAGATATCGTGGGCCAAAGGTAGCGGGTTCCAGATCCGGAAACTCATTCACAATTGACAGATCCGCCCGGAAATAGACCCCGTAAAGGCCGATCACTCGCATCATGAATACGGCCGGAAATGCGATCAGTCCACAGATGATCCCGAAGAACAGAAACGATGATGAGAACACCAGGGGCATCTGATAGAACAGAAAACGCAGGTTCCCCTCACCCATATCAGCAAGATTGGACTTCATCCACTCCAGCGCGCCACTTTCCTGCGTCATCAGCCATGTCACCACACGACTCTGCATCGCCCCGATGGCGCCAGCCACAGCACCTGGAATCAGCAGCACCAGCACGAGCATCATGCCGAACACGTACAGCGATGCACCCAGAGTCCGCCCGAAATCCTTCAGCATCCAGTAAATCAGCCAGGCTCGATAAGAATAATTCTGAGACATGTGCACCACGGCCGCTGGCAGCACCAGAACCGGCAGCAGGGAGATCACCCCGTAAAGGATCCCGGCCGCCACTGGATTGAAAGGCACCAGTCCGGCGGGAATCACCATCAGTGGCAGAGTCAGTACGGTGGGCCACGCGTAGAAACGTACACCCATCGTCAGATTGGCGAAGAAGTCAAACTGGAATCGCTTCACACGCTTTTCACCCGCCATCGTGGTGTTCGTGATGGTCGTGGCCAGTGTCCAGAACCAGCCGCCAAAACCCAGCTGAAACACGAGCGTCATGCCCATCCAGAATAACGCCGGAGGTTCGCGCCACGGTTGAATGTGCGGGGCCCACATCACATGCGGTTTCTGGTAATAGGTCCCGTCAAACTCGACCTTGGAACCCTTCTCCTTCGGGACATTGATGTACAGAAGATTTCCGGCAATCGAGATGTTGGCGGTGTCCTTCTGAGCCATCTCGTAGAGCGCAAGGCTTCGCGTCCGATGGTAGTACATCAGCGAAAACGCGCACGTGGTTGCCATCGAGAGGCACAGCGCCCACACGACGGCCGTCTGGACCCCGAACTGCCAGTGCTTCTTCAGGAACTTCCAGGAATTTCCCCAGACACCGCGGTAAAACTCATCCGGCGGCGGGCCCTTGCGTTCCCGCTTGATCCGCTGACGCTCACTCAGCACACCGGTCGCTATGTTCACACCGCATTTGGGACACTCAATGTCCTCGTTGCCAACAGGCGCCGTACAGCCGGGACAAACCCGCTTCTTTGTGTCTTCCGCCTGGCGCAGGTCGATGTCACCAAACAGATCGTCCGGATCCTCAACCTTCTTTGCGGGCTTTACTGCGCGCGGTCTGGCCGGAGCACCTTCGGACGCCATGGGAACCTTGACCCGCCCACCGCATTGCCGACATTTGATGACTTTTCCGGCCGCCTGATCCTGAACATTCAGCACCGTCTGGCAACCGTCACACTGCACCCTGATCGGCATATCCGCCTCGCGAACAGAAGTTCCCTGAAATCGCAGTACGCTCCCTACAGATCCATAATGTATCGCAAAAAAGCGTAAGTTGCACCATTTCTGCCGCAGACAACACCCAAAAGCAGTGCTCCGCTCGCCGATTGTTGCTTTTCACGGGCAACATCACCCTCTCTCAAGAGACCTCGATGGATCTCCCGACCACATTATCTAGTGGTCTAAAAAAAAAAGGCCACAAAATCGGCGATTTGATTTACAGGCAGAAATTGCCGGACTACTCTTCCTCCCGTCAGTAGCCGGAAATCTTGAGATTTGAAGCTACTGGATCCTGAAGGGGGTCTTTGGGATGTTTTCGCTGGTTCTGCGAGCCTTGGTGCTCAGCCAGCCGACCGAAGGATTCGGTCAGATGTGCAGAAGGGAATCTGCTGCCGGAAGACGGCCCACTGTCGCTCTTGCATTGGCCCTGCAGGCCAAAGCAAGTGTCCGCAAGTGCTCGTCTTTCCTCTGTTTCTTTCCGCCGCTGTCCGGTTTGATCCGTCGACACACGCGATCTCGGGATGTGATCGCACTAACGCTCAATTGCGGGAAGGAATCTGATCATGAGCAAGCAAAAGCCACTCGTTGGAATTACCGGCGACTTTCGTCCGGAACGTTATAACGGCGCCGCACTGACCTGGTTCAATACGGGTTACTACGACAGCGTGACAGCCGCCGGTGGATTGCCACTGCTGATGGCCCCGCTGGAAAATGAAGATGATCTCGTTCGCATGATGGACAACGTGAGCGGTGTTGTCCTCTCCGGATGCACCCTCGATCTGGACCCCGCACGCATGAAACTGCATCCGCACCCCTCCGTCAGAGTCATGCCCAAACGCCGCGAAGACTTTGACCGCCGTGTCGCAGAACTGGCCATTCAGCGACGACTGCCGATTCTGGCGATCGGTTCCGGCATGCAACTGGTGAACGTTCTCTGCGGTGGCAACCTGTTTCAGCACATTCCTGAAGATGTCCCTCGCGCTCTGCATCATCGGGACCCGGTTGAACAGAACCTCCGCCATGTGCTCGAAATCGTCCCCGGTACCCGCCTGGATGCCATCTACGGCCCCGGAGAAGTTCGCGTCAATAGTGCTCATCACATGGCCGTCCGTGACCTCGCCGGACGATTCCGAGTCAGTGCAACCTGCCCCGATGGTGTGATTGAAGCCTACGAATCCATCGAAGACGATTGGTTCTGCATCGGTGTGCAGTGGCACCCGGAAAGCTCGACGGCCTCGGCACTCGACCTGCAGATCTTCGAAGCCTTCATCGATGCGGCCGCCCGAGAAGCCGCTCCGGCCGATATTCTGCCAATGTCTGATCTGATGCGAAAAGCCGCCTGATCACCGACTTCGTGCCTGTTCAGCAGCACACCGTTCGGCAACGACTGGTGTGCTGTTCTGCATTTCTGAACAGATCAAACCGGTCTGGTTACTCTGCACGGTGTCGATTTCGAATCAGACCTGGACACCGGGTCACGAGGAAACCTGCACAGGATCGATCAGACCAGTGCACAGCGCAAAAAATTCCCCGCTAACTGCTCAGAGAACAGCCAGCGGGGAACCTCGGAGGGGATCGATCACATCAGCCTGCCGTCCGGAATCCGCGCGTCCTTCCACCTGGAAAGACAACACGCAAGCTTGTTGACAGCAGACATTTCAGGTCATGTCAGGTCCGGAAGATCCACATACAGATCATCCAGAATTGCCAGTGCATCCTGAGATTTGCCCTTTGTGTCGACGGTCAGAATCGCTGCCGGATCTGCAAACGAATCCTTCAGCTTTGCAACCGTCGTCCCCTTTGGTTTGGAACTGCCGTCCCACTTCACAAGGTCTTCAGATTTGGTAATGAAGTACCACGTGACCTTCTTGTCGGCCGCAACCGACTTCAGCCACTTGACTTCCGTACCGTCTACCTGCCACCCCGTCAGAGCCCCTCGGTACTCGGAAAGCTTGAGCGAGGATTTGGCGGCTATCTGAGTGTCATCTTTCGACAGAAATTTCTCGGCCTCAGCCAGCAGTGATGAGTCTTCGTGGTAGCGACCATCCAGTGTTCCCACCACAGTCCCCTTCGCCTTTGACGATTTGTCCCAGCGAGTGACCGCACCATCAGCCGTAATGAAGTACCAGTTGCCTCCGTTGCCACGGAACCACTTTTCTCCAAGCCCACCCCAGTTGGTTGTGTTGGCCGCTGCGGGAGTCAGGCCCAGTTCGCGATCCAGTTTCGCGGCCGCCGCTTTGGCCGCATCATCAGACAACGCCGCACTGGCGCGAGCTTTTGCAGAATGCAGCAATTCGGGCTTCAGGTAGAAGGAATCATCCAGAGCCGCCACGCGACTTCCATTGGATCCCGGCTTCCCATCCCAACGGAACAAGGACCCATCCGGCGTCAGGAAATACCAGTCCTCGCCACGGCCCTTCAGCCACTTCTCACCCTTGCCACCCCAGTTTTCATACATCGTCGCCAGGGCCGTCAGTCCCAGTGACTGATCCAGCTCATAAGCATCACGGGCATTCTGCTCAGTAGGAGCCAGTGTCTGATTGATCCCGGTCACTGCTCCGGACAATGAGTTACCCACGGTGATGATGGTGTTCAGTGACACGCCCGGCCAGCTTGCCGGAAATGGCTTCGCTGGATCACCATCCTCAAACGCCAGTTTGCCATAGCCTTTCGGAGTCACTGAAATCTGGCCGACAACCACGCCGCCCACAGTGACGTTCACCTTCGAACCAGGAACACCATTCCAGACCTCAGCCTTGAATTCTCGTCTGGTCGTCGAAGCTCCCGCCGGTGTGTACACCTCATAGGTCACACGCCCCTGCATGGTTCCCGTTCCGTGCAGCTCAATCTTGCTGTGATCGCCATTGGAAGTGATGTTGCTGAGCACGGCCTGCTGTGTCGCGTAGGCACCACTCAGAGACTGCCCCACCGCAACCGTAGTTCCGGACGCAATGGCCGGGAAAGAGGCCGGAAACGCCGTATAACCGACCTTGCTGCGATCGGAATATCGCCACGCAGCCGTCCCGATCGCATTAGTTCGTATCGTTCCGGCAGCAGCACCGCCGATCGTCACGGCGTAGTCTGTATTCGGCGTTAGATTGTAAAGCTTCAGTTCAAATTCACGTCGCTGCTGAGCCCCCTCCTGCTCCACTTCGTATTCAGACTCAAGGACCTCACCCTGTGCAGAAACGACTCGCACAGAAAGATTCGCCGCGATCCGATCATCCTCGCCTTCCACCTTCAGCGAACCAGCAATCTGCGCAGAAGCACCTGCGGTGAGTGGCACCAGTTTCACATTCGTGCCCGCTGCCACGCCAGGCCAGTTGGCCGGAATTGGAGCCTCATCCACTCTTCCCGGCTTTGCGTCATCACTGAGTTCCAGTTCGCCAAGGCGAGTAGAACCCACCACCAGCGTTCCAACACTCATGCCCGCAACAATCACGTCATAGTTGCCGGGATTGGCGTTGAATGCTTTGACTTCAAACTTGCGCTCACCATCCTTCACTTCGTACTCTGCTTCCCCGAACGCTGTCCCGGCCCCCTCAAGCACGGTCTCAAGTTTGTTGGTCCCGGACAACAGAACTCGATGTTCCTGCATTTCGACCTGACACAGTCCCCTTGCAGAAAAGCCTCGCTGACTTCGCCGACGATTTCCATTGCTCCACAACATATTGCATGACCTTTTCTTCAGAAATCACCCAAAACGTCCGCACCCGCATCCGCATTCAGTTCAGCTCAGTACGCACTGAAGATTGAATGCCTCTTTCGCGATCAACGCGGACCATCAGTTGTTGTACGACATCGAGCCGGCAGTTCCGCACATTTCGGATTCACCATTCGTCTGTCCGTCTCCGAACAGCAATGCTCATTTCTGCCCCAACACAACACCTTCGCAGTGTCGATCTCATGCTTTCTGCATACTGCCGAGCGATTCCTGTGCCGAACTCCACAGGTCCACCCAAACAGCATGCATCCAGCATCAATAAACCGCTGAAGGTCCTGCAAAAGATCCGGAAACCTCAATCGATCGTTACCAGAACAAAGGGGGTCAGAATTCGTGAGCCGTTAACATGCTTCGTATCACCGATGGCCTGAAACTCGTTGCCAGTGACTCATTTCCATTGGCGGAAAGTGTCAGAGCATTCTGAGACACACAATCCCGCCTTCGCTATCCTTGCCCGCACAACGCGCATATCCGGGTTTTTTCACCCGGTTTTCCCCGATCTGATGAAATCCCACACCGTGGAGTTTCACGTATGCGGACGTGTTGCAGAATCCCCGCAACATGTCGCTTTCCGGCAACACCGCCCCTCGCTTCACTCACTCGAAGCCCAGTCACCTCTCTCTGGCGGCGATGATTCCCATCCGGACGCTGATCTTCCCGACAGTATCGTATCTCCCCGGTCTCGGCCTGATCGGAATCGACCGTTGCCAACTGTCACATGGGCCGTTCCATAGAGGCTGCAGCACGCCACGCATGACAGGGCGAAAAGCACTGTGGACTGCAAATCTCGCGTTGCAGGCGGACAAAACTCGACCACCGTTTGTGCCTTTAGCAGCAGAAAACACGACGCCCGGCGCGGTCCGCAAACATGGCTTCAGACAACTCTGCCTCTCGCCAGCTCGACACCCTGAATGACGCGTTCAGCAGTCGTTACAACAGTTCCGCCACAGCATGCCCACACAACGCCGCACGACGGAGCACAACGGAAACCAGGAGCGATGAAGCCGCCCCCTCAGCAACACACGACCACCGCATTCTGACAACGGGATGCGCAGGCCCGTTGCATTCTGTCAACAAAACTTTACAGGCCGCTTACATCATCAGGGGGTTGCGCTGGCACTTCAATCACATGCGGAGGCAGTGGTGATTCGGCACGGACGGACTGTCCACCCCGCTGCAGCGGCCGCCCATTGATCAGAATGTACCCCTGAGTGCGAAAGACGGAGCCCCGGTCAAATCCCGAATCCTCGCCGGAATCCTGTCGATTCGGTTTCCCCTGCCACCACCGCAGGATCCAGTACCGAATCAGAAACAGGGCAACGACCAGCAGCACCGCAGCAGCAAGGAACACCGCGAACGCAGCAGCCAGTATCAGAACAGCAAAAAACAGGAGTCCCAGCACGATTCGCATGAACCAACCCGGCCGCACCAATCCAGCCGTACGCGACCACTGCACACGAGTACTTCCACCATCACCCTGCGTCCATGTGGACTGCGTTTGTGTTGCCGGGAGATGTTCCACTGAAATGACCTTCCATTTCCACCAGATCGGGATCCACATGCCCACCTGCAGAAATTCTACCCCCGCTGCCACAGCCTCGCCATCAGGAATCTACGAGGTTCTGCCGTTATTCCTCGACAGCGTCACCAGCGCGCCAAATTCATCAGCCAGCCGTCAGGCGTCCGGAACGAGCACAATTTTGCCCATCAGCTCTGCAGAACCGTCGATAGTCCCGCTTTCCTGAATTCGATGCGCTTCGGCGGTCTGCGACAGTGGCAGACACCGGCCAATCAGAGGCTTCCAGGCACCGGTCTTCAGTTGCTGGTTCAGTGACTCAGCCGCCGCCCGCTGCTCTTCCGCCGACGCATTGAACATGGCAAACCCCAGAGCCCTCAGGTCCTTCGTATAGAAAGGGCCCATCGGAAACTCGGGACGCGCATCACGACCGGCCATCAGAATCAATCGACCTCGTTTTGCCATCAGCGCTATGCAGCGGTCAAGGCTGGGCGTCCGCAGTGTTTCAAACCACAGGTTGATGCTGCCAGTCGTGCTGAGGATTTCCTGGAACCGCTGATCAATGTCTTCTGTTCTGTACTGGATGACCGCGGTGGCCCCAAGTTGTCGGCAGATTTCCGCTTTGACTGATGAGCCCACAGTGGTGATGACGGTGGCCCCGGCCGCCACGGCCAACTGCAGCACCGCCGATCCCACTCCACCCGTGCCACCATTCACAAACACCACCTCGCCCGATGCCAATCCCCCGTGCAGAAACAGGCCCAGATGTGCCGTCAATCCGACCATCGCGCCGGCCGCTGCCGTCTGAAAGTCCACACCCTCCGGAATGGCATACAACCACTGCTCCGCCACGGCACAGTATTCAGCACACGTCCCCTGCAGGCCAAACAATCCCTGGTTGCTGCACCAGACGCGATCGCCCGGCCGGAACTGCACACAGCCCGGACCAGTGGACTCCACAATGCCCGCCAGATCACTGCCCGGAATCTGCTTCGCTGCCAGCGAGGCCCTCACTTTTCCCGAACGAATGTAGGTATCGATCGGGTTGACACTCGCCGCCATGACTTTAACAAGCACTTCCCCACGACCCGGAACCGGCAACGGTACGTCACCGTATTCGATCACTTCCGGAGCCCCGCAGTGTGTGAAGTAAGCCGCTTTCATGGAAATCCAGTCGTCTACTGAGTCGCCGCGCGTGGATCAGGCCAGTACCGGACATCATCAAACCACGTTGTCCCGGCTCTAACTCATAAAGGCCACGTAGTAAAACAGCAGGCCCGTGATCGATGTGAGCGTAATGTCCAGAGTGGACGCCCAGCCCAGGACAGCGTGCAGTCGGCTGTGAGCACCGGGCTGAGGGTTTTTTCCGAACCGGCGAAGCGCCAGAGTGATCGTGATGATCCACAGCACCGGAGTGGTGACGGCGAACAGCAAATGCACCAGTAACCACGGACGAACACCGGAAATCTTCGCTGCCAGCTGCACTTCATCCAGCGGCTGCCGTGCCACAATGTTCTCCCAGCCACCGTGTACCAGTTGCACGTCCACTTCAAAGGCCGTCACAGCCACCAGCAGAATCAGCCCCAACGCAATCTGAAGACGCTTATGCCCGAGATAATTTCGACGAACCTTGACCAGCCACAAACTGTACAGCAGCAGCGGAACGACAAGTGCCAGCGCACAGACAACAAAGTCCAGCATGAATGTCGTTTGGTAACCCAGAAAGCCGGATTGAAACATTGTGCCGCTACTTTTCTGTGTCCGTCTGAGGAAAAAACAGGGCCCGGAATGGCGTCCCGGGCCCATGAGTTTAACCGTTACTTCAGCAACGCTTTAACCGCGTTTTGGATGCCCTCAGAGTCCACACCCTGATGGCCCATTTGCTGCCACAGCCCGCCCGATCCCTCGCGATGCGTCCCGATGTTGTTGTATTTCCCTCGGAAGCCACGCTTCAGCAATTCCGTGCCGAATCTCGATCCCAGCCCGGTCGTGACATTGAACGATTCGGCAACCAGCACCATCGGAGCGGCAGCCAGTTTCGCCATCATGGCCTCGTCGTAAACATTCAGCGTGGCCTTGTTGATCAACCCGACGTGAATCCCCTGCGCCTTCAACTTGATCACAGCGTCAACAGCGCGGTAGACCGTTTCTCCGAACGAAACGATGTAGCCCTGCGTGCCTTCCCGCACCACATCATCCTTGCCCGGCACAAACACATAATCGTCACCAAACAGTCGGCGACCGTCGTCTGTCAGCAAATCCGGTACGCCGGACCGCGTGGAAAACAGGAATCGCAGTCCCGGTTGGCCGAAAATCGTCTTGAGACAGGCTTTGAACTGATGCTGGTCGGCAGGGAAGTACAGACGGGTTGTGTCGCGTCCTTCGTCCGGCAACCCGTTGGCCGCATACATGTTGTTCAGTCCGAAATGGCAGGTGTTGTCTGCCATGTCGTCACAGCCGGCGTGAGAAAAGTGGGCCAGGACATTGGCCTGATTCAGACGCGCCATGGTGATTTCGGAAACCACCATTTCCAGAAACGCGGAGAACGTGGCGAAGATGCCCTGACGACCGGCTTCGTAACCAAACCCTGCCGCCGCGGAGTAATTGCCGCGTTCCATGATGCCGCCCCGGATGAACACTTCCGGATGCGCGGCACGCACATGATTCAAACCACACGAACCCTCAAGGTCACTGTCAAACACACGCACCGACGCAATCCGCTCAGCTTCAGACATCCCATCCAGGATCTCATTCACAATCTTGCCAAACAAGTCGCGGTTGCGGCCGACACTCTTCGCATCAGATCCCTCAAACGTCGGACCAGCAGGCCCCTTCTTCACGGAATCCAGATACTGCACCGCTGCAGTGCAGCCACGCGCCGTCAGGTACTCTTTCGCAACCGCCACCTTGATCACATCATGACCGTGCGCGCTGCCTTCCAGACCTTTTACGCCGACACACATTTTGCGGCGATTGATCAGAGCGATCGGGCCTGAGGAGGTCACCGCGGCACACATCCGGGCATACAGCGATTCGATATCTTCGCCGTCGCCAATATTCACCTGCAGGCCGTGACCTTCCAGAGTCTTTGAAACGCAGTAGCCCGGCAGATAGTCTGAGGGATGGCCGGCAATCGTCACGTCGTTGTCGTCAATCAGCAACTTCACGTTCAGATTCTGAGCAACCGCCAGTCGAGCCGCCTCGGCGTCATTGCCTTCCATCTGCGACCCGTCAGAACCCAGCATGAAGACAACTTTACCCGGGTTGGCAATCGCGACGCCGTTGACAAATGGCCACATGTGGCCCAGTCGGCCGGACGAGAATTTTACTCCCGGCGTGAAACCCCGCTCAGGATGCCCCGGAAGATGCGACAGATACTCACGATAGTGGTACAGCTTTTCAATCGGCAACTCGCCTTCCAGCACCGCCATCAGGTACTGAGTCGCCACGCGGTGACCGGCTTCGTCAAAAAACACCGGCAGGACGTCCGGCGTGCCACCAGCGGCGGCATGCTTCATGAACCCATGCATAATGCAGACTTCCGGGACCGTATCAAACGGCCCCCCGGTGTGCCCACCCAGACCTTTGGCGTCTGCAATCGCTGTGAAGAAGATGATGGCGTCCCGGCAGAGCTGAATGTTGTTCTGCAGTGTCTGTTTCTGTTCGGCCGTCAGTTCTGGATTTCGCGGATCAAGAGAAATCGCCTTGTACTGGTGCAGCGGAATGGGAAAGTCAGCAGAAACAGACATCGTCTTCTCCGTATCCAGGTTCGCACCTTTCAGGCTGCACCCGGGGTCCTGTTGATAAAGGAAACTTCACACCAGC
Organism: Planctomycetota bacterium; assembly: GCA_039796955.1. Lineage (GTDB taxonomy): Bacteria > Planctomycetota > Planctomycetia > Planctomycetales > Planctomycetaceae > SXXK01. Next base: position 36,888 of record JBDKIW010000346.1, read on the forward strand.
CGACAGCCACCACTGGCTGTGCATCCCCCCGTTATGGGCGTGATCCGGCTGCAGAATCTCTCACCGTAGCGTGGAAGTATGAACTCAGCCCGTTGAATTGCAATTCCAGGCCGGTTTCCTTCAACTCAGACCGCTGAATTCCCAAAGGTCTGAATGCAGAACTGGCATGATCCTTCCCCTGAACAACTCGGCACA
>JBDKIW010000347.1:0-15875 GCA_039796955.1 Planctomycetota bacterium
TCGGGAGATACTTCGGTGTTCGTTGTTCATGCTGTGGATCGAACGACGGTTGTGACGTGAGGGGGTTGCCAGCGTCGCAGTCCGCAGACTTTTGTTCCACCACCGCGGGCTTTCAAGTCGCAGCCACAACCGATTCACTTGAAATCAACATCTCCGGTGACTCGTCGGAAAACAAACTTCGTCCGAAGTCGTTTTGCGTCCGCTTTCACACCCTTCCAGGCAACACTCAAGGCGCTGGTTCCTGTATTCACACTGGAAATCTGTTCATGTCCGACACACAAAAGCTCAGCAAAGTCGAACTGCTCAAGGAAGCTTCTCACCAACTTCGCGGCACACTGGCCGAGGAAATCGTCAACGACAAGCCGGAGTTCTCTGATGACGCCGCCACGTTGCTGAAGCACCACGGCTCCTACCTTCAGGACGACCGCGATTCGCGCAAGGCAAAGGACGAAGACGGTAAGGCAAGGGGCAAGCAGTACAGCTGCATGGTACGCACGCGGATCCCGGGCGGGCGTGTCACCGCCGAACAGTTCCTTGCAGAGCTGGATCTCTGCGAACAACTGGCAAATGGCACACTGCGAATTACCAGCCGCCAGGGATTTCAGTTGCATGGCGTTCTGAAAAAAGATCTGCGAGAGAGTATCCGGGAAATCAACCGCATCAAGCTGACCACCTTTGCTGCCTGTGGTGACGTGAACCGCAACGTCATGGCCTGCCCGGCTCCAATTCGTAATAACGCAGTGCGCGACCAGGTTCAGGCGCTGGCCCTGGAGATGGCTGAGCACTTTCGCCCGCGAACCACGTCCTACTTTGATCTCTGGCTGAAGGACGAAGACGGTCAGGAGACTGAGGCCACAGAATTCCAGCCAGTAGACGAGCCCATCTACGGAACGCGATATCTGCCAAGAAAATTCAAGATGGCGATCGGATTCCCGGAAGATAACTGTGTGGATCTCTACACGCAGGACCTGGGGCTGATGGCGATCGTGGAGAATGACCAGATTATCGGCTACAACGTCCTCGCCGGCGGTGGCATGGGGCGCACGCCTTCCGCAGAGAAGACGTTCCCGGCACTGGCGAAAAGACTGACGTTCGCAACCCCGGCACAAGTCATCGCCGTCAGCGAAGCCATTGTCAAAGTTCAGCGCGACTACGGAAACCGTGAAGACCGCAAACGTGCCCGCCTTAAGTACCTGATTGCCGATTGGGGTGTCGATCGTTTCAAGGCAAAGGTCGAAGAGTACTTCGGCAGTCCCCTGCCTGAACCGCATCCTGCCGATGTCACCGGTGTAGACGATCATCTTGGCTGGCACGAGCAGGGCGATGGCCGACTTTTCCTCGGAATCAACGTCGAAAACGGCCGCATCAAGGATGAAGGATCGCTGCGTTTGAAGACCGGATTGCGTGCCATTCTGCGTCGGTTTGGTATGGAAACCCGTTTGACAGCTCTGCAGAGTGTGCTGCTCTGTGATATCGATCCGCGTGATCGAGCAGAGATTGAGCAGATCATGGTGGACCATGGAATCAAAACGGCCGAGGAACTCTCGCTGATTCGCCGTTACTCCATCGCCTGCCCAGCCTTCCCCACCTGTGGACTGTCCATCACAGAATCCGAACGGGCTCTGCCCGGCATCATTGACCAACTGGATGTCGAAGTCGCGCGACTGGGTCTGCAGTCCGCCAAGATTGCCGTGCACATGACAGGGTGTCCCAATGGCTGTGCCCGCCCCTACACGCCGGACATCGGACTTGTGGGCAAGGCGGTCGGTAAATACACCATGTTCGTCGGCGGAAATCCCGAAGGCACTCGGCTCGGATTCATCTATCGCGATATGGTAGAACTCGACAACATCGTTCCAGCCCTCGTCCCTCTGCTGCAGGCCTACAAGGCTCAACGTCAGGGCGCCGAATCCTTTGGTGATTTCTGTGCCAGAAAGGGGCTCGACGCCCTGCTGGAAATTGCCGGCTAGTTGATCACAAAGTGACCGAACTTCGCAGTCAGCCACCGCAAGGTGGCTGACTGCATTTATGGCCCGCGCCCAAACACTCATTTCCATCAGGCCAGCTTCGGCAACAGCCGTCGGACGAGTGGAAGATTTTTCCCACTCAAAACCAACCCGATAGCCGACCAGTCTACGTCAGCGGCTCTTCACGACCAGGCCGCAGCAGCATGTGCGGAGCCACAACTGGGCCGTACATTTCCGGGCGGCGATCGGCCATCCGATCGATGACATGCTTTCCCGGAACCCGCACGACACGTTTGGTTCGCGCCACCTGCGGGTCAATCTCAGTCCTCAGGACACCAGCCGTCGCCTCATCAAGACTGCAGATTGTCGCCCCGCTGGGATGACAAATGCGGCTCTTGCCGATGAACGGAAATCCATTCTCGTGCCCCACTCGATTCACTGCCGCAAAATAAACACCGTTCTCCATGGCGCGGGAATTGACGGAATAGTCAGCCATGTAGGTCCCACCCGGTGGCCAATTCGTCGGAAGCAGAATCAGATCAGCTCCCTGCAACGCCAGCACACGAGATGCCTCCGGAAATCCACCGTCATAACAAATCAGCATCCCGATCCGCACACCCGCGGCCTCAAACACCTGAAACGGCCGATCACCCGGTGTTGTGAACCGGTCAACCCCCAGCCATGGCAGGTGCACTTTACGGTAACTTCCAATCAGTCCCGCCGGACCGATCAGAACAGCCGCGTTGAACACGTCATGTCCTGATTTCTCAAGCATGCCGAACACGACGTGGGTGTTCAGTAAAGCGCAAAGCTTTGCCACGCGTTCGGTTGCCGGTCCGGGAATGGATTCAGCAAAAGGAATGGCCTCTTCCAGCGAGTCGAAACAGTAGCCGCTGAGAAAACACTCGGGAAAGATCGTCAATCCCGCCCCTTGCCGGACTTCCTCATGCACTACGCGCTCCAGATGAGCCAGATTGGCCTCGGAATCACGAAAGACAACGTCTGTCTGTACGCAGGAGATTTTCATGCACGTTCCCTTTTGGAGGTCTGATGAATTTCCGGAAGACATCGCGGCCTGAGGCTTCGGCAGACCACGGGCCGCCTGGTCAGTCGCCAGCTCACGGTCGGCCAATTCAGATTCGACAGCCTGATCCAGGCTGCCAACCTGCAGATTCTGCCGAATTCTGCGAGCGATTTGATGTCCGGTTTTGAAAGGAATATCGATTGAAGCGATTCTGCGAAATCTGCAAACAGGAATCGCCGATGAACAGGAAAGAGTCCTGAGCTAATCGCCGGAAGGCAGAGCAATTCTGTTTCAGCGATCAGCCATTCAGTGGAAACAGTTGAAAAGGTATCGATCCGTGAAGACAACCTCCTCGCGACCCGGAATTCTGTTGTCCCTCGCTGCGGTATTCGCTTCGAGTGTGCTCTTCACGGGCTGTCAGACAACAATCGGTGGTCAGACACTGCCGTCAGCAGATTATCTGACAGACGACGTGCAGTTCTACCCAGCGGGTCCCGAGTTCAAGCTGACCAACAAGGTCGAAGCAGCACGCAAACAAACAGTTGACGCTCAGAAACTGCAGCAGGGCAACTGAAAACCTGCGGCGAGGGCACCTGCAGAATCGGAAGAAAGCATCATCCAGCCTTGCATGTCTGAGCCCCGCATTTTCGGGACTAAAGGCTGAGGAATTCTCTTTCCGGGGCGACACCCAACAGGAATCTGAACACACGCAGTGAGCGACCCGGAGTTTTCCGGGTCGCTCATTTTTTGCTGCGCAGTCCATCCTCAGGACTCACGGACACCGCTTCAGGGGCGCTGTCCCGTCCCACTTCCAACGCCGAAATTCAGACCTCCCCGGCCTTCGGACAAATGTACGGAGCCCGATACTCACGAGTCAGCCACGGATTGGCCTGGTCGTTGTTCGTGAACACTTCGCGATCCGGGTCGAATTCCAGCAATGCCCCGAGCGACAGAAAGTCCCGATCCGTTTCGACGCCATTTTTCTTCAGGTGCTGTACCGTCCGCTGCAATGTCGCCTGATTGTCATCGGGCGAAGCAAAGCTGCTGAGGGCCGCTGACAGATCATCCACTGAAAGCCGATTCTGTTCACCCAGATAGAAGGAAATATTGCCGAGGTGACTGACGGCCGCGGAGAGATGGCCTTCCCGAACGTCGGCATTCAAATCCTCTACTCGGCGTGACTGACAGGCGGACACAAAGTTACCGAAGTGGTTACCGCCGCCATTGAATTCCTTCACAATATTCATGTCTTTGTCGTAGACGTAGCAGTGTTGATAGGAATCCTGCACAACGAACCCTTCGGTGCCGTAGAACACGACGCCCACCTTGTTGCCGCTTTTGCTGCGGAAAAGTGTGTTCAACTCCGTATCATCGCTGTCGTCGACAGACAAGCCCCGCGTTTCGAAGACGATGCATTTGTCACCGTAGTCGTATATCGAAACCTCCGTGTTGGCTGTATCCCCGGCATCGACGTACGCAGCGTCCTTGCGTTCTGCCTGATAACCAAGTCGGCCGCCATAGGACAATATACGACTGGGATGCGTGTCAATTCCAAGTCCCCAGCGGGCAATGTCCGTCTGATGTGGCCCCTGATTTCCCAGGTCGCCGTTTCCATAATGACGCTGCCAGTGCCAGTCATAGTGGAAGTTCGGACGCGTGCAACGGGGATCCGTCATCGTCGCCGGGCCGCTCCAGAGATCAAAGTTCACCGTTGCGGGAATGGCGTAATCTCCGCGTGCACCGATACTGCGACGACGCTTGTAGCACAGACCTCGAGCCAGTCGGACCTCACCAATTCCGCCGGATCGCATAAACGCAATCGCCTCAATGATCGCCTGACTGGAACGACATTGAGTCCCGACCTGACACATTCTGCCGTATTTTCTGGCAGCGGCGATGAGTGCGGTGCCTTCGTAGACATTGTGACAGACCGGCTTTTCGATGTAGGCGTCCTTGCCGGCCTGCATGGCCCAGATACCGGTGAGTGCGTGCCAGTGATTCGGCGTGGCTGTGCTGACCAGATCCACATCGCCGTTCTCAAAAGCCTGTCGCATGTCAGCCACAGGCGTGGGGCGAGTACCCTGCTTCTTCGCAATGTCGTCGCAGCGACGATTGGCGACGGCTTCGTCGACATCCACGATCACACGGATTTCCGTGCGATCATCCTTCAGGAACTCGCTGATATGCTCCGAGCCGCGACCATTCACACCAACAATGGCCACTCCCAGTTTTTCATTTGCCGAAATACCGGCACGACCAATGGCGGGAGCAGCCAGCAGCAGGGAAGACCCGGCGGCCGAGGACCTGAGAAAACGACGGCGATTCAGGCGAATCATAGAAAACTCCGGGAGGTACGTGGGGCGGGTCAGAAATCATGGACACGACGTAAGCCATCAGGCATCGTCCGGGTGCTTATCCCACTCAATTTCAGCGCTCGTTGCAAGTCACCAGCCCTCCACGAACGACCGGAAATCGCACCATGCGGGTCAAAGCCCATCCGGTCAGACTATCGAGCCAGCTCGGGGAAAGCACGGCGCGAGCCCCTGGGACCGCCGACAGGACGGCAGCAGCAAACGTCTGAAGACAAAAAAACGTTCTCGAAGGAGCTCGCCCTCGAGAACGTCATCTGAAGACCTGACACCAACAGCAGTCCATGGACTGCCGGGTGTGAATCAGACCAGCAGGTCCTTCACACACTCGCGCTCTTCACGCAGTTCGTTGACCGTCAGGTCAATCTTCGACTGAGCGAATTCGGTGTGCGTCTGTCCCTGAATGATTGAGACATTGTGGCCATCGCTGGTCAGGGGGAATCCAACGATCAACCCGGGTTCAATCCCGTAGCTGCCATCGCTGCAAACGGCCGCGCTGAAGCAGCTGCCAGCGGGAGTCGGTCGGATGATGCCCTTCACAGTATCGAGCAACGCATTCGCAGCGGATGCAGCACTGGAAGCGCCACGCGCGGCGATCACGGCAGCACCGCGCTTTTGAACCGTGGAAATGAAGTCCCCTTTGAGCCAATCGTGATCGGTAATCACCTGAGTCGCAGGCTGCCCGTTGATCTTTGCGTGGAAGAAGTCGGGGTACTGAGTCGCCGAGTGATTGCCCCAGATGCCAACGTTGCTGACGGCTGCTGTCGGCACGCCCGCCTTTTGTGCCAGCTGTGATGTGGCACGATTCTGGTCCAGCATCGTCATCGCGTAGAAACGATTTTCCGGAACCCCTTTCGCATTTTTCATTGCAATCAGACAGTTCGTGTTGCAGGGGTTGCCCACCACCACGACACGCACATCAGGAGCCGCCGCGGAAGCAATCGCTCGCCCCGTGCTGGTGAAGATCGGTCCATTGATGCGAATCAGGTCACCGCGTTCCATGCCCGCCTTGCGGGGAATGCTGCCGACGCACAGCACCCAGTTGCAGTCGCGGAAACCGTCTTCCAGATGATCACTGTCAGCCTTCACAACGCCGGCCAGAGTCGGGAACGCACAGTCATCCAGTTCCATGTGCACGCCGTCCAGCGCCTTCAGCACGGGAGGCACTTCCACCAGATGCAGAATCACCGGCTGATTCGGCCCGAAAACCTCTCCCGATGCAATTCGATAAATCAGAGAATATCCGATCTGACCAGCAGCGCCTGTGACGGCAACACGAATGGGAGCGACCATGAAGGAACGTACCTTTACTGAAGAAACATCAGAACCGAATGCGGCGAGACACGCCGCTTCGGAAACACACGTATATTAGAGAGCCCACCGGACGGAATTTCAAAACATCGGAATCACAGCCGCTCAGAAATGCTGTCGATGAGAATTTCAGCCTGCGGCTGCCCAACAGCCTCACCCGGCAATCCAGCCGCTCCCTACCCCGTCCGCCGTGCAAGCGACTCGCCTCATTCTCGACACTTTTCGGTGAGAAACGTGGCCTCCAAAACAATCTTTTTTCCCGCGGAAAGGGCTTTTTCCCACGAATGGAAGTGATCGCGGCCTGCTCGCTAACGATTCGAGCGCAGGTTGCTAGAATAGAGCCCCGTGGAATGAGGTGTCCCGGGGGACGGGTCAAATCCGTTGCCGTAGGGAGTTTCACCAGCGCGTCAGCAATCGTGCTTTTCCAAAGGCCATAATTGCCCCGGCAGCCCTGGCGAAACTCTCGCGCCCCCTTCCGCGTTCGCATGTCCTTTCGTTCCGAAACTGGTTTTGGTCCACTGATACTTCAGCAATTGATTGGGAGATTCTGGTTCTATGACACCTCTGATTATGGCCGTGAACGCACGGGAAATTCTGGACAGCCGCGGCAATCCAACGGTGGAAGTGGAAGTTCATCTGGAAGACGGGACTGTCGGACGCGCTGCGGTTCCCAGCGGTGCCAGCACCGGGGCTCACGAAGCCTGCGAACTCCGTGACGCCGACAACAAGTCCCGCTACCTCGGCAAGGGCGTTCTGCAGGCCGTGCAGAACGTCAACGAAGAACTCAGCGACGTGCTGCTCGACATGGATGTCATGGACCAGACGTCCATCGACCTCGCGATGATCGATGCCGACGGTACCCCCAATAAGTCTCGCCTGGGTGCCAATGCGATCTTGGCCTGCTCTCTGGCGTCCGCTCATGCCGCTGCCTCCGTCTGCGGACTGCCACTGTTTCGCTACCTCGGCGGTGTCGGTGCCAATCGTCTGCCCGCTCCGATGATGAACATCATCAACGGTGGCGCGCATGCGAACAACGGGCTGGATATCCAGGAATTCATGGTGATGCCATTGGGATTCCACACCTTCGGCGAAGCTCTGCGTGCCGGTGTCGAAATCTTCCATCACCTGAAAAAGGTACTCGCCGGCAAGGGACTCAGCACCGCAGTCGGTGACGAAGGTGGTTTCGCCCCTGATCTCAAGACCAACGAAGAAGGTCTGGAAGTGATCATGAAGGCGATCGAAAGTGCTGGCTACAAGCCAGGAGAGCAGATCAAAATCGCCATGGACTGCGCCGCAACCGAATTCTTCGACGCAAAGACCGGCAAGTACACCATCGACGGCAAAACCCTCGACAGTGACGGCATGGTCGGATTGATGGAAAGCTGGGTCAACAAGTACCCCATTTGTTCAATCGAAGACGGCTGCTCCGAAGATGACTGGGACGGCTGGAAGAAACTGACCGATAAACTTGGCAAGCGAGTCCAGCTGGTGGGCGATGACCTGTTCGTTACCAACGCGAAGCGCCTGCAGGAAGGCATCGACAAAGGCGTCGCCAACAGCATCCTCGTCAAAGTCAACCAGATCGGAACACTCACAGAAACCATTCAGGCAGTTCAGCTGGCCTACCAGAATGGCTACACCGCTGTGATGAGTCATCGGTCCGGAGAAACAGAAGACACGACCATCGCGGACCTCGCGGTGGCGCTGCGAACCGGCCAGATCAAGACCGGTTCTGCCAGCCGCACCGACCGAATCTGCAAGTACAATCAACTGCTCCGCATCGAAGAAATGCTCGGAGACACCTCCACCTACGGCGGTACGATCCGTTGATGTCAAATCGGCGGCGGCCCGGATCACATCCATGCTTCTGCCCGACCAGGATTCTCAATCACCGGCCGATGTACTGCCTGCACAGGTAGTGCCTCCGGCCGGTTCTGTTTTGGTGTCCCTGCTGTTCTGGTGCTCCCTGACCATCGCGGCGTCCGCCTACGCTGCCGTCGCCCTGTCGCCGAAATTCATGGAATGGACGAACGTCCGTCAACAGTATCGTGATAACGCGCTGCATCTGCAGAAACTAGAGCAGGAAGTTCTCTACCTGGAACGCGTCGCAGAGGCACTCCGCACCGACCCGGAATTCGCCTCCAGAATCGCGGAAGCCTCTATAACTCACGCTGCAGTGCAATCCACAGTCCCGAACATTCCCAGTAGCGAAGATCGGCAGGCCTCTTACAACCTCACTCCGCCCCCGCCCCCGCCCCCTGCCACGCAGGTCCCGCTGCTGTCACCCGAGTCCTTGGCGATCATCCGTCGACTGGCAACCAGCACACAACTGCGGACACAACTGCTGGTAGCTGCCGCCGCACTGACTCTGCTCGCCTTCACCCTGTTCAACGACGCCGGGGGCTGGCTTGTTCTGAACACATTCACCGGCGGGTTCCATATGGCCGTGGCACTGCTCCGCCGCTATGCCCCCACTCCCGCCCACTCGCCAGCCAACGTCGATACGCCTGAGCAGCCATCGTCCACCTGAACTGACTCGGCAAGCCGTCCCATCCCTCACCTGTGCCTTTGCCGGGAATTTGGCGTTGGGTCATCACGAGCAGCACGCAGCACGCGTCCGATGCCCCGGCGCGGTCAACGGTGGCAGCCCCAGGTTCGCAACCCCCATCCACCCCCTCAGGGCTTCACTGCAACGGTTGTCAGTATCAGCACTATCGATTGTGCAGATCGCGCTGCGGGAATTCCCCATGAACATCGGACAAATTCGCCGACGGCGTCGAATTTGTCGATTTGACCGGTTCTGCGGTTTCGCTGTTCTTTGGGCGAGATGGGGTAATTACTTGTTCAAAACCGCACAACGAACTACCCTTTTTACGTATCCCCTCTTTTTTGCCCGTCATATTTTCCCCAGTGTGGGAATTACTTTTCTTCTTTTTGAGCAGTGTCCACCATGAACAAGAACTTTCTGAAGCGACTCTCGTCCTGTTTCCAGCGCCGAAACACTCGCACCTTCAGGGGATCTTCCCGCAGCAGCCTTGTTCAGGTCCTCGAGCCCCGACACTTGCTGACAGCGCCCACGCTGGACATGCTTTATGATGTCACTCTGGCCGAAGATGCTGCCGAGCGGTCGGTCGCACTCTCAGGCATCACCGATGCAGATGGGTCCACACAACCTCTGCGAATCACCGCCGCCAGCAGCAACACGAGCCTGATCGTCGCTCCCACGGTGGACTACACCAGCCCGGACAGTACGGGAACACTGCGATTCACGCCGGTTGCTGATCGCTCCGGATTGACAACGATTACGGTCACCGTGGAAGACGGGGGTGCAGACCTCGACCTTTCCACTCCAGCCGACAACGAAAAATTCAGTCGCGTTTTTAAGGTGACTGTGACCCCGGTCAATGACACCCCCACGCTGGCTCCGCTGACCGACGTGTCCATCTCAGAAGATGCGCCGCAGCAAACGGTTTCACTTTCCGGGATCGCTGCCGGTGGCGGGGAATCCCAACCACTGCGTGTCCGCGCTACCAGCGACAATACCAGCCTGATTCCGAACCCGACCGTCACCTATTCTTCCCCGGCCAGCACCGGTTCAATCCGCTTCACGCCCATCGCCAACCAGAACGGTTCCGCCACCATCACAGTCACAGTTGAGGACGGTGGTCTGGATGGGAACCTGAATACCACGGGAGACAACGGCAGTTTCAGTCGCTCCTTCATTGTCAACGTGGCCAGCGTTAATGATGCGCCGCTGATGGACAGCATCGCCGATGTGTCTGTCAATGAAGACGCTCCCGAACAAACCGTAAACCTGCAGGGTATTTCTGCTGGTCCGTCGGAATCACAACTGCTCCGAATTACCGCATCCAGCAGTAACTCGACCCTGATTCCTGACCCAGCGGTCCAGTACACGTCGCCAAACGCCACCGGCTCATTACTCTTCACTCCGTCCAGCAATCTCAGTGGTTCGGCCACCATCACAGTCGTCCTTGAAGACGCCGGTCTCGACGACAACTTCGCCACCACCTCCGACAACCTGTCGGTCACACGCACGTTCCTGATCACCGTCGTTCCTGTCAACGATGCGCCCACCCTTGATCCCGCTCCGGATCTGTCGCTCACCGAAGATGATCCCGAACAGACCGTCAATCTGACGGGAATCACCGCAGGCGGTGGAGAATCTCAGCCACTGAGAATGACAGCCTCCAGCAGCAACACGGGGCTGATTCCCGATCCAGCAGTGACTTACACTTCCGCAGACAGCACCGGCACCATTCGGTTCACACCTGTGGCCAATCAGAGCGGTACGGCCGTTGTGACCCTCGTGGTTGAAGATGGTGGTCTCGACGGTGATCTAAGCACTACAGCGGATAACGGTATCGTCAGTCGGACATTTACCGTAACCGTCACCTCCGTCAATGATGCTCCGACACTCGATGCACCCGCTGACCTGACAATCAACGAAGATGCCGCAGAGCAGACCGTGAATCTCACCGGCATCACTGCTGGTGGCGGCGAATCACAACCGCTCCGCGTCACTGTCGCGAGCAGCGATACCAGCATTATCCCGACGCCCTCTGTCGCCTACAGCACCCCGGATTCCACTGGCGTTGTGCGTTTCACACCCGTGGCTGATCAGAGTGGCACTGTGACCATCAGTGTCACAGTGGAAGACGGGGGCCTGGATGGCGATCTGGCAACTGCCGCAGACAACCTGACTTTCACCCGCTCTTTCCTGGTGACTGTGACGGCTGTCAACGACTCACCAACACTGAATCCGCTGGCCAGCGTCATCGTGGCTCGTAACGTTTCGGAGCAATCCATCAATCTTTCCGGGATTTCCGCCGGGGGTGGTGAATCGCAACCTCTGCGGGTGACAGCCTCCACCAGTGATCCCACTGTCGTTCCGGATCCCGCGATCGACTATTCCTCGGCAGACGCAACCGGCACCCTGAGATTCACACCCGTATCGGGCGTCAGCGGCAGCGCAACCATCACGGTCTCCGTGGAAGACGGCGGACTGGACGGTGACCTCAACACCGCATCTGACAATGCCGTTTCCACGCGAACATTTCTCATTACGGTGAACAATCCGCCAACGCTGGATACCCTGACAGACGCGACAGTCACCGAGGATTCCGGCGAACAATCCGTCAGCCTCACCGGCATTTCCGCCGGGGATAGCGAAACTCAGAATCTGCGAGTCTCTGCGTCCAGCAGCAATCCCGGCCTGATCCCCACTCCCGGCATCACGTACAGTTCCCCGAACGCAACCGGCAGTCTCGCCTATACGCCGGTGCCCAACCAGACTGGTACCGCCATCATCACAGTCACGGTGGAAGATGCCGGGATTGATGGTGACTTCGCGACATCTGTCGACAACGTCTCCTTCAGCCAGACGTTCACTGTCACAGTCACTGCGGTTAACGACACACCAACACTTGATACTCTGACCGATCGAACTCTGGACGAAGACGCCGGTGAGCAGACGGTGGATCTGACCGGGATTTCCGCCGGCGGTGGCGAATCCCAGAATCTCCGCGTCACCGCGTCCAGCAGTGATCCCGCACTGATCGCCACCCCGACAATCACCTACTCATCACCCGACGCCGCGGGAACTCTGCGCTTTGCACCGACCGCGAATCTCAGTGGCACTGCCACTATTACCGTCACTGTCGAAGATGCAGGCCTGGACAATGATCTGTCCACTTCGAGCGATAATCTGCAGGTCTCCCGCTCGTTTACCGTGACCGTCAATCCCGTGAACGATGTGCCCACCATTGATGCGGTGCCCGATCAATTCATTCTCGAGGATGCCGCAGAACAGACGATCACCCTTTCCGGTATCACTGCCGGGGGTGCGGAAACTCAGCCACTGCGAGTCACGGCCAGCAGCAGCAACACCGCTCTGATTCCACTGCCGATTGTGACCCTCGGGGCCCCACAGACCGTGGTTTACACACCCGCCGCTGACCTCAGCGGTCAGGCCACTATCACGATCACTGTCGAAGACGGTGGTCTGGACGGGGATCTCAGTACCACGGCTGATAACGCTGTCACGACGACCTCATTCGTCGTCAACGTTGCCCCTGTGAACGATGTCCCCACCTTAAATCAACCCGCCGACGTCAGCGTTGACGAGGACGCCGCGGAACAAACCGTCGCGCTGAACGGCATTTCCGCAGGCGGCGGAGAGTCGCAACCGCTCAAGGTGACGGCTGTCAGCAGCAACACGACACTGCTGGCCGCCTTCAGCATTGTCTATTCCTCCGCGGACGCAACCGGCTCTCTGAAATTCACGCCAGCCCCCGACCAGTACGGTACGACCACTTTGACGGTTACCGTGGAAGACGGCGGTCTGGATCTTGATCTTGCAACCACGGCTGACAATCAGACTTTCAGTACGTCGTTTGTGATCACTGTGAACCCGGTTAACGACGAACCCACTCTGAATGCACCGGCCAGTCTGACGATCGACGAGGATGCGTCCGAGCAGACCGTCGACCTGAGCGGGATTTCGGCAGGTGGTGGCGAATCTCAGCCATTACGAATCACCGCAGTCAGCAGCAACACCGGCCTGATTCCACACCCAACAGTGATCTACACATCCGCGGAAACGACCGGATCACTGAAATTGACCCCGGTCGCCGAACTCAGTGGATCGGCGACGATCACCCTCACGATTGAGGATGGCGGACTCGATCTCGATCTCTCCACCACGGCCGATAATCAGACATTCGTGCGCACCATCGTCGTCACTGTCAATGCGGTCAACGACGCTCCGCTGCTGGATGCGCTCTACGACCTGACTGTCAGCGAAGACTCCGCCGAACAAACTGTCGACCTCAGCGGAATCGCCGCCGGGTCCGACGAATCACAGTCCCTTCGCGTGACGGCCACCAGCAGCGATACGAATGTCGTTCCGAATCCCACGGTGACCTACACATCTGCCGAGACCGTTGGGACAATCCGATTCACACCTGCAGCCAACCGTCACGGCGTCGTGACGATTACAGTGACCGTGGAAGATGCCGGGTTGGACGGTGACCTTGCGACTACTGCCGATAATGGCACCTTCAGCCAGTCTTTCCAGTTGACTGTGACCCCTGTCAATGATCTGCCGGCACTCAATACGCTCTCTGATCTGACAATTCTCGAAGATGCGCCGGAGCAGACGATTGACGTGACCGGCATCACCGCCGGCCCCTTCGAATCACAGCCCCTGCGTCTGACCGTCGCCAGCAGTAATCCTGCACTGATTCCCGCTCCCACGGTGGATTACACGTCGGATAACCCGACGGGCACGCTGAAATTCACACCAGTGGCCGATAGCAGCGGTTCGTCGACCATCACGGTCACGCTTGAGGACGGCGGTCTGGATGGAAATCTTGCCACAGCCAGTGACAACCTGTCCGTGACACGCACCTTTGTGGTGACCGTCACAGCCGTAAATGATGCCCCAACACTTGACGCCCTTTACGACATCACCGTCGACGAAGACGCAAGTGAACAGACTATCAGCCTCGCCAACATCACAGCAGGCGGTGGAGAATCACAACCCCTGAAGGTGACTGCTACCAGCGACAACACCACTCTCATTCCGACGCCAGCGGTAACCTACACGTCAGCAGACACCACCGGCTCCCTTCGCCTGACTCCCGTCAGCAATCTCAGCGGACTGGCCGTCATTACGGTCACCGTGGAAGACGGCGGGCTGGATGGTGACCTGTCCACGACCGCCGATAACGCCGTCGTCAGTCGTACATTCAGCGTCACCGTCAACCCTGTCAATGATGCACCGACACTGACGCAGCCCGGCGACCTCACAATTGACGAAGACGCCCCTGAACAGACCGTGTCACTCTCTGACATCACTGCCGGTGGTGGAGAATCACAACCTCTGCGAGTCACCGCGTCCAGCAGCAACACAGGCCTGATCCCGGCCCCGTCCGTTACGTACACATCCGCAGAATCCACTGGATCAATCCGCTTCACTCCGGTCAGCGATGCCAGCGGAACTTCCGTGATCACTGTCGTTGTCGAAGATGGCGGCCTCGACGGTAACCTCGACACCACCACCGATAATCTGACAATCACTCGCACCTTCACAGTGACTGTCAACGCGGTGAATGATGTGCCTACGGTAGATGCCCTTTACGACCTCACCGTTGATGAAGATTCCACCGAGCAGACTGTCAGCCTCTCCGGAATCACAGCGGGTGGCGCAGAATCCCAGCCGATCCGCGTCACGGCGACCAGCGATCGAACAGGACTGATTCCGGATCCGGCGGTTATCTACTCGTCCGCAGACTCCACCGGAACCCTGAAATGGACGCCACTCGCAGATCAATACGGTTCCGCGCTCATTACCGTCGTGATTGAGGACGGTGGCCTCGACGGCGACCTGGCGACGAGCAGCGATAATGCCTCAGTCACCGTTTCATTCCGAATCACGGTCAATCCCGTCAACGACGTCCCGACTGTCGATCCGGCAGATGACCTCACGATCGAGGAAGATGCCGCTAAACAAACGGTTATGATTCATGGCATTTTTGCCGGCCCCTACGAATCTCAGCCACTGCGCCTGATCGCCACCAGCAACCAGACGGGCCTGATCCCAACACCAATCGTCAATTACAACTCTGATGACACCGTCGGATCAATTGAATTCACTCCGGTCGCGGGACAAAGTGGAACAGCAATCATCACCGTGACTGTCGAAGACGGCGGTCTCGATGGAGATCTCAATACAGCGGCCGATAACCTCACGGTACAAACTTCGTTCACCGTGACGGTAAATGCTGTCAATGACGCCCCCACTCTGTCTCCAATCAGCGACATTGTGCTGAATGAAGATGCTCCGGAACAGACCGTCACCCTGACAGGAATCTCGGCAGGTGATGGCGAATCGCAGCCGTTGCGAGTCACGGCAACCAGCAGCAACGCGGCCCTCATTCCAGATCCAGTTGTCGACTACTCCTCGGCCGATACGACTGGTGCACTTCGATTCACGCCAGTGGCTGACCAGAGTGGTTCTGCGGTCATCACCGTGGTCGTGGAAGACGGGGGACTCGATGGAGATATCAACACCACAGCTGACAACCTGACCGTCACTCGAACCTTTAACGTCACCGTCAACCCGGTGAATGATGTCCCGACCATTGATCCAGTCGCCGATCAGTTCATCCTTGAGGATGCTCC
>JBDKIW010000348.1:0-7345 GCA_039796955.1 Planctomycetota bacterium
TTTCCGGGGGGGCGATGGAAGTTTCCGCACGCCGCGGCGTCACCTGAATAGCAATCCTTGTCTCTGCCGAATTCAGCACGATACGCGTCACCGATAAACCGGTGTGCAGATCAAACACCGGTCTCTGGGCATCCTGCCACGCAGCCGCCGCGTCAGCCGTCAGTATCAGACGCCCGGACAGCAGTGAGACTCCCTGACGCGGTGTTTCCGGCAGCCGCAACACCGCTGACCCGGGAACGCGTGCCAACCAGCCACACCCCTCGATCCGCAGTTTCAACTCAAAGGGGTCCGCCACAGCAAACCACTGCGACTTCAGAAACGAGGCGCAGTTCACGACATTCATTTCCGGCACTATCGTGTCACCCCCCGGAATCTGATTCAACGTCGTCCATGTCGCGGTCCGCGGTTCGGCCACCAGCACCGTCCGACTGTCCGCCTGCAGAAACGCAGGAGTCGCCAGTGGTTCCGCCGGTGGAACATCCGTCGCACCTTCCGCAGGCGGCTCCGACATGACTATTGGCGTCCCCACTCCCGTGGTTGGTTCGCCCCCAGCAACCGTCTCAGGCGTGACAGACTGCGCAGCCAGTGGTGCGTTCCCGCCCACGCCAGCCACCGAGCTTTCTGCCCCCGGCACGTCCGGGCCAGCCGGTGTCGCCTGAGCCATTTCAGTACCCGTCCCGGACTGCGTTCCAGCGTCTGTCCCTGCGTCGGCCACCGGACCAGCTTCCGCCGGCTTGTCGCCCGCCTCAGGCTCGGCCTCACCGGCATTCACCGCCTCTTCGCCCGGCAACGCACCAGCACCACCGGCAACTTGCGGCGACGAACCTGGCCCTGACACAAACAAACTGCGGTCGGTCAGCAGCGACAGCAACCAGATTCCGGCGAGGACCGTCACCGCCAGCAAGGTCCCGCGACGCCTGCCGGATTGGGCCAGGGCAGGCGGCTTCCATGTCGCACCTCCGGTCGATTCGCCCCGGACCGCAGTCGCAGGGACACCAGACTCGGCCTGTCCCGTTTCCGTCGGTCGCAGCGCGTACAGCCGATCGCGCAGGCGAGGTTCCAGTGGCACCGGGTCACGCAGCATGCCCAGCAATTCATGAGCCGACGCGACTTCCGCCAGCAGCGAATCCGACGCCAGAATTTTCTGTTCCAGTCGAGCCACCAGCTCCGGGGTCAACTGATCGTCGAGATACTCAGCGATGTGATTCGCATCCACCATCGGCGTCTCCTCGATCGCCGACGCCACGCGCCGCTTCCGCTTCACCTCCCGAATCCGCTCCAGCAACTCTGCTGCAAATGCACTCTTACTGACCTTCTGGCCGATTTCCTTTGCCTGCACCGGCGACAGGCGATCATCCATGTACGCCAGCAAAGTTCTGAGAGTCAGTCGCATCGCAATCCCCCCTTACCGATTCAACCCGCGGACCAGACAGTGGCGTACCCAGCCAACAACAAATCGTCAGCCAATGCTGCGTCCAAACCGACGCTCCGTGAATCACTTTCGGTTTGCCATGTTAACTGTGGAAACCGTGCGAGGCTTTCGTACATGTATTTCGTAAGAAACGCGAATTTCCGAAAAATCCCGCGAAAATGGCCCGGATTTTCATGGAATCCTCAGCCTCAGCTGATCCGTACCTCCGTTGGCTCGCCCATCCCAGCCGTTCGGCCGTCGTCAGCAACACACCGAAAAACGGGGGAAATTTCCTACAGCCCCACGACTCTGCTTGCCATTCACCGCCCGGCGACTGACAATCGAGGCGCATTGGGAGTCCATGGCGCACTTGCAACCCTGGCTCACCAGTCCCTGCTCAGGCCAGTGGCCCCCGTGACAATCTCTCGCCCCGCGGAAAACGCATATGCACCACCGGTTCTCAATTCTGCTGCTCGCGTTCAGCCTGGCCATCACCGCCACCCGATCCGCCGTCGCTCAGGATCGCCCGTTCTTCCAGCGCCTGCAGGACGCCACACTCGAAGTGCTTGGGATTTCCCCAGTGATGCGTGTCGAACAGCTTCACGGGCAACTGGAGCGCGGCGAAGTTGTGGTGGGCGGTGGGATCATGGAAGGAGTGGCCATTGGACGGGCGATCATTGGTGAGGCCGTCATGGGCGAGGCGATCGTCGAAGCGGCCCCTCCCGAACGCGTCAAACAACAGCGACAGTCCACGACCGATCGACTTCGCGCTCGCCTGCAGGCGATGGCCGACTGGATCAAACACCAGTGTCCGCTCGACGCCGATCAGGAAGCCGCCCTGCCGCAACTGATCGAAGAAACGTTACAACAGAGTCAACGGCCAAAGCCGTCAAATCTTCAGCAGCAGCAGGTCTTCAGCAGCAACCTGCAGCCCACCTCGCCCGTGCTGTTCGCCGGACTCAATGGCATTGGTTTCCAGATCTCCCGGGAATTCATCGAACTGCTTCACAAACGTCTGCTGACCGAACCTCAGAAGAAGACTCTGAGCATAGCCTTGGACGAACGTCGCCAGCGTCTGCAGGCCACATGGAAAGAGCATCTCATCTTCCTGCTGGATGAAGAACTGTTCCTCACCCCTGAACAGATCGCAGCCTTCAACAAAGAACTGGCAGCGACACAAGTCCAGCATCCCCTCTATGCGTTTCAACCACAAGCTTATTTCCTGCCCTACGAATCCGTACAAACAATTGTGTCTGACAAGATGGGCACATCCTTTCTCGATGAAAATCAACATGCCCACCTGAAAAATCTGCTCACTGCTGATCCCAATCAAAACGTCATCACCATTGATGCATCCATGACGTCCGACGACATGGCGCAGGGGATCGCCACCAGAAGTCAGCGGCAGGAGCAGCACTTTCTGCTATGTACGGCAGTCCGCATCGGCTGGTATCGCAACATCATGCAACTTGAGCCCGAAAAAATCCGCCAACTGGAGGTGGCGGCCAAGGGCGCCGCTCGAGATGCCGCGACGGAATGGCGAGACAGCACCAATAACTCCGTGGAAAACATCCTGCAGAACATCGAACAATTTGCCGGCAACGTCTCGATGGGCGTCGCGGAACCTGTCCTTAACCCGGATCGAAATCAGATCTGGGCCAAAGCCATCGCTCAGATACTCCCGAACGCCACCAACGATCCCATGCTGGCCAGCCGCGACGCAAACGCCAGCCGCATCCGCGCCGAAGTCCTGTTGGCACTTCTCGACGAAGAACTCTGGCTCACCAGCGAACAACGCACATCACTGCTGCCGCTCGTTGCCGCCACGGTACCCCGAGTCATCCCTAAACAGTACCCGGACTATTTTCGCGAAATCACACTGGTCGCCTATCCCCTGACCCGTATGGACGAAGCGCCACGCAATGCAGTGCTCACACCCCAACAGCAGGTTGTCTGGGGACAACTTGCCGCATTTTTCAGGATCAGAAAGGAATTCGGACAGGGAGCCGTTGAGTTTCTGATGCAGGATATGGGAAACTGGACATTGATGCTGGGCGAATGATCCACCGAACGCACCACCCCGCGTTCAGCCGAAACTTCAGCTCATACACAAACACGCGGCAGACAACTGGTGGACTCCTGCCACCACTCGCAACACCGCACCGCGTACTTCATGGCCTCCCGGGGCGTTCTGCACCTCCCCGGTTTTTTGTTCGTGGAATCAGGTTGCTATGAATCTTCAAACTGAGGCCCTCGGGTCTGACGACGTCTCCGCAATTGATGAACTTCGCGATGTCTATCGCCGACTGAAATCAGAACTCGCCAAAGTCATCGTCGGGCAGGACACCGTCGTCGAACAACTGGCCATCTGCCTGTTTGCCCGCGGACACGCACTGCTGGTCGGCGTCCCCGGACTTGCCAAAACTCTGCTCGTCAGCCGCCTGGCCGAAACCATGTCGCTGGGATTCAGCCGCATTCAGTTCACTCCCGACCTGATGCCCATGGACATCACCGGCACCGATATCCTTCAGGAAACCGCCGAAGGCCGTCGCCAGTTTGAATTTCTGAAGGGCCCCGTGTTTGCCAACATCGTCCTCGCCGACGAAATCAATCGCGCTCCCTCAAAAACGCAGGCCGCGATGCTCGAAGCCATGCAGGAACACCGCGTCACCGTCGTCGGACGACCTTATCCGCTCGATCCCCCGTTCTTCGTGCTCGCCACACAGAACCCCGTCGAACAGGAAGGCACGTACCCGCTGCCCGAAGCACAGCTCGACCGCTTCATGTTCCTGATCTCCGTCGACTACCCCTCCCGCACCGAAGAACTGGAAATCGCCCGCACCACGACCGGCGGTGCCACACCCCGGCTCGAACAGATCATCGACGGCAACACGGTCAGACGCTTTCAGGATCTGGTGCGGCGAGTCCCCGTGCCCACACACATTTATGAATTCGCCGTGGACCTCGTCCGGAGAACGCGTCCCAAAACTCCGGAATCCCCCGCATGGCTCAAGCCACTCGTAGCCTGGGGCGCCGGGCCACGCGCTGTACAGTACCTGATCCTTGGCGCACGTTCGCGTGCCGCACTCAACGGCAGCTACATGGTGCGACTCGAAGACCTGATGGCCGTCGCCGAACCCGTGCTGACCCATCGCGTCCTCACCACCTTCGCCGCCGAATCGGAAGGTGCTACCAGTGGATCAATCGTCCGACGCCTCGTCACCGAACTCACCCGCGAACGCTCCTGATCCCCAGTGATCCAGCGCACGTCCACAGCCGTTGCTGTTCGGAGAACACGGTATGACAACGTCCATGGCACAACTCGTCTTCTGCTGAACTGACATGTCATGAGAGACTTTATTGAACCCGCTGTCATCGCACGCCTGCAGGGACTCGCACTCGACGCCCGCGGCCCCATGATCGGCAGCGTCTCCGGACGACACCGCAGCCCCACACGCGGTTCCAGCCTCGAATTCAGTGAATATCGCAAGTACGTTCCCGGGGACGACACCCGACGGCTCGACTGGCGTGCCTGGGGCCGCAGTGACCGCTACTACATCAAGGAATTTGAAGCCGATACCAACCTGCGATTGTGCCTCGTCGTGGATGTCAGCGGCTCCATGAACTACAGCCCCGACGGAAAGAATCAACCCGGGACCAGCCGCCTGGATTATGCCCGACGCCTCGCCGGCACGCTCGCATGGCTCGCTTCAGGTCAGGGAGATGCCGTGGGACTGTACTGCGCCGGCAAATCGTTTCAACGCGAGATCCGCCCCAAACGCGGCGCGTCACACCTCCGTTTCGTCCTCGACGAACTGGGCAACATGCGCGCCGGTGGCGAAACCGGACTCCCCGAAATCCTGCACGAAGCCGCCGAACGCATCGCGCAACGCGCCCTCGTCGTGGTCATCTCCGACCTGTTGATGGACCCCGAACCACTCAAGAGCAGCTTCCAGCACCTGCGGTTTCGCAAACACGACGTCGTTGTCTTCCAGCTGCTGGAACAGAATGAACTGGCCTTCGAATTCGATCGCCCCATCCGCTTCGTCGACCTCGAAGGCGCCGCCCCAATGCTGGTGGACCCCACACTCATCGCTAAACAGTACCGCGAAGCCGTCACCACCTGGCAGGATTCGCTGCGCACGATGTTCCGCGACAACGGTGTCGACTATCATCAGGTCAGCCTCCAGGAACACTACGCCGAAGTCCTCGTGCGCTTTCTGCTGGCCCGCAAACGCGGCGCCTGAACGCCCCGACGGTCTCACGCCCGACTCCTGCACTACCAGTCGTCCGAACGAAACGGCGATGCCGGCAACCCATCCCGGTTGTACAGATTCGCCCCCGCAGGGTTCATGCTGCACGCATAACGCACGGCCACAGGTGCCGGGACAGAGGGATGTGTACAAACCACACTGTCCCCGTCAATCCTCGCATCCGCCCAGTACCACTGACGATCAGCCCCGGCAATGGCGAAACGCTGCAATGGCACATCCGCACGTTCCGTCACCGCACCGCGCCCCGATTTCTCGCCCACCATCAAACCCGCCCCCACGTGGCTGAAGGACACACGCGCCACAGCCCCCTCCAGCGTCAGCTCCCGAAATAACGGACCACTGACCTCCATCGCTTTGCCGTACTGCTCATGCAACGCCCAGCGCGCCAGCCGGTCGCCGACGTCCGCCTTATTCTTCGGATGAATATCTTCCGCATCCCCCACATCAATCGCCACCGCCATACCTGTTCCCGGAAGACTTAAACACCGCCGCTGCGCATCTCGAAACAAAGCCCAGCCATCTGCATCCCCGGGACGATCATGCGGACGTTGCCATGCCGCCAACTGCACAAAATAAAACGGCAGATCCGGATTCCGAAACCACTCCCGCCAGTCCTGAATCATCGCCCGCTTCTTGGCAATGTACTGTTCACATTCCACCGGCCCGCCGGCATTATTCTCCCCCTGATACCACAACACACCCTTCAGGGCCGTCGGCACCAGCGGCGCAATCATGCCGTTGTGCAGCGTCACACAACGCGGCCGAAAACGACGTTCTCCAAACGGAAATTCCGGCCACACCGGAGGCAGCGGGATCGCCGTCCCGGATTGCAGCGCCGCTCGCGACTCCGCTGTCCACGCTTCGATCGCCGGCAACGCGGTCGCCAGTTCCTGCTGATACTCCGCAAGCGATTCACGCATGATGCGTGCATACGGCTCCAGCTCCGGCGTCGTCAACAACGTCTCCTGCGACATCCAGCATTCGATATTGGTCCCGCCCACGGACGAACGCAGCAAACCAATCGGAACACCAGTCTCGGCCTGAACCCGGCGAGCAAAGTAGAAACCGACCGCCGTCAACCCGGCCGCGGACTGCGGAGTACAGACTGTCCACTGACCGCGCACATCGGACTGGGGCACCTGAGCAAAATTCAACTCCACCCCGAACTGGCGAATCAAAGGAAAATCAGCCGCCGCGATGTCCTCAGACGCATCGCAGGCCCCCAGCGGAAACTCCATATTGGACTGACCGCTGCAGAGCCAGACATCCCCCAGCAGCAGATCCCTGACCTCCAGGCGATTTCGGCCCTGCACCACCAGAGTCACTGGATCCACGGACACAGGCTGAGCCGCCAAGTGGACCGACCATCGCCCGGACGGATCCGCCGTGGAACGTCCCGAGACAGCCCCCAGAGTCACCTCGACAGCCTCCCCGGGATCCGCCCACCCCCAAACCGTCAGTTCCTGATCCCGCTGCAGCACCGCATGATCTGAGAACAAACGAGGCAGACGCACATCCGCAGACACCTGCGACAGCATCCACACGCCAAAGAAACACCAGCAGAGCAGGGCACGCACCAACATCAGAAACTCCGGAACGCAAATGAAGACACCGCTCACAACCCACATTCTACCCAACTTGAACAACAACCCCTGCATCC
>JBDKIW010000349.1:0-11990 GCA_039796955.1 Planctomycetota bacterium
TCGGACACAAAATCAAAGTCACCGAATTGTTCCGGGCACATCACTCGGCTGGGAAAGGGAATCTCAAAGTGGACCTGTCGATGAGTCAATGGCATCCTCAGACTCTGGCCAAGTCGGTAGCGGCCATGAGTCTTTGCCAGCCGCAGGAGGTTCTCGAGGCTGGTGTTGTAGACTTTTGCGGTATCCCGATGTGGAGCGGCGGCGGGATCACGACACTGTCCCGTTTCATCCGGGCGACTGAAGAGTTGCCATGCGTCGCGGGCTGCGTCCAGATACAACTCCATCGCCAGATGGGGATCTTCGGAACGTACGGATTCGGCAGCCAGATACTGCAGCTCGGCGAGGGCGTGGGTCGCTTCCGGATAGTCTTTTCCATGGCGGTGTGTACGGCAATGGTCGATCATGCGCCGGAGATTTTCGCCGCCGGCGTAGTGGGATTCAGCGAGAAACTGATAGGTGCGATCTGAGTTTCTCAGGCCACCGAAGAGCGTACGGTTCAGACGGTCGGTCAGCTGATTTTCCGGCTTGTGCCGCACCTTGACAAACTCCGCCGTCGCGCAGCCGCACACGCAGACCAACGCGCAGCTGATCAGCAGCACTGGTTGCTTCCATGCGACCTGTGGACTTCGGCCATTCATGAAACGAAAAGCTATCCGTCAGATGAGTAAATTCCGGAACTCTGAAGCCATAACACTCCGCTGCTGCTTCCAACGCCGTAGGTGTCCCTGATCCTCGGGAATGGCCCGGGGCTTGTCATTGACAAACGCCGGTCGGCCATTTCGATGACAAGGGAGCTCCGGCAGAGAACTTTGAAAGCTTCGTTTTATTCGTAACTTGCGTCAAGATCAGTGGTTGGGACGCTGCAGAAACCGGTGTTCCCGTGAGCAAGCCGGTCGCATCGACGAGCGGACTCCGGGCCCTCTGTCTGGCATTGAAAAATGGGCCACCGCGACGGAACTCGCTCGCTGTTGGCTTGGTTGTTTAGGGCTGGATGGGTGGCTTGGGTGGTTTGTATTCGTCGCCAAGCGGAGATCTGTCTTCCTCAGAAGCCATCCGAAGAGGAGGGGCCAGTTCCGGCGCAAGCGTTTTGGATCACCCGGCAGTGATGCTGGTTACCGACTTTGAACAATGCGTCGTCATGCAGCAGAGGCGCACTCGACATGTCAGCGTCAGGC
The DNA here is from genome assembly GCA_039796955.1 of Planctomycetota bacterium. Lineage (GTDB taxonomy): Bacteria > Planctomycetota > Planctomycetia > Planctomycetales > Planctomycetaceae > SXXK01. The sequence continues at coordinate 1,176 of JBDKIW010000349.1, forward strand.
GAGAGCCGTGGCCAATTTGACCGCCGAGCTGAAGAGAATTGCCGCGACGGAGAGCGGGTTGCTGCCTGAGCGACCACGGGAATCCCCGAGGGAGTCTGACCATCCGTTGGAGATCAGAGTCCCTTGAGCGATGCCGGAATCGCCAGTTTGGAATTGACCGCTCGTGCCTGCTGGACAGCGCGTTTAGCGGCGTCGCGATTGCCTTTTTTCAGCTCAAGCTCCGCGGTAACGAGCAGGAACTGATCCTGCTCCATCGCGCCTGCCTGCAGTTGCTTGAGGGTTTCCTCAGCCTCGGTGAGTTTTCCCTGAGCGATACGAGCACGGGCGAGTGTTCTTAAGGCGGATTCGGTGAGGTCTGGCTGGAGTGTTCCGCTGGCGACTGCGGCTGTGAGCTGTGTTTCTGCTCCGCTGAAGTCGCCTTGTTCGAAGCACTTCAGCCCGGATTCGTAGGCAGATTCAGTCGAAGCGACATCATCCTGCGAGGCCGAGCCGCCACTGCAGCCAGCAACATTGAGGGTCAGACCGCTGAGCAGGGACAGGATCAGAACTGATCGGAGGTGAAGGGCCATTAAGTCGTTCCGGCGTATCGGTGATGGGCAGGAAAAGATGCCGCATCTTTGAGAGTGCGGCAAAGTGGCTGGTCGTTTGGTGGAGATGTACGGCAGGTTGCCGAACGGGTTTCGTTGGAACCCGTCGGTACGACCTGCCGCCAGTCTCCGGGTACTGCGCCCTCTATTGAGCTTACCAGTCGCCTACTGATTCGCCGGTTGCCCGGGTTCCCACGCTTCTCCAGACTCCGAGGTCAATACTGTCGCTGGCAAATCGAACGCTGCCGTCCGCCAGCATCACGTTGGCACCTCCGGTGTGCATGCTGCGTGCTGAGATGATTGCGTGTTCGCCCGGGGTGTCTGAAATGGCGCTCCAGTTTCCGCAATCTGAACCCCGCCAGTTGGGCGTGGCCACGTGGTTGTACATGGTGCCGGAGTAGGCAGCGAACGGCCAGCCGTTGGAGTAGTCACTTCCGGCCGCCCATCTTCCGAAGGTCATGAAATTGAAGCCACTGGCCACTTTGGGGGCGTTCAGGCAGTCGTTGTACATGGTGTCAGGCGGCAGCATGACATTTTGTCGATTGGGAGACGTGATGATGTCAGCCGGCGATGGGGGCGTCGATGCGGCGGCCCGTGCTGAGCCTTTCGTGCGTTCCGCAAACATCGCGGTATTCGACAGCCCGTCGGTGAAATCGCGATCTCCGAGAGCGGACCCGGCGGTAAAGGCTCCGTTGCCTCCACAGGGTAGAGTTTGCGAGCCGACCGTCACTGAGCCGCTCCAGTTGTTCTGTGCAGTTGTGTTTGTGGCGCCAGCGTACGGGGTGCTTCCACCGAAGTTGTAGACGTAGTTATTCTCGGTGATGATCACGCCGGTGTTGGCATCGGATGGGCACAGAAACAAGCCGGCAGCCTGTGCATAAGCCGCGTAGTTGGGGTTGGAGGGGACGCCGGACGTGGTCATTCGTGTGGAGTTGGGCCCGGCGAAGTTGATCAGATTGTAGATGTTGGCCTGTTCCATGTAGGGCAGGATGAAGATGTGAACGGAACGATTGCCAGTCCAGACGTTTGCGGCATTGCTGCTGTAGCTGGTGTAGCTGACCTGCACGTTACCGGCGACAGTCAGATCGGGCAGGAGTCTTCCCGGGGGAAACCTGTTGTGGGTGGAAAGATAGTTGTGCAGCCCCAACCCGATTTGCTTCAGATTATTCCTGCACTGGGTCCGTCGAGCGGCCTCACGAGCCTGTTGCACGGCGGGTAGCAGCAAAGACACAAGGATGGCGATGATTGCGATGACCACCAGCAATTCGATCAGGGTGAATCCACGTTGCGAACGACGCATGAAAAAGAACTCCTGAGATTCAATGACTGACATAAGCCGGAACGCGGCGGAACTCGCCAGGACCTCACGGCAGACTGTAGACATTCCGTGGCAATGTTCATTCCTGAGTTGCTGTTGCATGCGGCGAGACGGGGAAAATGGCGCTACCTGTGAATGTCAGAGCCGGTGAATCCCTGTCTTTTCCCATTGGCAAGAATCCGTTGCGGCGTCACCGATTTGTTCAGAGGGACAGATCCAGTTTGTGGGAAAAACAGGCAGGTTCTGATTGACGGCCCCGGCAACGTCTGGCGGCACCATGTGTTCACCGGCAATCAAAAACAGATTCGGCCATCCGGAACACTTTCCCCAATCCCTCAGCTTTATTAAGCTTCGCAGACTGCGATGCTTCGCCGGAGTGCCTCGGTGGCTTACTGCGAGGCCGGTAAGGCGTTGCAGCCGCGGCATGACTGAGAATTGCCGGCGGTGGATCGCCGGGTTGGTATAGCCGTCGGGATCGTTGAGTATGGTGAATGTGAAGTGCGATAGTTGTGTAAAGCCGGGTCACCCCGTGAATGTGTCGTGACGGACGGTTGAACCGCAGGGCCAGGGTTGGAATCAGGCACGGTGCAACGTCGTGTGTTTTGTTAGCGGGAAAGATTGGGCAGGGCAGCAGCTTTCAGATTCTGGTGGTCACTTTCAAGGGCAGAATCTTTGGTGGTGAAGTGCTGAGGGCTTGTTCGGAAGGGATTCTGTTGCATGGCGTTTCATCCGCAGCGATTTATCCATGCGGCCAATATACGGCTTGATGTGCCCGTCAGTGTGCAGACCACTGAACGCCCGGGCGACCAGTTGCGCATGGAGTTCGAAGACGCGACGCTGCAGGCTTTTGACGAAGTCATCGAGAACTGTCTGCGTCACGACGTGGACTTTCTGTTGTTGACGGGCAACGTGTTTATCGAAGCGGATCGCAGTTTGCGCGCAAGGCTGGCGATCCTGAAAGGCTTTCAGCGTCTGCGTGAGCGTGAGATTCAGGTGTTTGTAGTGCCAGGGGACATGGATCCGGCGGAAGCGTGGCGAGCGATCCCTGAGATGCCCGACAACGTCTCTGTGTGCTACAGCTCCAACCCGGAGCCCGAAGAGTTGGTTGTGGATGACCAGCCGGTGACTATGGTGTCATCGTCGACGTGGCTGGGAAATGTTGATGATTTCGGGATTCAGGTCATCGCTCGCGGCGGAGAGTCTGTCCAGCCGTTTCGGATTGGCGTTATTTCCCGGGCTCGCTTTGAAGAGTCTCGTCGGATTGCTGCTGTGGCTGCTGCGTCGGGCGACCATGTACTTGGCGCGGTGGCTGTGAATCCTGCCGCGTCGGAAATGGTGTTGAATGCACAGCAGCCAGCGGCTGAGCAGGAGGAGACCGGGGTCACGGTTTGGCGGTCTCTGGAGACGGATGGGCGATCGCGTCCGATGCGGGCGGATGATCTGCGGCCGGGGCAGCAGGGCGGTGCTGAACCGTCCGGTGGTGGTTCTGAGGAGTCGCCGGATTCAGGGTTTTTGCGCTATGCGGACGAGATGCTTCGCGAGGCGCAACTGCATTTTCTGGCATTGACCGGCGAACTGTCACCGTCGACCTCGTGGCGGGAGTCCGGTGTGGTGCATTCTCCCGGGACAACTCAGCCCCGCAGCCGACTCGAAGCCGTGAGTGGTACCTGTTCGCTGGTGCAGGTGGCCGAAGACGGAACCATGAAGATCTCTTCGCTTGACACCAGTTGTGTCGACTGGAAGCATCTTGAGATTCGGGTGTCTGCGGGCACTGATCTGTCCACCTTGCTGCAGCAGATGAAAACGCGGTTACTGGAAATTCGTTCCGGGGCTTCGGATCGTATCTGGTCGGTCCAATGGATTCTGCGAGGTTCATTACCGCTGTTGCATTCGCTGCTGGAAAGCGACCTGGACACAGCGCTCGGGGTTGAGCTGGATGAAGTCATGTCGTCGGTTCGCAGTATTCGTTTGCTGCATGACGTTCAGACGCTTCCCGACCCCTGGCCAGTTTCACATCCCACAGCGACGCTGGCGGACCAGTATCAACAGTTGCTGACACGACCGGCGATGTTGCGGGACGCCGAGCTGCAGCGATTGATCGATACCGATGGAACGTTGTCAAGCGGATGGAAGCAGCGATTGACGTCGGTACTACCATCTCTCGATCCGGAGCGAATTCTGGCGAGACTGCGGGAAGATGGCGCAGCATGGTTCGAGCCTTCTTTCCACAGCGACGCAGTTGAGTCTGAGCAGGAAGTGCCGGAGTCTTCCGGCGACGACGATCGTTTCGAAGAGTCTGATGTGGAAGAACACGAAGACGCCGTTGCGGCCGCGACGGGAGAAGTAGTGGCTGAAGCGTATGAGGATGCTGAGGACGACGACGAAGGGGAACTTCGTTGAACAGAAAGAAAACGGCACGCATCGAAGCCCTGTGCGGGAACCGTTCAAAAATCCTGATCCGGTGGTTCATGGGGCCTGTGCACTGGAAGACCATCGTGACGAATCAGAGTGACATGGAACAGAGGACGGCGGCATGAGGCTGACGGAAATTGATATCGATCGTTTTCGTATCTGGCGCAGTCTGTTGCTCAGGCTGGATCCACGAGGACTGAACGTCATCTACGGGCCGAATGAGGCTGGCAAGACGACCCTGATGCGGTTCATCCGGTCGACGCTGTACGGCTATGAGCCTCTGGAGTCTGAGCCGGCATGGCATCGTCCTGACGCTACCCAGCCCTGGCGTGGGGCGATTCGCTGCGAACATGGTGGTCGCACGTGGCGGATCTTTCGTCGGGCCGAACTGAGTCAGCGTGGCAAGCTGCGTCTGTCGGGGGGGCCTGAGGGGCTCGACCGGGATCAGGCCATGCAGGCCATCCTGTCCGACACATCGGAAGAGGTGTATTCCGACGTGTTTGCCGTGGGGGTGCGTGAGCTGCAGCAGCTGTCGACGCTCGGCACCGGTCAGGTGGCTCAGTACATTTACGGCCTGTCACTGGGGCCACAGGGGCGTCAGATTCTTGCCGCCTTGGCTGCGGTGCGCGGTCGCCGTGCCGAGATGTTCGGTGAGGATCAGAAAACCGGTCGGCTCCCGGAGCTCTTTGATCGGTACGCAGGATTATCAACGGCTCGGAAAAGTGCTGGCGCAGCCCGTGATCAGCACACCAGGCTGACCCGCCGCCGCAATGAACTCACCGGTCTGATTGAACAGTTGCAGCAACGCGAATCCAGTCTGCGCAACGAGCTCAAAGGCCTGAGATTCCTGCAAAACTGCCACAAGCCGTGGAAGCGGACTCAGGAACTGAAGGAAGAGCTGGCGAAGCTGCCGACAGTGCTGGGGGACCCCGCTGAGTCACTCAAGCAGTTTGCTGCTGCTGAAAAGGATCTGCAGGACGCGAATTCCCGCCGGGATCGGCTGAACGAACAGGCCGCCCAGTTGAAGGCTCAGGCCGAACGACTGCAGACCGACCAGTCCTTCGAAAAAGAGCGGTACGCCATTCAGAGTCTCGTGGATCAATCCAGCTGGCTGCGACAGATTGATCAGCAGATCCGAACGGCGGAGGATCGTGCCAGCGAACTTCGACGTGAACTCAACCACCAACTGGGACAACTGGGAGAGGGCTGGACGGTTGAGCGTCTGGGGGCTGTGGACACATCACCCGCAGCTCACAATCGGTTACTGGAGATGGCTCGACGTTATCAGGACGCGTTGCAGCGACGTGGAAAGCTGCGTCGCTGGACTCGGAGCATGACGCGTCGAAGTGGCCGCGAGCTGCTGGAATTGAATACGCAGCTGGACGAACTGGGCATGCCGGTCGATGAAGCGATCGATCAGGAGCAGGCGCGTCTGAAAGAGCTGGAAAACCTCGGCCGGCTGCGGCTGCAGGAAGAGCAGCTGGCCCTGAAGATTCAGACGGTTCGCAGAGTCCTCGATCGAGTTGACGTGGAGGATACGATCCCGGAATGGGTTGACAAGACCATTTCCCTGATGGGATGGGTTGGGGCGGCACTGTGTTTGTTTGGAGTCGCCACATTTTCGATCGGCGGAGAACCTCAGCGGGCCCTCGGTGGTGCCCTTGCAGCGGCGGCCTTTGGTTTTGCCGGGATCATGTGGTGGGCTGTAAGAAATGGTTTGCGAAATCATTTTGATGCCACGACAGGGCTGCGGCTGGACGACATCGCTGACGAAGCGCGACAGGCAGATCGTCAATTGCGTCAGCTGCAGGAACGCATTCAGCGCATGGCGGTCCTGGATCGGCATCAGCAGCGAAGCGGGCAGTCTGAGCAGGAGTGGAAATCCTCCACGGCGGAGATGGTGGACCGGATCGGCGATTGTTCGCAGCGGATCGCGGATCTGGAAGTTCTGCAGCGACGTCAATTTCGTGCGGCGGCCCGCAGAATGCGACTGCGCCTGCTTCGGGACCGCTTCCGGGCGGCGCAACAGGAATTGAATGGCATTCGTCAGGAATGGTGCCGTCTCCTGCAGTCTATCGGAATGCAGGAAACACTGCAGATCGAGCAGGCCTTCGAGTGGTGGCGTCGCATTCAGGACGTGCGCGAGCTTGCCACGCAATGGCGCAATTCGGCTCCGGAGGTGGAGGGCCTGCGCCGTATGTTTGAAGCGATGCGATTGCGGGTGGAACAGGTGGGAAGTCGCCTTGCAAATCCCGGGAAAACGGATTTTACTCGACCGCTGGAAGTGCTGTCCGCGTGGCAGTTACAGCTGAAGACTCATGATCGGGATCGGGCAGAGCGTGAGCGACTGCTGACAGAATCAGAGACAAAATCGCGCGATGCTGTTCACGCTCAGCATCAGGCTGAAGCGGCTGAGCTGCGACGGAGTGCGATCCTGTCAAGAACTGCGGCATCCGGGCGTGAAGAGTTGCAGAAACAGCAGGAAACGGTCACGCGCCGTGCCCAAATGGAAACGCAGCTGCGAAAGACGGGCGAGGAGCTGATGGAGTTGTCACTCAGTGAGCCTGAGCTGGCGTTTACTGAAGACGAGTTGCAGAAGTTTCAGCCTCAGGTGGCTCGTGAGACCATTGAGCTCCGCACGAGTGAACTCAAAGACGTGGAACAGAAGCTGCGCCGCCATCATGAGGAGCTTGGAAGTCTGAAGCAGGAGCTGCGGTTGCTGGAGACTCGCCGAGATTCCCACGTGGAGTTCTTTCAGAAGGCCCATCTCGCTTCTGATATCTATCGAACCGTTGAAGAATGGCTGGCGCTGCAACTTGAGCTGGATGCCGTGATGCAGATTCGACGGCGATTCGAGCAGGAGAATATCTCCGGGACGCTCGTATCGGCCTCATCCTACATGCACCGGATGACCGCAGGGCGTTATCATCGCATCTGGGCTCCGCTTGGTGAAGATTTTCTCTGCATTGACGACGAATTCGGCCAGACATTTCGTGTTGAGCAGTTGAGCGGGGGAACTCGCGAGCAATTGTTCCTTGCGATTCGATTTGCGCTGGTCAGGGAGTTTGCCCGCCGGGGAATTGAACTGCCACTGGTGATGGATGACCTGTTTGTGAACTTTGACCAGGAACGTACAGAAGCCGCGGCGGACTGTTTGATTGAGGTGGCGAAGGAGGGACAGCAGGTCCTGTTCTTCACCTGTCATGAGCATATTGCCCGACTCTTCCAGCGTAAGCAGGTCGAACCATTATGGTTACCTGGTCATAAAGTCGCTTTTGATACGATGAAGCCCGAACCTGAGGAGCAAGGGGGAGCTGGGGTTGCCCATGAGTTTGTGGCGGATTCTGACGAGCTGCTTGATGAGCCCAGTTCAAAGTCCGGGGGTGGTTGAAGGCAGTGAGGGAGTACAGGGAAGAGAATCCCGTTGGGCCGCCCACCGATGTTTGGTTGCTGCGAATCAGATCTGGCTGATTCGACGTGTGTGCTCGGTTGCAATGCATTCATGGGCGACGGACGTTGTCTGCAGTCCGCAGCGCGGGATGGCCTCTGGTCACAGCTGTTGTCGGAATTTGCGTTCAGGACACCGGGGGCTGTGAGTGGGATGGCGAAACGATCGCAATATAGAAAATCAGGGTGGTTTTTGCTTGATTTTTGAGAGAAGCTTGTTCTCTGGATTCGCGGGGCAAAACCGAGGGTGAGCGTTTCGGCGGAGTGAAACGCGACGATTCCACGGATCAATATCGCTTCACCATCACGGACTGTGAGTCGGTTTCGCGGGTGCGACGGATGGCACAACTGCGGCAAAAACCAGCCGTTTCTGCCGCAAATCAGTGCCTCTTGCGGGAAATGCCGTGTTTCCTGTAGAAAACGTCGGGTGTGGCGACCCTGGCGGTACTACCGGGGGCAGGTGAACGGATTCAGGGAACCGTTCACTGCGTAATTGTCCGGAAAAGACACTATTCAGGGGCTCCTGATAGCACGGATGCAGGAATGCTGGGCTGGCTTCGCAAACGACTTTGTGCCGATCTGGCGATCGATCTTGGCACAACATCGACCCGGGTTGGAATGCCGGGTGAGGGTATCCGCCTGGATGAGCCCTCGGTCGTTGCGATTGTCCGCAGTGGACAGCGTGTCGCGGGCCGCGGGACGGCTGTCGGAAAGCTCGCTGCCCAGATGCTGGGACGCACCCCGGAGGGGATTCAGGCTGTCCGTCCGCTGCGGCATGGCGTGATTCATGATTTCGAGCTGTGTGAAATCATGCTGCGGTACTTTCTTACGAAATCGCTGGGCAATACTCGCGGGTTTCGTCCACGCGTGCTGATTTCAGTGCCGGGTGGTATCAGTGCGGTGGAGCGTCGTGCGGTATTCAACAGTGCTGAAAGAGCGGGGGCGGGGCGCATCTGGTTGATTGATGATTCCCGAGCGGCGGGCATTGGCGCCGGACTTCCGGTTTCTGAGCCCCTTGCCAGTATGGTGTGTGACATTGGCGGGGGAACGACGGAAGTTGCGGTTCTGAGTCTGGCGGATGTGGTAGCTGCGCAGTCGATTCGAACGGCAGGTGACGCCATGGACGATGCGATTGTGCGGTGGATGCGGCGTCGTTACTCACTGAGGATCGGGGAGTTGACTGCGGAACATGTGAAGACGGCGATCGGGAGTGCTGCGCCGCTTGAGCATGAGCTCACTCAGGAAATCAGCGGACTGGATACGGCAAGTGGCATTCCGCGCAAGTCACTGGTGACCAGCGAAGAGGTTCGCGAAGCGTTGTCGGAACCTCTGATGGAAATCGTGGAAGCGATTCGCAGGACAATAGAGCGTTGCCAGCCGGAGCTGATTGCTGACCTGGCCGACACGGGGTTGGTGCTGACCGGTGGCGGTGCAATGCTGAGGGGGATTGATCGTTTTCTGAGTCAGCACCTTGGGATTCCCGTTCGGATTGCTGAGTCTCCTCGCACGGCGGTCACGCGGGGGGCCATGATCTGTCTTGATCATCTGGATCGATGGCGAAGTGGGCTGGATGATGGATTGAGGGTGGCCTGAGTGGGGCAGGCGGGAAGGTCAGGGATGGGATGTCGGTACGATGCGAACTGAAAGCAACCAGCTGAGGTTATGGTTGACGGCGGCGGGCCTTGCTGGTTTGTCGTTGATCGCTGCGGCGGCGGACCAGCTCGGTATGCTGGGGGCGATCCGGCCAGCGCTGCATGACATCATTTCTCCCGGACGTCTGGTTCTGCTGGCACTCACGTCGCCCCCGAAAAATGGCGTAAATTCAGGCGATTTGTCTCAGCAACCTCGAACTGCGGAATCAGGAGAACAGCGGGAAGCGTTGCTGCGTCGCCTGATGATTGAAAACGCACGCCTGCGTCGGGATCTCCAGCGTGATCGTGTTCGATTTGGTGTGACGGAGGCAGACTCGGTTCGGGAGACGATGCTGAGGCTGGATGCTATACCAGCCAGAGTGATCAGCAGTCGTGACGGAATGCCTGCGGTACTGAAAGAACTCCTGGTCGATGTCGGCAGGACGCGGGGCATCACTCGTTCTGAACTTGTGTTGCAGGGGTCGGGAAGCCTGGTGGATGTCGGTGCGTCCGGCAACGTGCAGCCTGGAGACCGGGTGCTGGACGGATTGACGGTCATCGGTCGGATCGAAAAGGTCGCGCGCTGGGTGAGTCTGGTTCAGCCCGTGACTGCGATTGGATTTCGCTCTCAGGTGATGCTCTTGAGACGTACGCCCGAAGGTTATCACCCTGGTGCAAAGGGGGTGCTTGAGGGGACGGGAAATCGGGATGTTCGGCTGACCGGCATTGCCCATACAGAGCCCGTTGCCGTTGGGGACGATGTGGTGAGTGTCGGGGTGGAAGGTTTAAATGGTCCGCGACTGTATTTCGGGGAGGTAACCAGTGCGAATTTTACGGCGGGCGGCCAATGGGAAATCCTCGTGACTCCCGCCGTGGATCCGGAAGAATGTCAGGATGTTCAGATCCTGCGGTGGGAGCTGGATTCCAGCGAGGCCGAACCGCATTCGGCTTCCTTGAGTCGCCGCAATTCTTCAGCGGATGCTGAGGGATCCAGGGCTCGCCGGATGGTTGCAGGAGATGGTCCATGAAATACCTGTTGTGGTGTCTGTTGACGGCGTGGTGCGCGCTGGTGCTGGAGATGGCATTTTCTGACGTCCTGCCGCGTGGCGCGATCTTTGTTCCGCTGGTGGGGGCCATTTTGCTCTGGGCACCTACGGTTCGAGGGCTGATGACGGGCGGTCTGCTGCTGCTGCTGGACTGGATTGCGAGACCGACACTGCTGCCCGTGGTCCCATTTTTGATTCCCGTTTTGGCGACTGCGATGGTCGCTGTGCGGGGCAGCAATCGTGTGTATCAGCAGCCACGCGTTCGATTGAGAATTCCAGAGGCGTTTCAGCTTCCCTGTCTGGTTGTGATCGCCATGCTCTGCGACCAGTTGAGCCAGATTCCGATCAGCGCGTGGCAGTCCTGGGAGTTGGTG
>JBDKIW010000350.1:0-5802 GCA_039796955.1 Planctomycetota bacterium
GGCAAAGCCTCGGGGTCGGCAAGTTCAGGATCAAAACTGCGAGGAGCAGCAGAGGGGGCCAGGCGGATCGCCCGGATGTCCATCACAGCACCACTGATTTTCTGCTGACACCGGACGGTCAGGCCAGTGTCAGCGCCTTCAGCCAGTTTCACCGTCCCCAGCTTGCGCCAGACAAAATTCTGGAAGTGTCCGGTTTCCTGCACCTCAAACGCCGTCTTTTGTCCAGCGGTCTCAATGACGACTTTACTGCCACCATGTCCCTTCCCGCACCCCTGCAGGATTTCCAGTTCATACGTTCCCGGCTGCTTCACGGCAAACTGCCACTCCGCCCAATCCTGCTCATTGCTCCAGTAGCCGACGGTATTCTTGTGCGGCTGAGGTTCATAGCGCAGATTGGCTCCATGCACAATCCCGTCGCGGGCCCGCAGAGTGATCACACCATGCTGATCCCCCTGAACCGGTTTTCGCTGACTGAACAGAATCGGTGGTTCATCGAACTGCAACACCAGTGTCTGTTGAGCGGCCTGGTCTGCACCATCCGGCAAGGCAGTCAGTCGAATGGTCCAGTGGTCGGGTTCCGGCTGCACATTCAGCATCGCATCGCTGCCGCGGAGCCAGGTGACCTGCTTCACAACGCCGATGAAACGAGGAACCTTGACCACCTCATCTTTTTTAACGGATGCCAGTTGAATCCACAGCCGGTTTTCCGCAGTCCATGCCTGAGCACCGGGTTCGGACCACCCGGCGACGGCTTTAGCAGTGGCCGGAATCTCTTCGGCCAGAGTGCTGCTGTGGAACGGAATCGCCAGCAGGCTGCAACCAATCCACAGGAGTGCATTGCGCAGGGCCTGCATGTGCCCACGGGATGATTGCGGCAGCCGAAATACTTGCTTCGCCTCGGGACAACAAGCGCAGGGACACGGCATAGGAACGCAGGCACTCATCGGAGTCTCCGGCATCATGGAATGGCAGCCTTGGGAGTGGTTCGTGGCTACGACACACTGTTCCACCGGACCAGGCGTGGTCTGGCGGAAGCCCACAAGCGGGGCCTCGTGTCGACACGGCAGGCAGTGTAGGGATTGCCGACACAACTGCCAACCACGGGCAAGGACAGGAACAGTCGGGCGCCGCTGAAGGAAGTAAAATCGGCCGTGAGTCCCCCGATTATCAGCCTTGGGATCCGATTGGGGCGATGGAAATGAACGCCCATGGCAGAAAACAGTGGAGCAGTGACTCTGCAGCATGCGGGACTCGGCGAATCGGCTGTCGCTTCGAAAGACTTTGCGTCAGGTCGGAAAACACGCTCGGATTCGAGGGAATCGCGGGGCAACGATTTGGTTCCGGCCGAGTTGTTCGATACATTCTGCAACTTGTGTGCAGAATCAGGGCGGGGCCTGCAGTCGGGGCATTGCGGCGATTTCCTTGACCAGGAGGTTCGCGACCTCGTAACTCCGAACCGGGTGGGCAACATGCCGTTCCTTCAGAAACTGACCCAGGAATACCCGCCGCCGTTTTTTTGGTTGCAGGGCAACTCAACCACGATCGGTCGGGCTCGGCAGGCCAGCATCAGTCTGCAGGGAAAATTGATCAACCGTGTGCACGCGGTCATTCGCTGTGAAAGCCGAAAAGACTTTCTGCCCCATCACAGTGCACGTCAAATCACCATGCTGAATCGTCGGGGACTGAAGACCGAGCAGCGCTGGCGGCAAAGCGACAGGATCATGATCGGGGCAGCCGAAACGTCGATTCCGGATGTGAATGCCCAGGACGTGGAACTGACGTCTCCGCGAGTGTCCTCGGAAGTGATCGTGGTTCCGCCGGCCGACCGTTCGATGATGATCAAGGCCGCCGGAAAAGTCTTCTGTGTGAAGCGGATGATGAACACGCTGCGGCGACGTCAGAATCAGCGTCGGGCAGCTCCTGCGTGGGACCTCTGGAACAGGCCTGCTCCAATCTCAAAAGGTGCAGAAGCTTCGACTCGCTCGCAGACAGTGACGGTACGGACCGTTCCCACTGGCAAGCCCGGAGACGAAAACACTGCGGCTATTCAACTCGTGACCGGTACCAGTCGCGATCGATTTACGCGATTTGATCTGGACAGCCTGATCCTGCTGAGTACTGTTTCCAGCTTTATCATTCCCCTTGTTCAGGAACTGCAGCTCAGCAACGCAGCTTCCGGAAAGCCGGCCGACTGCCAATCATGACGGATCATCCTCACACAGTGGCTTCGATCCTTGGTGCAGGCGGCGTGATTTCACGCCGTCTGAAAGGGTACGAACCGCGCCCTGAACAGCTGGCCATGGCCGAAGCCGTGGAATCAGCCATTAAGCGCAAGCGGCACCTGATTGCCGAAGCCGGAACCGGTGTCGGTAAAAGTTTCGCCTACCTCATTCCAGCCATTCTCGCTGCGCAATCCGGAGCAGGTAAAACATCCTCAGACGACGACGAAAAAGGCAACAAGCACCGCGTCATCGTTTCGACTCACACCATCAGTCTGCAGGAGCAGTTGATTCAGCACGACATTCCCTTCCTGCAGGCCGTGCTGCCCGTTGAGTTTTCGGCTGTTCTGGTGAAGGGACGTGGAAATTACATCAGTCTGCGACGTGCCGAAAAAGCGGCTCAGCGAGCAGAACAGAAGACGATGTTTGAAGGTGACGGACAGCGGCAGCTGGCCCGGATCCGACAATGGGCCGCCACCACGCGAGACGGCAGCCGTTCAGACCTGCCCTTTCAACCGAACAGCGATGTCTGGGACGAAGTGCAGAGCGATCACGGGGACTGCCTGAGAAAAAACTGCCCGCATCACGCCGACTGTTTCTACTACGCAGCCCGTCGTCGAGTCTGGAATGCCGATCTGCTGATCGTTAATCATGCCCTCTTCTTCTCAGACCTCGCGCTGCGACGTGACGGTGCCAGTCTGCTGCCGGAATACGAAACCGTCATCTTCGACGAAGCTCACACCGTCGAATCCGTTGCCGCCGACCACCTCGGAATCTCTGTCAGCGAAGGGCAGGTCGAGTATTTGCTGAACAAGCTGTACAACGACCAGGCCCAGCGAGGGCTGCTGCTGACACATAAACTGAAAAACGCCCAGCAACTGGCCCACGAAGCCCGCATGGTGGCTCGCACATTTTTCAGCGAACTCGAATTCTGGTCGACTTCGGCCTGCAAGCCGAACGGACGCCTGTCTCGCCCCGTGGAAATTGCGAACCCCCTGTCAGATGCTCTGCTGCGACTGAGCGTGGAAATTGCCAACGCCGCAGAATCCTCACTCAACGAAGCCAATCAGGTTGAACTGCAATCGGCGGCTAATCGGTGTCAGCTGCTCGCCGAAAATCTGAAGTCCTGGATGAAACAGTCCGTGAAGGATTCCGTCTACTGGTTCGAAAAATCAGGGTCTCAGAACCAGCGGTTGAGCCTGCTCAGTGCGCCCGTGGAAGTGGGCTCCATTCTCCGCGACGGCCTTTACAACCAAACGCCCTCCGTCATCATGGCCAGCGCCACGCTGGCCACCGGTAAACAGGATTTTCAGTTCTTTCGGTCACGCATCGGTCTGACCACCGGCGATGATATCCGCATGGGCAGTCCGTTCGATTACCAGAAACAGGCTCGCCTGATCCTGTCGTCACGCATGGCTGATCCGGCGACTGAGTCCCGGACGTTTGAACAGCAGTGCTGCGAACGGATCAAACGCCATGTCCTGCAGACTCAGGGACGCGCCTTTGTCCTGTTCACCAGTTACTCCATGATGCAGTCCTGCGCAGAACGACTCACAGGCTGGCTGGCGTCCAACAATCTCTCGCTGTACTGCCAGGGAAAAGGCCTGCCGCGTTCCGCGATGCTGGAGCGATTTCGTGCCGATGAACGCGCGGTTCTGTTTGGCACCGACAGCTTCTGGCAGGGAGTCAACGTGCCGGGCGAGGCCCTGCAGAATGTGATCATTCCCCGCCTGCCATTCAGTGTCCCCGATCATCCGCTGCTGGAAGCCCGGCTCGAACAGATTCGTGCCCGCGGCGGCAACCCCTTCCGGGACTACCAGACACCAGAAGCCATCATCAAACTGAAGCAGGGCTTCGGACGCCTGATTCGTCACCGCAATGACACCGGACGTGTGGTGATCCTCGATCCCCGGTTGCTCACAAAAAACTATGGCCGACTGTTCATCGAAAGCCTGCCCCCCTGCCGTCTTGAAATCGATGATGGCGAATCCATCGAACCGCTCGAGTGGGACCACTGATTCTTCACAGCCTGGCCCCGTATCAGCCCCTGACCGATCCCACCTGATTGCTCTTCAAAGGCTCCACACATGACTCCAGATGCTCTGAAACAGCTGACCGATCCGGTAGCGATCCTCAAGGCCCTCGTGGCGATTCCCAGTGTCAACCCGATGGGACGCGATCTGACCGGCACGGATTATTTCGAGGGACGGGTGACGCACTGGCTGCAGCAGTTTCTCGCCGCACATGGCCTGCCGTGTGAAACCATCGAAGTCGTGCCGGGACGCTGCAACGTGCTGACTCGGATTGATGCCCCCGGAGCGGCTCGCACCGTCCTGCTGGATGCTCACCAGGACACCGTCCCCGTCGATGGCATGATCATTCCCCCGTTCGACCCGGTCGAGCAGGACGGGCGCCTGTATGGTCGCGGTTCCTGCGACGTCAAAGGCGGCATGGCGGCGATGCTGGCGGCAGTTCTCCGACTGCATCGGGAACGACCTGCCGGCCGGCCCAACGTCGTCCTCTCATTGACCTGCGATGAAGAATCCACCAGCCTCGGCATTAACCATCTGATCGGCAGCTGGACAGGTCTGCATCAGCCCCCACAACTCTGCCCAGCGGCTCCGGATGTCGCCATCGTCGCCGAACCCACGCTGCTGGACATCGTGGTGGCCCACCGCGGCGCCGTCCGCTGGAAGATTCGTACCACCGGCCGCGCCTGCCACAGCTCTCGCCCGTCCGAGGGCACGAACGCCATCTACCGCATGGCGAAAGTCGTCTCGCTGCTGGAAGACTACGCCGCATGGCTGCCCACTTCGCGCCCCGAACACCCGCTGTGCGGTCCGGCCACACTTAGTGTCGGCCTGATTTCCGGTGGCAGCAGTGTCAACGTCGTTCCCGACGGCTGCGTCATCGATCTGGATCGACGTCTGCTTCCGGCCGAAGATGGAACGGAAGCTCGGCAGGAAATCATCCAGTGGCTGGCCAGCCGCCTCGATTTCGAACTGCAGCACGATGCTCCATACTGCCTCAGCGCCGGTCTGGGAGACCAGCAGAATGGCCCACTGGCCGCAGAACTGATGCGGTCCATCACCGCCGTCGATGGGACGCACCGCTGTATCGGTGTGCCTTTCGGAACGCATGCCTCACGCGTGGAACGCGGTGGAATCCCCGCCGTCGTGTTTGGCCCCGGTGATATCGCTCAGGCACATACCCGAGACGAATGGATTGCTGTCGATCAGCTGCATCTGGCAACCGACATCTATTATCGGTTCATCGCCAATGCGGATCAGTCCTGATTGACCACGCCGCGATCGGCGATACTCTGAGCGACCTTAGTCCACAAAATGAAACTCATTCACACTGAACAGCGCCTGGCAGTAATCCTGCCACCGCGCTGCAGAAATTGCGGTGTCGGTCGCTCCCTCGGTCTCACCCTCTGACTGTCGCAGAAACGCCAGTCCGAACTGCAGCTCCCGCTCATCCGGATCGCGGCCAAACAGGCGGCGATACACGGTCTGCACGCCCTGCGCTGGCTCCAGACTTGCCATCTGTTCCGACAGCACCGTCGCTCGCTGCTCCATCC
>JBDKIW010000351.1:0-30790 GCA_039796955.1 Planctomycetota bacterium
TGCGTGACCATGGTGTTGCATGGAAGCCCTCACAGGTGACGGTTTCCAACGGAGCCAAGCATTGCCTGCACAACGTGCTGGTCGCCTGCTGTGAACCGGGAGACGAAGTGATCATCCCGACACCGTACTGGGTCAGCTATTCGGCCCTGGTCGAACTGACGGGGGCCAAGCCGGTGTTGGTGGAAACGAAGGAGCAGGACGGATTTTTCCTGACCGCCGAACAACTGCGACGGGCCATCACACCGCGGACTCGAATGCTGATGCTGAACAGTCCCAGCAATCCCACGGGAGGCGTGTATCCCGTGGCGATGTTGCAGGCGCTGGCCGAAGTGGTGGTGGAAAAGGATATCATCGTTCTGTCGGATGAGATCTACGACAAGCTGATCTATCCCGGCCACGAATTCCGCACGTTTGCCTCATTTGGTGAAGAAGTTCGCAAACGCACCGTGATTGTCAATGGTGTCAGCAAAGCCTACGCCATGACAGGATGGCGAATTGGCTGGACGCTGGCTCCGGAAAATGTCACAGCCGCCATCAACAAACTTCAGAGCCAGCAGACCTCCAATCCGTGCAGTGTGTCGCAGTACGCGGCATTTGCGGCGCTCAATGGTCCGCAGGAATGTGTGGCCGAAATGTGCCAGGAATTCGCCAAACGCCGCGACTACGTGGTGGCTCGTCTGAAAGCAATCCCGGGACTCAGCTTTGCTGAACCTGGCGGGGCGTTCTACGCCTTCTTCAACGTCAGCAGCTATTTTGGCAAGCCTGTTGGCGGGGGCCCGGCGGTTTCAAACGCCACAGACTTCTGCACGGCGTTGCTGGAGCGGGCGCATGTGGCTCTGGTCAGCGGTGACGCCTTCGGGGCTCCGGGTTATGTCCGGCTCAGTTTTGCAGCCTCGATGGAATCACTGGTTCGCGGCCTGGACGCGATTGAAGCGTTCCTTGCAGGCTGAGTGTGGATGCTGCGGTATCCGCGATTTGAGGAAGGCTGAACGGGGCTCGTGACCGTTCAGC
The DNA here is from genome assembly GCA_039796955.1 of Planctomycetota bacterium. Classification (GTDB taxonomy): domain Bacteria; phylum Planctomycetota; class Planctomycetia; order Planctomycetales; family Planctomycetaceae; genus SXXK01. The sequence goes on from JBDKIW010000351.1 coordinate 1,012, forward strand.
CTGCTTCATTTCGGGAGTCCATCGTTGCAAATCTCGCAATGCCCTGCTGGAGGAAAAAGCGTCGGGAACGTGCTTCGGCGAACTTCCACGCGGTGATGTCTTTCCAGGGGAAACGCAAATGCCCGACGGTAGGTTGCGGCATGGCCAGTCGCGACTGTCTATGCTTCCGGCATGGTGCGAGAAGTCCGGAGGAACTATCGTTGGTGCCCTGCAGACTGCTTCATTGGCAGCAGGATATCGCAATCGCTATCAGGAATGATCCACGGGGCGATGTTGCGGTCGATTAGACAGAACTCTGGTGCAACATCGCACCCATGGAAGCGGAGGTGGAACATGGCGGCGAACGGTTTCCCGAAATGGTGTCTGGCTACGGCGATGATCCTGTCGTGCTGCGGTGGCAGGACGCTGGCTGATGAGCGACCATCAAAGTGGCAGCCAGCCTTAACCTTTGCACCAGCTGTGGAACTTCAGGTTGCTGACCAGCCGGCGCGTTTTGAGGGGCATGTGGCTACCCGCTGTCACGACTGGGATCAGGATGGCGACATTGACGTGCTGATTGGCGGCGGTGATGGCCGATTGTGGCTGTTGCGAAATCGGGGAAGTCGGCTGCAACCCGATTTTCAGCCGCAGGAGCCGATTCACGCGGGGGCTCGTCAAACCTGGGGCAGCTCATTCACCGGGGTGACGCTGGCCAATCTGCTCGGTACGGACCTGCCCGATCTGATTGTCGGTCATTCCGACAACCAGATCACGATCCACGAGAACATCGGTACGCGTCAGGAACCGAAATTCGCGGAGGCAGGGACAAGCGTTTCGATTCAGAAGGGATGTCAGGGGCGATTTGACGTCGCGGACTGGGATGAGGACGGTCTTGGCGATTTGGTGACGGGATCGTTCGGCGGTGAGGTGCAGTGGCATCGAAATCTCAGCCGTGGGCGCCAGCTGGAGTTTGACGCGGGCGTAGCCTTTCAGGATCTCAGCGTCGCCTACAACTCGCATCCGCGACTTGTGGATTTCAATCAGGACGGGCAGCTGGATGTTTTGCTGGGCGTGAACTGGGGCACCGTGTCGCTGTACCTGAGTACCGGCGAGGGACCAACACGAACGCTGCGGGGTAGCCGGCCATTGCAGTGGTCGGATGGCAGAGATCTGAACATCCGGGAACTGAACGGTGACGACACGACGCCGGAAGTGGCGGACCTGGACGGCGATGACGTGGTGGACTTCATCAGTGGTGGCCGCAACGGACGACTGTTCTTCGCGCGGGGGATTGGGTATTCGTCGCGTCTGTCCACGATTGCCGCATTGCTGAAGCAGCATAGCGCGGACCTCGGAGGCATTCTGCAGGACGACGACAGTGTGCGTGCACAGCTGTTCGGTGCCTTGGTTGCGTTGCAGGCGGACCTTGCGGCGGGTTTGATTCCTATGGCGGCCAGGGAACAGATTTTTGAGCGTTTGGCGCAGCTGGCGGAGCAGTATCCGAACGCGTTGCGACGTGCGAAGTTTGATCTGAACAGCGGGCCGCAGCTGCCGATTCTGGCGGGGCAATTCTGGACTGTGCTGTTCGAAACGCGGCCTGATTCGCCGGCACATCGGGAACGAGTTGCCGACGCCCTGGGGTTTGCCGGCGGTTATCGCAACCTGCTTTTGGACCATGGCGTCGTCCTGATTGATAACGACACAGCCACACCGGAGCATCTGGCCGCCATGAGTCAGCTGATCGCAGCAATTCCGCGAGCTGCCTGGGACGTGGAAACGATCACGGTGGCGGGATGGCTGGGGCCTGCCATCAGGACGCAGAGAATTCAGTCACGGTCAGGAGTCAATATTTTTGACCTGCCACTGGGGCGTCCCGAAAACAGTTTCCCTGCGGATGCACCGCGCCCCGGTGTCACCGACGTGTTCCTGATCTGTCTGGCCCATGAGTTAGCGCACAACATGCTGGACACGGTGGGGCGGACAACTCGACCGGAATTGTACGAACGAAAATTCGCCGGGCTCGCGCAGGCTGCTGGCACTGAGGTGGTCTATCGGACACCACGTTCGGCCGGGATCGATCTGGAGGCGACTCGAAAGAACTTTCAGGCGGCGGGGGCCTGGGATGGCGAAGAGTCGACGTGGAATGCGGCCTGGACGAAATTCTTTGCGAACAGGGAACGCTACGACAAAGCCTACACGCGTGGAAACATCCAGTTCTTCCTTGACGCTCCTCAGGAAGCTTTCGCCACGCTGGCGAACCAGTACTTTGCGGACAGCCAGTTGATGCTGGAATTCTGCTGGAGTCGCTGGGAGGCCGGTCATCGGTCCAACATCAATCAGTTTCTGCTGATTGCGGATTATCTGAGCGGCGGCACGGATCGTGTGAGTTTTTATGTGCTGCGAACAGGTGGCGATCTGACCGTGAAATCGGTGCAACTTGAGCGAGACCAGCGGGGGCGCATTGTCCGTGTGCTGTCTGAAAGATCCGCTGCGGAATTCGAATATGACGCGAGCGACCTTGTCACGGCGTTTCGCCATCAGTCGAAACAGAAGTAAAGCCGTGCGTTCTGCTGATGGCAGAGCGATTCAGCCCGGAACTCTTTCGCAAGGTCGGTCAGGTGCGTGCTCTGTTTCGCGCGAGGGTTGGAAAATTCCCCGCAGAAACGCACGGCAGCGAAGGGCCAGTACGAGTCATGGCGGGTGATGAACGTAGTTTCAACTCGGGTAAGCCGGAAGGCTGTCAACATCGGCGCAAGCTGGTCCCCTCCCACTTGAACGGGAGGGGACCACGACGCATCACAAAGAACGGCATTCTAAGGGTATCGCCCGGACCAGTTTGTGACGTGTCCGGGCGAGAACTGTCCATGTCCCCTGAGCGTTCCGGGTGGCCGGAACGCTTCCGCCAAACGGGCATTTAGCGGAACGGGACACTTAGCAGTTGGGTGCCGTTGGTCGTTTTCACCAGCAGGACCAGCTGACCGCGTTCCTTTGCGGCCTTCAGGGCTTCGCGGAAGTCATCAACGCTGTTGATATCCGTCTTGCCGATTCTAACCACGACAACGCCGGGTTGCAGACCGATGCGTGCCGCCACGCTGCCGCGTTTGACCGAGGTGATCACCACACCATCGCTGGAATCCATCCCCAGGCGTTCCGCCATTTCGTCGGTGAGTTTCTGCACTTCCACACCGAGTTCTTCCATGGATTCGCCGGCATCAGCCAGTTGTTCCGGGAATTCAGCGGCAGTGACGTTCAGTTCCACTTCTTTTCCGTTGCGTATCACGACCAGTGGATAGGCGGAACCGATCCGCAGTCGCTCGGCGATCGTGATCAGTTGCTGCCGCGAAGAGACTTCTTTACCGTCCAGACGGAGGATGACATCCTGCACCTGAACACCGGCCTTGTCGGCGGGAGAATCCTTGCGGACTTCAGAAACCACAACTCCGCGACGGGCCGCCAGTTCGAGCGCACCGGCCAGTTCTGATGTCAGGTCCTCCAGCGTCACACCAAGATAGGCGCGGCGTACCTTACCGCCCGCCAGCAGTTGTTCGCCGACCCACTGGGCGAGGCTGACGGGGACTGCGAAGCCAACACCATCATATCCGCCGCTGCGTGTTTCGATCGCCGTATTGATCCCGATGACTTCACCACGCAGGTTCACGAGGGGACCGCCGCTGTTTCCGGGATTGATGGCCGCATCCGTCTGCAGAAATTCCTGACGGGATGGCAGATTTTTCAGCCCACGGGATTTGGCACTGATGATTCCCTGTGTGACGGTGCGGTCCAGACCGAAGGGGCTGCCAAAGGCCAGCACCCAGTCACCGATTTCCACTTTGGAATCATCGCCCAGTGGCAGAGTGGGAAGTTCCCGATCGGCTTCGATCCGCAGCACGGCGACATCGGAGAAATCGTCGGATTTGATTTCCTTCGCCTTGTACTCACTGCCATCGGCCATGATCACGACGACTTCATCCGCGCCGCGAACCACGTGTGCGTTGGTCATCACAACACCATCAGCGCTGATGATGAATCCGGAACCCTCACCGGTCGCGATGCCGGGAGCATCGCCGCCCTGCTGCTGTTCGCGCATGCGTTCTCGCAGGTCGCCGAAAAGATCATCGAGCGGACTACCGCCGAACTGGCGACCAAACGGGGTGCCTTCGAAGGGATCCATTCCAGCGACTCCACCGCCGCCGTTGACTTTGCGGATCGAGCGCACCGAGACGATGGCTGGCAGAGTTCGTTTGGCGACCCAGCGAAAGGCCGACGAAAGTTCATCGGCCCGAGCGAGGGCTTCGGGGCGAGGTGCCTCGTCCTGTGCCTGCAGGCGTGGCACAGGCGTGGAGTTCCAGAGGGCGGTGACCGCGATAGCCCCGCCGGCAAGACCGGCCAGAAACAGTGTCCAGCGTTTGGATCCCATCATGCTTCTCCTGACAAATCCATCAAATCGGGCGATACGTTATTACCTGATCATCTGAAATTCTGAATAGAGCGCGACTGCCCACGTGTGTTGAACCGTTGGGCTCGAAACGAAGCGTACGGCCATGTCCGGGCACTACTGCAGACCGGGGTAGGAACCTGGTGCTGTTGAACCGCAAAAATGGCAGTAACTCAGCAACAGCAACCTGTGTGCCAGTCTGCTGCGCCGTTTTCATTGAAAGTTGCCGGCGATCGCAGAACGCCTGGACGTTTTTTTCTGAAAAACGTGGCAAGGCCTGGGGCCTGGAGTTCAACCATCGGAGGAACCGGAAGTGCATGGCGGCGATGGAAATCCATCATGCCAGGCGCAGCATGTATCCGTGGTGGTCACGCGGGAAACTGTTGGTCCGTCTTCTGTCTTTCGTTCCGCTGTTTCGACACCTCGCGGACAGTGGGAACTCAGTGCAACGTGTGCACCCGCCTGCCGGTGGTCGTGCTTGCGTGGGGCTGGTGGATTGGTAGAATTTTCCCCATGGGCAGGGGCCACGCCACATGTCGCCGCGGAAGCCGGACTACGGCGTTTCATCCCGTGGCACAGTTCCGCTCCTTTACACAAACCGCACGCGAATGGTCAGGGGAAACACCATGAAACGCTGGATGCTTTGGCTGGCTGTTGTCTCTGGATGCTGTGCGGGGTTGCCGGTCTGTTACAGCCAGCAGGGCGGCGAGGTGGCAGCTCGTGTGGTCGTGCCGGCGATTCGGCTGACGCCGGCGATGCGCGTCGACGAGTCCGTGTTACGCTATGTACCTGACGACATCGCGTTGGTTGGAGCCATGCAGCCAACTCGCATGCTCACCGCTGAAACGCTGAAAACGGTGACGCAGTCTGCGCTGGCGGACGATCTGATGCAGCAGTTCCAGCAGATGTGCGCGGAACGCATGGGACTGGATCCGACGAAAATCACTGAAGTGGCGATGTTTCTCGACCGCCAGACGCTGCAGCATGCCACGCAGGAACAGCAGGAAATAAGACAGCAAGTCGCGGCCGGCATAACGCTCCGGAACCTTGGCCTGGCAATGCACAACTTTCATGACGCCTTCGGGACATTTCCTGATGATGATGGCGTGGACGAAGGCAAAGGAAACCTCAGTTGGCGCGTGCACCTGCTGCCGTTTCTCGATGAGCAGGCGCTATATGACGAATTTCGCCAGGACGAGCCGTGGGACAGCGAACACAACAAGGCTCTGATCAGTCGGATGCCTGAGATCTTCAAAGTGGAAGGTGTCGAATCAGGGCAGACCTCGGTGCATGTGCTGTTGGGAAAAGGCACTCCCTTTGAACAAGATGAGGCTCCGGGAATGATTAATATCACGGATGGCACGTCGAACACCATTATGTTTGTGCAGGCCGGGGCTGACACGGCCGAGTTCTGGACAAAGCCGGGAGGCCTGACGATTAATCCGGAGGACCCGGTGAAGGCCCTCGGGAAAACCTTACCCGCCATCCCCGTGGGTATGATGGATGGCAGTATGCGTCTCCTGCAGGCGGATGCCGCTCCGGAAATCTGGCGGCAGTTGGCGCAGCATCAGGATGGGGAAGTGATCGAGTCGTTTCCGGATGCGTCCCTGGGGGGCAGTTTGGTTCCCGGGCTGATTGTGCGATACGCCGAGGATTTTGATCAGGCGCAACTGCTTCCCCTGGTGCTGGGCGGGAAACCGGGCAGCGCTGTAGAGATTGCCGGTCTCCCCGCCACCCGGATTGATTCGGCCACGTCCGTTGTCTTTCCAAATCCCCGGACGATGTTGATCTCGAGTGAATCTGCGCTGCAGCAGATGCTGGCGCAGCGGCAGCCTTCGCAGGGCTTGCGTGAAAAGCTGGAAGAACTTTTTCCGGCTGGAGATATCGTATTGGTGAGTGAAGCCGATGTCGCCAAATACTGGCTGCGAACCATGCAGGGTCCGCCGGGTTTTCTGGGCTTCCTCGCCATGATCACTCAGGCCACACTGGTGCTGGATGCCACAGGCGCCGGGCCAGCGCTGCTGGACGTGCGGATTACGACAGACAATCCACAGGCCGCCGTGCAGCTGAACGGATTGGTCACCGGGGGATTTCAGATGGTGAAAGCGCAGGTTCTGAACCAGCTGTCGCAGCCGGAGTCGCCAATCCCGGAAACTCTGGTGGCGAAAGTCAGTGAACTGCTGGATTCTGCCACCGTAACGGTGGAAGAACAGGAGGTCACGCTGAACATACCGAAGCTGGAAAATGCCGCTGCCACATTTGAAGCCCTTTCGAAGGAAATGACCGCGCTGGCGGGAATCTGGCGGCAGTCCGTACAGGAGCGTCAGGAACTGTCCCGACAAATGGCCATCAAGCAAATGGTATTGGCCATGCACACTTTTCATGACGTGCACAATGGTTTACCCATGTGGAATGGTCAGGGTGAGGATCAGCCAAAAGGGCTCAGCTGGCGCGTGCATCTGCTGCCATACATGGGACTGGACGAACTTTATTCACAGTTTCATCTGGATGAGCCCTGGGACAGCGAACACAACAAGACCCTGATTGAAAAGATGCCGGACATCTTCCGGACCGGCGGTGTGGACGCTCCGGGCAGTACCTCCTACCACGTATTTCTGGGAGACCAGACACCGGTGGGCGGAAACACGCCCCAGTCGATGCGGAACATCACCGACGGCACTTCCAACACACTGCTGATCGTCAAAGCCGGAGCCGACAAAGCGGACATCTGGACAAAGCCCGGTGGACTGGAGTACGTCGCGGAGGATCCGCTGAAATGTATGGGCAATGTGGGTAAAAAAATCCTCGTCGCGATGTGTGATGGTTCGACCCGTCTGATCGACAGCACGATCAGCAGTGAAACATTTCGCCGCCTGATTGAGCATGCGGACGGAGAAATCATCGAGGACTTCTGAGTCCGGGCGGTGGCAACGGACTGGACTTCTGCCTCGAAAAGGTGGACATTGCGACCTCAGAGCTCTCTCGTGTGCGACGGCAGAAACAGCGATGGATATTCAGGCCTTTAAAGACGCAAAGGAAAACGGCATGTCAACACCCTCCGAATCGCGACGCGCCTTTCTGCACACCGGCACAGCGGCATCGCTGGCCACGGCGATGTTTGTTACCAGTGACGCTGCCGCAGATGAATCGCAGGAACGCATCGTGGTGGGCGTGATGGGGGCCAGTCGCGGATCCGCTCTGGCGGAAGTGTTCGGCAGACTGCCGGGTGTGGAAGTCCGTTATGTCTGCGACGTGGATAGCAACCGGCTGAAAGCCCTGCAGGAATCACTCTCTGCAAAGCTGGAAACTCCTGTGAAGGGCGTCGGTGATTTCCGCCGGATTCTGGATGATTCTGCCGTCCACGCGCTGATTTGTGCGGCTCCCAACCACTGGCACGCCCCAGCCAGTATCCTCGCCTGCAGCGCCGGCAAGCATGCCTATGTGGAAAAGCCCTGCAGCCATACTCCCCACGAAGGAGAACTGCTGATTCAGGCCGCGCGTCAGCACAAACGCTGCGTGCAGATGGGCAATCAGCGACGCAGCAGCCCGACAATTCGCGAGGCGATGCAGTTGCTGCAGGACCAGACCATCGGCAACGTCTATTACAGTCGCAGCTGGTACGCGGCCAATCGAGGCACGATTGGTAAAGGCACTCCGGCGCCGGTGCCCCCGCATGTCGATTACGAACTCTGGCAGGGGCCGGCCCCGCGACAGCCATTCACCTCCAACCGCCTGCATTACAACTGGCACTGGGTCTGGCACTACGGAAACGGCGAACTGGGCAACAACGGCATTCATTCCATCGACCTCAGTCGCTGGGGACTGGGTGTGGATTATCCAACCCGCGTCGTTTCTTCCGGCGGCCGGTATGCCTTTGATGATGATCAGCAAACCGCCGACACGCATGTGGTCAGCTTTGAGTTTCCGGACAAGCGTCAGATCACCTGGGAATGTCTCAGCTGCAATCGTGACGGCATGGATGGAACCGGATTCGGCGTTTCATTCCACGGGGATCGCGGCACCCTCAAGCTGAACGATACCGGCTACACGGTCCTGGATGAGAAGGGGCGTGAGGTTCGCAAAAAAGAGGGCAGCGATGGCATGCGGGCACACGCTGAAAACTTCATCACCGCCATTCGCCAGAACAATCCCGCGCTGCTGAATTCAGAAATTGAAGAAGGCCACAAATCCACCTTGCTCTGTCACCTCGGCAATATCGCCCATCGAACGGGTGACAGCCTGAAATGTGATGCCGCCAACGGACAGATTCAGGACAATGCCGACGCCATGAAATTGTGGACGCGGGATTACGAAGCGGGCTGGGAACCACGCGTCTGATCGTCTGGAACCAGCCGTCCGCAGGAAGTGCCATTGTTGTTTCCGTCGTCATCGGACTGGTGCGGTGGAGACAACGATGGCCGTTGTGGCTGGGATTCCTGCAGTATCGCCTCGGAGACGCAGTGGGCCTGCTGCCGGAATGGTTGCGACTTGCTTCGTATAACGTGTCACCCGGGACAATCGGGGGCGTTTTTCGCTTGATTTCGGAGCGCTGTTGGTCTGCTGAATTCGCAAGGTAAATTCCAGAGGACACGTTTCGACGGAGCGAAACGCGACTATGTTCTGGTTGAATATCAGTTCGCCGGAACATCTCGCGATTGCGAAACATGTCTGTCGAGAGAGTTCATGCGATCGGCCGGTCCGTCCAGAACCCCGTCTGCCACGCATCCCGTGTCTGATACTCCAGCACCCGGACTCGTTCTGCTGTGATTTCAAAGTAGAAAAAGGCCTGTTGTTGTCCTCCAAAATGGCTGCTGTTGTCCACATTGAATACCGGCAGTCCCGTGGCGGCGGGTTTTGAGGAACCGTCCCAGCGGTAGACATTCCGTCCATGCGTGTGCCCGTAAAGGACCGCCGCCACATTGTAGTTGCGAATCGCATCATAGTAGCCGCGGACGTCTTCCGGATCCCACTCCATCCCCATCGCCTGCCGATCGTCCACAGGCAGTGCCTGCGAGTATCTCAGCAGATCAATGTGGTGGGTCAGCACGATCGGACGCCCCGAATCCCCGACGTGCGTTTCCAGATCGCGAATCAGGAAGGGCAAACTGCCCAGCGGTGCGTAGCGGCGTCGGCGAGACACCTGCGAAACCTCACCCACAACAATTCCCAGATTCACAAAGTGCACCGGGCCCCAGTCCCATGCGTAGTGCACACCACTTTCCGACACCTGCAGCACGCCAGGACGTTCGCGATTTCGGCGAATGATCTGCTGCACGGCATGCCCGTCACCCCGCGGGCTGTCATGATTGCCGTGGACTTCATACAGAGGATATCGCAGCAGGCCGTCGCCCCCTTTCAATCCGAACAGCTCTTCAAACCCCGCCCACTCTGTCTGCTGCATCTGCACCTTGGCCTTGTCGCCTGTGTCGATACAGTCGCCCGCATGCAGCACACCTCGCGGCTGCAGCACAGTCCCGCCGCCCAGAGCTTCCGGGATTGCGGCTCCCGGCAATCGATTCAGCGTCTCGATCAATTGCGTGCAGACAGTCCTTGAGCGAGCATCCAGTTGCGTCCTGTCGGCTTCGGCCGCGAGGACGTGCGTGTCACTGATCAGAAAGAATGCCGTGGTCTCATTGTAAGTTCGCGGTTCCACCGGAGAGGTGGATGCCGCTTTCAGAATTGAACCCGTGCTGAGCCAACCGGCCGTAGCCGACTGCAGAAAATGTCTGCGATCCAGAGTCATCGGAAAGTTTCCTGTTCAGCAAATTGTCTGCGGCAATCGCATAAAGGGGACATTCTACTTTACCGGCTCCCAAAGGCGAGCGGTGCGGCGTAAGCCCACCGAGACGAAGACGCCGGCGAGCATTTCGAGCACGAGCACCGCTTCGCTGAGCACGGGCACGAGCACGAGCACGCGGGGGGCGTTACCGACAGATGGATGGCCCCGGTTTAGCCGCCCGGCAAGCCGCGTCGTTTGCGATTCAGCCGCGGAGCGGCGATAGGATGTAGCCGTGGGCGTCAGCCCACGGAAAGCAGTGTTTTACCCCCCCAAGCCACAACGGGGCGACACGATTCAACCTGCCCGGAGTGCCTGTCGCCCCATTCAACTCGTTGGTTGGCCGAACGCTCGTGCTTGCAACGTTGATCCGAATTGTTGTGATCGCTCTTTGGCGGCACGCCTGCCGTTGCTTTGCAACTCAGACGCCTACGGTGGATGAGTTCCTCGGACTGTTGTCCGAGGCTGTTGCATGGTATTGCTTCGCAATTCAATCGCAGTCGGGGAGATTTTTCGGCTGGGAATTGAGTTTGCAAATCTGAGATCAAGGGACGAGGCTGACACTCCGAGCACGAGCACGAGCACGAGAAATTGCATACCTGGGACGTTCTGCTTTACCCACTCCCAAAGGGCGAGTGGAGTGGCGTGAGCCCACCGAGACGAAAACTTTTGAAGTGAACATCAACAAATGCGGACGTCTCGGAGGGCTCCCACCCCCCGCTCGCCGGAAAAGCATCGCGGCGGGCATGAAATCCGGGTTTGCGGTTCGCCAGGAGAAACCGTGTTGTTTTTTCGCAACAGCGCGGGAAATTCGCTGCGATCGCATCGATTTTTCTGGATTCGCCCGCCGCTGGAAACAAAAAAACTTCGCACCCCGACTGCTGTGCAGTACGAAGTACGAAGTTTTCGGGGTAACGCAGAACGCGAGGCAGGCTCCCCAGCCACGCCTCGCCATATGCTTTACTGTAGACGACAACCCATCAATGCCACCTGCAAGTTACGCGGTCGGCCGACTGGCCACCACACTGCCTCGTTCCACCCTGACGATTGCAGTCCGGTTATTCCCGCTATCGCAGGCTGCATCTTTCTCCGTCTGTCCGATGAACTCCTGTTCCCTCAGTCGCTCGACAACTTACCATTAACGCCAGGATCGAACTCGGTAGTAAGATCCACCGGCAGATCGAACCACTGCATCACCCGTCAGACGCATCCCGCGTCGTGGTGTGCAGGTGGCAGGAGCCGGACTGTACCCCCAGCCCACTCCTTCAAACCCGCCAATGTTCGGACCCACGTGGCCGCGAATCCCTCGCGCTGCCATGTAACGTGCTTCCGCCTCACATCGTTCCTGATCCGTCTGGGCATTCTGCCAGACTGGTCCGTAGTACGGCAGATTGCCCGCCAGTACCGGCAAACACAGCATCGGCACAAACAACAATGCCCTGAAAATGATCTGTCGCATATCTCCCTCATTGCCTCTCGGGTGAAAACCGTCCTGATGAACTTCGCAAGCTGCGAAGAACGTCAGGCATCCATAGCCTCCGGATTCTGGGCAATCTGGAGTGAATTGTCGACCAAGCCAGAGCCGACTTTCGGCAATTCCTGGATGAATGGTGATCTAATGTACACTCGGTGAAAACTGGCAACAAAAAGGCAGGTCTGCGGGTTCAACCCCGCTCAACCTCAAACCCTTTACGATAGTCCCGCGCGACCATCGACTGCGCTCGCTCATCCCCCACGATCCGTTCCGCGACGGGATCCCACTTCAGGGGACGATTCAAACGCGCTGCGATGCCGGCCAGATGGCAGGTACTGAGCGCTCGATGATGACTGTAGACATCCGAAATCGGATCCCGGCGTTCTGTGGCTGAGAGGAAGAAGTTGCGGAAGTGATCGGTCAGCGGTCGATTTCCGTAGACTTCTTCCAGTGCCGTCGCTGGCAGCGGATTCGTCTTCAGCTCTTCCACCGGGGCCCCGGTGATGCGTCCCCGATTGACGAACAATCGCCCCGCGGTGCCTTCAAAGAGAATTCCGTTGTCGCCATCGTGGCGAATTTCGATTTCCACCCCATCCGCAAACGTAGCCCGAATCAGGAACTCCGTGGCGGTGTTGTAGCGTGACCGGTCCACAGGCTGACCATCACGGAATTCCACCGGGTGTCGCACCATGACCGGTTCCACCAGCGCCGGGCCGGTCTCGGTTTTTCCAAGTCCCCAGGTGGCGATATCCACGTGATGAGCTCCCCAGTCGGTCAGCTTGCCGCCGGAGTACTCGTACCACCAGCGGAATTCATAATGGCAGCGCGACCAACTGCGGGTTTCTCCGTTGTCCCCGGCCAGAAACCGGAACTCCTGCTCAGGGACCGGACCCTGCCAGAGATTCCAGTCGAGTTCTGCCGGTGCAGCTACCGCGGGAAGTGCCGGGCTTGTCGGGGCGCCGCCGATGCTGCACGTGGCCTTTTTCAGCTGGCCCAGCCGACCGGCCCGAATCAGCGCGATGGCCCGCACGAACTGCTCTTCACTGCGCTGCTGCGTGCCAATCTGGACGATGCGCCCCGTTCGGCGACACACGTCACAAATCTCCCGACCTTCCGCAATCGTCAGTGTCATGGGCTTTTCACAGTACACATCCTTTCCCGCCAGCATCGACTCGATGGCGATCCGGGCGTGCCAGTGGTCCGGTGTGGAGATGTGCACGATATCCACGTCATTGCGGTCCAGAATCGCGCGGTAGTCGGCATAGGTGTCCGGCATCACTCCGGTCCATTCCTTCACCAGGGCGGCGGCCCGCTGAACTCGGGATGAGTCCGCATCGCAGACCGCGATGTAGTCCCCGTGCTTCTGCATGTCCGGCGCAGATCCCCAGGGACCATCAATCCCTGTCGCCTTCTGGCACCAGCGACTTCCTGTTCCGACCGCGGCCATCCGCGGCCGGGCATTGGCTGAATGAAAGCCAGTCGCCCGCGCGCCATGCGGCACACACACCGCCGCCCCGGCGAATGCCAGTGACGATGCCAGCCACGCGCGCCGTGACCCCTTGTTCCCCTTGACGACGTTTTGCATGCCTTGCTCCCGCTTTAGTGAGTCCCTGGTTCGAATGACGCACCGTCCGTTCCACGGACTTTCTGCAAATCACCCGTTTACCGTCTCGCAACAATCCGGCAGCAATCCGTTCGCACGCCCCCCTGTTTTTCTCGTCTCTTTGACCTTTTGTGCCTTTGAGTTCCTCGTTCCTCGCCCCTATTCCCCGTTTCCGACCTGCTCAACAGGCACTTCACAAAATGTCAGTGCCGCAATTCCGTTTGTCCCGTACAACAACGCCTTCGCGTCCCACGCTCTGTCGACGATCCAGGTCACCTGACTCACTGGCTTTCCCTCAGTAAGCTGCAGTCGCACCTGATTTCCTGTCACCCGTCCTGAAACAACCCGTCCCTGCAGTCCATCCAGCCGAAACTGACTGACCGTTGCAGCATTCCATGCCATCGGCTGGTCAAACTCAAGGACCAGTTCGTTCGGCTGTTGTGGGCTCTGGTGTATCGTCAACAGATCAGGGGCCGTGACCGATTGTTCCGCACGCTGCCCATAGCTGTGCAGTTCGACGACCGGTCGCATCAGTTCTGCCATCCGCGCATAGCCCGCTGCCGGATAATGGCAGCCACCCTCTGGTGTGATTCCCAGAGTTGACATGATGCTCATGTGGGAAAACTGACGCGGCAGTCGCCGCTGCACGTCCCGCAGACGGTCACTGAAACGCGTGCCGCCCTGGCTGCAGGCGTTCGGCCAGATCTGAAACAGATAGTAGTGCTGCACATTCGGTAGATCCCGCTTCCAGCCGGCGGCCATGCTCAGAAAATAACGCTCATACGTCTCGACACCGTAGCCGCCATCCGGACCGTCCGCTCCCTGATCCGCTTCCCCCTGATGCCAGAACACCGCCCGGATTCCGTGCGTCAGCCGCGCCAGCCGAATCCGATTCAGCAATCGCCCGTAGATCGTCTTCGGATCCGTGGGATCCTGCGGATTTCTCTGATGCTGATCGACACGAGTTCCGCCGACAGCGCCATTCAGAATGCAGATGGGCACCCGCTGACGTTCCACCAGTGACCGAGCCAGCTCCATGCCCCAGTACCCGATCTGCCACGCGCCGCCATCCCGTCGAACGGCCTGGCCCCAGCCCCGCTCCGTCTGCCCGTCCATCGACCCAAAACTGCGAATCCACTCGCTGGAATACTCCGTCCCCTCGCGTCCCCAGTCCGTCGACACCGCATTGGACTGACCGTCAATCACAAAGGCGTCGCCACACACGAGGTTGCCAACGCGTTCCAGTACTTGTTCCCCCGCACCCTGCATCACGCCAAATTCCGTGCGATAGCGAATCAGTCCGGGCTTCAGAGACACCGTGAAGGCATAGCGGCCCTCCGCGTTCGGGGCCTGGTCCTGCGCATTGACCAGCACATCGTCCGCATAAAGCTTCAGAAACACTCGCGGCACGTCAGCGTCCACCTGACCGTTATAATACAGTGTGCCTTCGTTGCGATCATTCCGCGGAAAGAACTGCGATTCCACAGGCTTCTCATCCGCCTCCGCCAGCCGCACCTCCCACGGATCACTCGCCGGCTCCCGCACCGTCAATGACACGGTCTGCGTCGACGGCGCCCCACCGTTACTGATGGTTGCCGTGACTCGCAGAGTCCCACTGTTCTGTGCGCGAAGCAGTTTCAACCCGGCACTAGTGGAGTCGCTGATGACAGCCAGTCCCTCGGTTGACCAGCCCACCTGCAGGTCGGCGACACCCTTCGACTGCAAGTCCGTTAGATTGGTGATTTCCGGCACCAGAGTTAGTGTTTCCCGGCCATCCCATGCTGCCGGGGCCGTCAGTCGAAACTGTGGTTCCGGAAGTTCTTCATGGACCGTCACCGGCACCTGCAGTGACCGCACCCCGTCCGCGTAAACCGCACGAAACTCCAGCATGGAAGCCTGCGGGCCCTGCACACGGCCCGCTTCCAGCTCATACTGCAGCGTGTCGGTCGCCACCACAGTTTCCTCATTGCCCGGCTTCATCACCCAGTACACCTTCATGGCCCCGTCAGCCGTCGCTGTGACACGCTGCCGCGATCCCTCGGTGATGGAAAGCTCGGAGGGACTGACAGAAAACGTATTTCCCGGTCGCACCAGATGGCCGACCAGCGTCTGCAGCGGCTTCTGATTGTCATACTCCAGTCGTGCCCATTCCGCAGTGCGCACGCCGCGTGCGATGCGTACTTCGTCGATGTCCCCCTCATACTCGTAAGAATTGTACCAGCCGCCCAGCCAGAACCGAGCCGGAGTGCGAATGTTCAGCGGCGCGTTGTCGGTACGACTGACACCATCCAGCTGCCCATTCACGTACAGCAACGATTCGCCCGCCTTGTAGGTATGCATCACATGGATCCAGTCACCCTTGCGAATCGGGCCGGTACCAGCCACATCGGCACCGGAAAAATAGCATTCCATGCGAATATGAGCCGGGCTGCGAAAGTTCAGAATGACCTTGCCCTGCCCCTGCTCATTTCCCCAACCCACCGCGCGCACATTAAACGCCTCCGGACGAATCCATGCGCTGGTCGTATGGGACTCCGCCCCCTTCGGAAAGCCCTCGATCTGATCCCCCAGAAAAATGCCACGGCCGCCGGGAAACCGCCGCGCTCGTCCCACAATCCCCACCGTGTCGCTGGTGCCGGTGTCTTCGGCCAGCAGCCGGCCAGTGGAATCCTGCAATGGTTCATCCAGATGCAGGACGCTCAGATAATCATTCACGTCACCGAAGACTGAGCGACCATCGGACAGGGAAGCGGCCTCGGGATTTCCCCAGCGCAGCAGCAATTCCTGACGGGCATTGCCGACGATCTCGGGAACCAGCACCCAGACGCTGGCCACCCCCCGCTCGGCATCCCATTCCTCCACCTGCAGTGGCAGTGCCTGCCCGGCTGCATTGAAGACCCGCAGATCAGCCCCCTCCGGTTGAGCCTGGCGAAAATCAAAGAACTCCGCGGACAGTCGGATCAGCACCGGGAAATTGCGCAGTACTGTGTTCTCAGGCACATTCGCCCCATCGGGAGTCGTGATGAGGAACACGGATCCAGAATACTGCCAATCCGCCGCAACAGCGGGATTCCCCTGCAAAGCGAAAACGACAAGCAGCCCCAGGACACAACGCAACAGCCACGGTTGGATGGACACCACACGATCTCCTGAGAATCACAAAAGGGGACATTCTACTTTACCAGGCGCTGAACGCACACCAGCCCCACGGCAGCCTGATGAGCACGCGGAAGACCGAAGGCCCGGCCTGACGCGATCCCGGTGATAGAGCATGAACAGCCTCGCCCCCATTTACAAGGAACACGCCCCCCCCGACCGCGCCGCGGCGTCTGCCGCAACGCAAACGTAAAAGGTCCCCTTGATGCGATTCCTGCGATTCAATCGTGCTCGTGCTCGTGCGAAGCGGTGCTCGTGCTCGTGCTCGCAATGGCCACCTGCGTCTTCGTAGTCCTGCCGGAATTGAGGCCCCGATAATTGATAGCTGCCAACCTTTGGTCCTGCATCAGATCGTCAACAACCAGGGCTGCGCATGCCGTTGCTTCGCAACTTCGCCGCATCAGGTCGCTCCGTCCCTCGGACTGGCGTCCGAGGCTGTTGCATGCCATTGCTTCGCAATTCAGTCGCCGAAGAATAACGTTGCAATTCAGTCGCAACGCGACGACAGGCGATAGCCTCGGATGCAATCCGAGGTTACGTGGCCAAGCAAATTTGCAGAGTCGCAACGCGACGGCATATGAAAGCGTCAGACGAGGCGATGAGGCTGTTGGCCGCAGGGCCTCGATGGGCGAACGTTAAATCACAGCTCGGCGTCACAGCAGTGACCGAAGGTGCCCACCAAAAACGGATAAAGTAGAATGTCCCCTTTATGCGATTCCCTTTATGCGATTCAGGTGATAGCCTCGGATGTAATCCGAGGTTATCACGTCAATCGAGCCTGCAGAGTGGCAACGCGACGGCATATGAAATCGTCAGACGAGGCGATGAGGCTGTTGGCCGCAGGGCCTTGATGGGCAAACGTAAAAACACAGCTCGGCGTCACAGCAGAGGCCGAAGGTACCCACCAAAAACGGATAAAGTAGAGTGTCCCGTTTATGCGATTCACGGGGTTAGCACGTCAATCGAGCCCGTAGAGTCGCAACGCGACGGCATATGAAAGCGTCAGAGGAGGCGATGAGGCTGTTGGCCGCAGGGCCTTGATGGGCGAACGTTAAAACACAGCTCGGCGTCTCGGCAGAGACCGAAGGTAACCACCAAAAACGGATAAAGTAGAATGTCCCCTTTATGCGATTCCGCGAGCACGAGCACGAGCACGAGCACGAAAATGGGCGATTTTGAAGGGCGGAGGGAGCGGTTTTTGGGGAGCGTCGTGGGGTTTCGGTGCTGCGGATTTGTTTCATCAATCGTGCTCGTGCTCAGCGAAGCGGTGCTCAGGCTCGAAACGGTAATCCAGGGCTTTGTTCTCGGTGGGTTCACGCCGCACCGGTCGCCGTTGGGGGTGGGGTGTGGTTGACTTTCCCGGCGGATGCATCAGAGTTTCCGGAGTTTTGCGTTTGCCAGTTCTGACTGCGACCAGATACCCGGGGACTCTTTGCCGATGACCAGGCCTTTGCGGGGCGTGTTGCCCATTATTCATACGCCGTTCAACAGCGGCGATCAGATTGATTTGAATCATCTGCGTCGGGAAATTGACTGGGCCTTTGCCACGGGGGCGGATGGGCTGGGCACCGGGATGGTTTCGGAAACGTTTCGGTTGACGTTTTCCGAGCGGGTGGAACTGACCGAGCGCATGGCGGAATTTGCGAATGGTCGCGGGGCGGTGTTCGCCGCCGTCGGGGCCGAGAGTGCTCGTCCGGCCGTGGAGTTCGCGCAGATCGCTGAGCGAGCGGGGTGTGATGCGGTGATGGCGGTTCCGCCGTTGACGGCGCGGCTGGGCGGAGAATCCATGCTGGGATACTTCCGCGCGATTGCGGATAGCACGGCCCTGCCGGTGATTGTGCAGGATGCATCGGGCTACGTCGGCCAACCGATTCCGCTGGATGTGTGTGTGCAGTTGCTGGAGCTTTACGGCGAGAACAAGATCCTGTTTAAGCCCGAGGCGTCCCCGATCGGTCCCAATCTCTCGGCGCTTCGCGAGGCCACGTCGGGACGCGCACGAATCTACGAGGGCTCCGGCGGAATTCTGCTGGTCGACAGTTTTCGTCGCGGCATTCAGGGGACGATGCCGGGGATGGACCTGCTGGATGGAATCGTGGCGCTCTGGAAGGCACTGCAGCGTGGCGATGATGACGCGGCCTATGCGCTGTGGTATCCCATCTGCGGAATCGTGGCGTTGCAATTGCAGGCGGGGTTGGATGGGTTTCTGGCCATCGAAAAGTACCTGCTGGTCAAACGCGGTCTGTTTTCCACTGCAGCTCGGCGGCGGCCTTATGGCTGGGAACTGGATGAAGAGACGCGTCTGGAGGTGGATCGCTTGTTTGCCCGCCTGCAGCGCGTGCTCGGCGACGCCGCAGGGCGGCAGCAGGGTTCAGCCTGACGGGCCACTGTGAATTTTCGTGGCGGCCCCTTAAAATTCCGATTCTGCCGCGCTCCGACGGTTGATTTCCGTTAGGCTGTGAGCATTCCCAGCCGTTTTCGGGTGTTTTTCTGATGGCGTCGTCATGACTTTTCTTCAGTCGTCTCTGCTGTACGCGCTGCCTCTGATCCTGCTGCCGATTGTGATCCATCTGGTGAATCAGAATCGGTATCGCACGGTCCAGTGGGCGGCTACGATGTTTCTGCTGCAGGCGCGGCGGATGGCCAAAGGGATGGCCCGGCTGAAGTACTTTCTGATTCTGCTGGCGCGCATGCTGGCCATTGCCGGATTGATCTTTGCCGTCAGTCGTCCGATGGCTGGTGGCTGGCTGGGTGTGGCCGGCGGCGGGGCACCGGAGCTGTCGATTGTGATTCTGGACCGGTCGGCCAGTATGGAGCTGCGGCATCCGATCACCGGGGCATCGCGGCGCGAAACAGCGTTGCAGAAGATTTCGGGCATGTTTCGTGATCTCGGACGAAATACTCGCACGGTCGTCTTTGACAGTGTTTCCGGCGAGCGTTACGAATTCGATTCCGGTCAGTCACTGCAGGAACTTCCGGAAACATCGGCCACCGCCACAGCCGCCGACTTTCCTGCTCTGCTGCAGTCGGTGTCTGAGTACATCAAGGCCAATCAGGCCGGGCGGACTGATATCTGGATCTGTTCCGACCTGCAGCAAACTTCGTGGCAACCCGGCAGTGGCCGCTGGGCCTCGGTGCGTGAAGAGTTGTCCGGCCGTGAGGGCGTGCGACTGTATCTGCTGTTGTATCGCGATCAGGCGCCGGACAATCTGGCGGTGTCTGTGAGCAACGTGCATCGACGAGAAACCGCGGGGGGCGCTGAACTGGTGATGGATGTCCGGGTGACTCGCAATGCCGCCACGGAGGCACCGCTGCGAGTCCCGTTGACTCTGGTGATCAATGGGGCTCGATCCACCGTCGATGTGGAGTTGCGTGGCCAGGCGCTGCAAATGACAGGTTATGCCATTCCGCTGGACCGGGAATCAGTGCAGGGCTGGGGGCGCATCGAGCTGCCCAGTGACAGCAACCCCGCGGATAACTCATGGCAGTTTGTTTACGCCGAGCCGCCGGTTTACCGTACGGTGATCGTTTCGGACGACGCCGAAAGCACACGGCTGCTGCAGCTGGCCGCGGGAACGCCGTTTGACCGAACGCTGAAGTACGAAACAGAAGTCGTGTCTGTCGCTCAGGCGGAAACAATCGAATGGAACCGCGCGGCTCTGATTCTGTGGCAGGCGCCGTTGCCCGCGGGGGCGCTGGCCACCCAGCTGACGGCGTTCACCAATCGGGGCGGTTGTGTCCTGTTTTTCCCGCCGGAAACGCCGGATGACAATGCCCTGTTCGGACTCCGCTGGGGAGCATGGAAAGATCCGGAAGGGGCCGATCAGTTCTCGGTTTCCGGCTGGCGGACGGATTCGGGCCTGCTGGCGAACACTCTGAATGGAGCTCCGCTTCCGCTGGGCCCGCTGTCGGTTTTCCGCTGCTGTGAGCTCACTGGGGAGGGAACGGATCTGGCTCAGCTGGCTGGGGGACCGCCGTTGCTGAAGAAGGCGGATACGGACCACGGTGGGGCATGGTTCTGTACGACGTTGCCGCTGGGGACGTATTCCAGCCTGGTCAGTAACGGAATTCCGTTTTATGTGATGATCCAGCGGGCACTGGCTCAGGGGGCCGGGGCGTTGGGAAATGCCCGGCAGTGGACGGCCGCGGCGGGGACGTTGCCTGAGTCCACCGAGTGGGCGGCATTGGACGAAAAATCCGGGGAGGTGCTGCCGTCGCTTCGCAGCCTCAACGGGGGACTGTGGAAATCGAGCGAGGTGCTGGCGGCGATCAATCGTCCGCTGGAAGAGGACAATGTGGAAACGGTGAGCGATGACAATCTGAACCAGTTGTTCAGCGGATTGAATTACACGGTGATTGATGATCAGGCAGGAGCCGTGGGATCTCTGGCCAGTGAAGTCTGGCGAATGTTTCTGATTGCGATGATTGTGGCGCTGATGGCGGAAGCGATTTTGTGCGTGCCGCAATGAATAGAGTGTGGTGAGGAGAGAGTGGTGAGGAGAGAGTAGAGAGTAGGAACGAGGGGCGAGGCGGGGTTGTGGGTTCGGGGAAGTCCGTAGTTTTCCCCGGTGTCCTGCAGAATTCTCTTCAGACCTGCGGGTTGTTCAGGAAAGTCGCTGCGACTTTCGGCAAAATTCTCTAAAATCCAACCGGATTCGGCACGTTCTGCTGACCGAAGGCCGGGTCAAGTCCGAAAAACAGGACAGGAGTGCGCCGCCTGATTGGCGGTGCATGCGGCCCGTACCCTTGCAACCGCCATGGTTGAAGCGGCTCAGGGCACAAGAATTCGCGGATTTGACTCCGTTTTTATTCCCCGCGTCCATCGAATCAACATCGTCCCCCCTACGTTGATTGGCTGGTTCCGCCGGGACTGGAAACTGTTCTGGAAAGTCAGAATTCGTGGTGAAAAAAGCTTGACTTTCAGACAAAACGACGACTCGGGGGCTGCAAAGTTTCAGACACCTTTTTTCAAACACCACTATGTCTGCAACACTCGAAAACGTCACACGAAAGCCTTCCTCAGGACGAACTTCAGTGTCATCTTCGTCCCCTTCCTCCTCTGGTTCACCAACACCCTCCGCATCACCGGTGCTGCCGGCGGCCGAGGTGTCTGCCGACAAGGTGCCGAAAAGCCGCGTTTATCTGTGGCATGGGCTCAGCGTTTCGGGATTTGTGCGACTGCTGTCGCTGAAACCGCAGCTTTCATGGAAGTACGCGGATCGATTGCTGACCACGGCGTTCATGAGCGGATTTAATTCCACCATGAATGGTCTGGAATCACTGATTTATGGCCGCCGGGTACAGCAGGTTCAGATCGAGCACCCGCCGATTTTTATTCTGGGTCACTGGCGCAGCGGCACCACCATGCTGCACAATCTGATCACACTCAATCCTCAGTTGACGTTTCTGAATCTGTATCAGTGTCTGTTTCCCGGCCATTTTCTGCTGACCGAAAAACTGCTGGCACCGTTGACGGAACCGCTGTTGCCGAAAAAGCGTCCGATGGACAACGTCGAGGTCTCCTGGAAGAGTGCTCAGGAAGACGAAGTGGCCCTGGCCGTGCACAGCCTGTTGTCGCCCTACATTATGCCGGCGTTTCAGGGGCGCATGGAGGTGTACGAACGCTTTCTTGATCCACGTGACATGACCGAGTCTGAGCGATCGCGGTGGAAAGACTGTCTGACCACATTGATTCGCAAAATGGCCCTCATCAAGCCCGGTTCCGTGGTGATGAAATCGCCGACGCACACCTACCGGGTGCCCACGCTGCTGGAAATGTTTCCGAACGCGAAGTTCATTTATATTTATCGCGATCCGCGGGCTGTCTATCAGTCCACGATTCATCTGCGCAAGATGATGTTTGCTGACAACACTCTGGGGCCGCTGCGGCCGGATACGTGGTCAGAGGAAGCCATTACGCTGTATGAAAAGAGTATCCGGCTGTACCACGAATCACGGCACCTGATTCCCGCTGGCAATCTCTGCGAAGTCAAATTTGAGGACTTCGAAGCGGCACCGCGCGAAACACTGCAGCAGCTGCACTCCACTCTGGGATTGCCCGGGTGGGCTGAGGCGGAACCGCTGGTCACGGCCGAGGTCTCAAAGTTCTCGGGCTACCGCAAGAATTCCTACCGCATGGACGCTGCGACTCGCGAGATGCTGGAGTCGCGGCTAAAGTGGGTCTTCGATCTGTACGGGTACCCCATCAACTCGTAGTTTGCCGGTTCAGAACAGCCGTCGGGCGCGGGAGCCGTCGGGCGCGGGAGGGCGAAGTTCCACCTGAGCCGCGTGCTCCGAAAAGGGGGCCGGTCCGAATAGTGCGGAGCACCCTTCGGGCCATTTGGCTATTGGTTCCTGGGTCAGAAAAGGGGTCAGGAACCAATAGTGCGAAGCACCCTTCGGGCTATTTAGCTATTGGTTCCTGGGTCAGAAAAGGGGTCAGGAACCAATAGTGCGGAGCACCCTTCGGGCTATTTAGCTATTGGTTCCTGACCCCTTTTCTGACCTTTACCTGGTCGGCCGTCGGAAAATCGGCGGGAATTGGAATCGTGACCGCGCCGGTTGCGGCCCATTCTGTGCCGCGCAGCAGGGTCGTGATAAATCCGACGCATTCCTGCGAATACTCGGCGTGCCCCATCGGCGTGTGAAACACGCGACCCTTGCCGTAGGCGATCGTCATCAGCATGGGTTCATGCCGCCCGGTGACCTGAGATTCTGCGGTGGCCAGCACCTGCATGTTTTTGGCTGGGCCGCGGAGTTTATCGTACAGCTCATCTTTGGCGTGCATCCATTCCAGCGGCATGCCTTTGACGATCGGGTGTTCACGATCCCGGATGATGACCGGGAACTCCAGTTGCGGCCCGTGATTGCCGCCGTTACCGGGGCTGGTGTCGCGCACCAGTGTTCCGGACTTGTCGAAGTAGACGTAGGGGCCGTCTTTTTCTGTGCGGCCACCCCAGCCACCCAGCCCGATCATTTCGTTGTAGGCGGGCCACTCCGGAAAGGAATTGTCTGCGGCGTGAATCACGACAAATCCGCCCCCGCTGCTGACAAAGGCTTCAAAATCTGCCTGAGTCTCTTTGGGCCAGGGAGCCGCACCGTGACCAAAGTTGCTGATCACGGCGCGATAGTCGGCAAACTTTGGTCGAAAGGCAGGATCGGTTCCCTGCGGAGCCGCCGTGGCCACATCCACTCGGAAATGTCCGGACTGCTCCAGCCAACCCTTCATCATTTTGGTAGTCGTCGGCCAGACACCGTGATTGTTCTGACCATCGACAATCAGCACGCGAATTGGTTCAGCCGCTTGCGTGCTGAGGCATAATGTTGCGGTCAGCAACGCTGTCACAGCGGTGAAGAAGACAGTTGTCAGTTTGGTTGGCACGTGGAGACTTTCAGGAATTGCGGATTGGGAATTGATATCAGGGCATCGCTGGTCTGGCAGCTGGAGGATACCAGGCAGTCCGGCGGTTCGTTTGGCAGGTGGCGACGGCCCGTTCACGTCACTGGCCACCGACTGCCGATTGCTGACCGCCGACTGCCGGACTTCAACATGTGGCAGAGTAACGAGCGATGGGGCGGACATGCAATGCTGACGGGCTGCCGGGTTCTGTCGGGATTCGGCCAATCTCCCGGAAGATGCTGGCACGGCGGACGGGAAAACGTTATGAATTCCGTAGAAACTCCCTGCCATCAGCGACCTCGGGCTGCTGATCTGCGAGCTGACTTCACCACCAACGACGACGCTGCTGCATTGAGGGCCAATGCCGTTAATGCTGCAGGGGCAAACGTGGTGTGCTGACGCAGATCGTTCCCTCCTCACCGCAGCACGTCCGGTGCGTTTCAGACAATCTTACGGAACAGCCTCATGAACCTGCTTGTTCGACCCATTGCCGTTGCTGTGATTGCCCTGCAGGCCACCGCTCTGCAAGTCCAGACTCTGTCGGCACAGGCTCAGCCAGACCCTGCAACGGCTGCTGTTTCCGGGGCTGCGGTCAGTCATGCGGACCTCAGCCGGTACATGACTGCGGACGGAACCACCGCCCCGATTCGCACGCCGGCGGACTGGGCCATCCGTCGCCAGCAGATCCTTGAAGGCATGCAGCAGGCCATGGGGCCGCTTCCGGAAGCGACTGCGTCCACCGACTTTGACATTCAGGTGACTGAAGATCGCCGCCTGGGAACGGTGCGACGGCTGACACTGTCCATCACGCTTCCCGCGGGTGACCGCCTGCCGCTGGATCTTTACTTGCCCGCACAACTGGCTGACACCATTCAGCCGCAGCAACTGCTGTCCGGAGCGGGCGCTGTTAAGGTGGCGGCGATGCTGGCGCTGCATCCGACGGGCGAGGCTGGCAAGCGGATTGTCGCGGGCGAAGGCGGCCGTGCCGGTCGGCAGTATGGTCTGGAGTTGGCGCAGCGTGGTTACGTGGTGGCTGCGCCGGACTATCCTTCGTTCGGGGATCTGAAGGCCTACGATTTCTCGCAGGATGCCTTTGAGTCGGGCACGATGAAGGCGATTGACAATCACCGTCGCTGCACGGATCTGCTGGCGGCGCTGCCGTTTGTCGATGCCCAGCGACTGGGAGTGATCGGGCATTCCCTGGGTGGCCACAACGCCATCTTCCAGGCCGTCTTTGACGAACGACTCAAGGTGATTGTTTCCAGTTGCGGCTGGTGCCCGTTTGGTGACTATTACGGCGGCAATATCGCGGGCTGGACCAGCGACCGGTACATGCCCCTGCTGAAAACTCGCTATCAACTGGCGGTGGATCAGGTTCCCTTTGATTTTTACGAACTGATCGCTGCACTGGCACCGCGGACCTTTGTGTCGGTATCTCCGGTGGAGGACAGCAACTTTGACATCGCCGGAGTTCGCAAGGCGATTCCGGTGGCTGGCAGTATTTATTCCCTGCTGGAAGCCCGTGAAAAACTGGTGCTGCTGACGCCGGACTGCGGCCATGATTTTCCCGCCGACATGCGGCTGCAGGCCTACGGAATTATCGACAAAGCCCTGGAACACACTCCTGATCCCTTCGACCCGGACTATTCTGCCGAATTGCCGCGCATCGCCGCGACCCCGGCGTCAGAGGCGCTTAGTACCTTCGAAGTGCTCCCGGGATTTCAGCTGCAGCAGACGGCTGCGGAACCGCTGGTTGTGGATCCTGTGGCCATGTCCTTCGATGAAGACGGGCGACTGTTTGTCGTGGAAATGCGGGACTACTCCGAACAGGATCGGGAGCATCTCGGCGTGATTCGCGTGCTCGTGGACAGCAATCAGGACGGCGTGTTTGATGACAGCCGCGAATTCGCCAGGGGACTCAGCTGGCCCACTGCGATTATCGCGGCGAAGGGTGGCATTTTCGTGGCTGCGGCACCGGATGTGTTTTTCCTGAAAGACGAAGATGGAGATCTGCAGGCCGACATACAGGAAAAGGTCTTCACCGGCTTCAGTCGCAACAACGTGCAGGGCCTGATCAACAGCTTTCACTGGGGACCGGACAACCGAATTTATGGTTCGGCCAGTACGACGGGTGGCACCATCACCAGTCCGAAGTTTCCGGATCGCGCTGCGGTGGAATGCCGCGGCCGGGATTTTTCGTTTGATCCCACCACTCTGGAACTGCGTCCGGAAACTGGTGGCGGACAACATGGGATGTCCTTCGATGACTGGGGGCGTCGCTTTGTCAGCGCTAACAGTGATCACGCGCAACTCATCGTGTATCCGGATCGCTACTTGTCCCGCTCGCCATTGCCCTCTGCTGCTCCAGCGCGCATCAGTATCGCTGTCGACGGTGGTCAGGCGCCGGTGTTTCGTATCAGTCCCGTGGAGCCGTGGCGGATTGTGCGCACGCGACTGCGTGCCTCGGGATTATCCAAAGGCATTGTGGAGGGTGGTGGTCGGCCCGCTGGTTACTTCACCGGGGCAACGGGCATCACCATCTATCGCGGCGACGCGTGGCCGGCGGATCTGAAAGGGATCGCGATTATCGGAGACGTCGGCAGTAATATTGTGCATCGCAAACGTCTGATTCCCAATGGTGTTGGCTGGACGGCCGAACGCATGGATGCCGGTCGGGAACTGGTGGCGTCCCGGGACATCTGGTTTCGCCCCGTTCAGTACGCGAATGCTCCGGATGGCTGTCTGCACATTCTGGATATGTATCGCGAAACCATTGAACATCCCGCCAGTCTGCCTCCGGAAATCAAACGTCATCTGGACCTGACCAGCGGACGCGACCGCGGGCGTCTGTACCGCCTGGCCCCGACAGACTGGACCTATCGCCCGACACCGCAGCTCAGTCGCATGTCCGCAACGGAGCTTGTGGCGTTGCTTGAACATCCGAATGCGTGGCATCGGGACACGGCTTCACGTTTGCTGTGTGAACGACAGGATGCTGCGGCCATCCCGGCACTCAGAGCACTGCTTCGTACGTCGCGCTCAGGGCTCGCCCGCTTTCACAGCCTCGGCGGTCTGCAGGGGCTGCGTGCGCTGACAGAAGAAGACATTCTGGCC
The DNA here is from genome assembly GCA_039796955.1 of Planctomycetota bacterium. Taxonomy (GTDB): domain Bacteria; phylum Planctomycetota; class Planctomycetia; order Planctomycetales; family Planctomycetaceae; genus SXXK01. The sequence goes on from JBDKIW010000351.1 coordinate 27,945, forward strand.
GTGCTTCGCGACCCCGAAGCCGGCGTGCGCGAACGTGCTATTCTGGCCGCCGAGGATTTTCATGAATCGCCGACGATGGCCTCTGCGTTATTGAACCTGACGGATGAAACCGATCCGCGCGTGCTGCTGCAGCTGGCCTTCACACTGGGGGAACTGCCGGCATCCGCCGAGCGTCTGACGGCTCTGGTGGATCTGCTTGGTCGTCAGGGGGCCGATCGCTGGATTCGCACCGCACTGCTGTCTTCACTCGGATCGTCCGCGACCGATGCTCTGGTACCACTGGCCGGTTCGACGACGGCCAGTGCTGAAACAGTGTCCGTGGTGCTTCCGGAGCTGACCGATCTCGTCTGTCGTCGCCTGCCGAGTGACACGGATCCGGCCGTCCTGCGCCAAACGATTGCGCTTGTCAACAAAAATCCGGGATTGCAGGTGCGGATTCTGCAGGCGGCTGCCGCAGCAAATGCGGCGCTTGCAAACCACCCCGGCTTTCAGGAACTCACGCAAACCCTCGTGACAGCGGCACGACAGCAGGCTGCGGACGAGTCGCAGAGCCCGGTGGCACGTGCGGCCGCCGTGCGGGTGCTCAGCCTTTCCAGCTATGCGTCGGAGAAGGATCTGCTGCTGGCCAATCTGGAATCCACGATTGATCCGGAGCTTCAGCTGGCGTCCATGGAGACGCTGGTCAGTTTTTCTGATCCCGCGATTGCTGCGGAACTCATTCCGAGGCTTTCAGGGTTCTCCCCAGCACTCGCCGGCAGGGCTCGTGAGGCACTGCTGCGTCGGGCGACCTGGACCGTACCGTTCCTGGAAGCCATTCTGTCTTCGACGCTGCCGCTGGCATCGCTGACGCCATCCGAGCTGCAGCGCCTGACCGATGTGTCTGATGCGAACGTGCGATCCCTTGCGATTCGCCTGCTGGAAGCCACGGCCACCTCGTCTCGCGATGACGTCCTCCGCACCTATCAGGTGGCCCTGACGCTGAAGGGGGACCCCGAACGCGGGCAGGCTGTTTTCCGTCAGCACTGTTCCGTCTGCCATCAGATTGGATCGATTGGCTATCAGGTGGGCCCCAGCCTCGCTTCGCTGAAAAATCGCGGCCCGGAAGCCATTCTGACGAATGTGCTGGATCCCAACCGTGAAGTAAATCCGGCGTGGAGAGATTACGTGGCGATCTGTGCCGATGGTACGACGCACAACGGCGTGTTGATCAGTGAATCTGCCGCCAGCCTGACACTGCGGCGGGCTGAAGCCCGGGAAACCTCGCTGCTTCGCGCTGATGTGGAAGCCCTGCGGGACACGGGACGTTCCCTGATGCCCGAAGGTCTTGAAAAAAGCATCGATCCTCAGGCTATGGCCGATCTGATTCAGTGGATCATGACGGCCGAATAGCCGGTCACTGAACAGCAGGCGTCAGCGGACTGGGTTCCCGGAGTCCGAAGTTTTTACACCGTCGTTTTTTGAGACCCTCTCCCTGATTTCCAAAGGCCCGGCCAACTGCTCACTCCCTCACTGGAACTGTTGGCCAGAGAAAGTTCGTTTTGCATGTCTCCGAAACTCTTCCCGCGTCTTTCCAGCGGTCTGCTGTCACTCGCCCTCACCAGCCTCTCTGCAGACGCGGGTGACTGGCCTCAGTTGCTCGGCCCCAACCGCAATGGCGTGGCTGTGCAGGAAACGCTTTATGCGGAGTGGAGTGCTCAGGGCCCCGCAGTGCTCTGGGAAGCCCCGGTGGGCGCAGGCTTCGCCGGACTTGCGGTGCAGGGTGATCGAGCGATCGCCTTCGTCCGTGAAGGACGCAGCGAACTGGTCCGTTGCTACAGCACAGCCAGCGGCAAAGTGCTCTGGGAATCCGCAACACCCTGCAACTGGCAGGGCGGCATCTCCAGTGACAAAGGCCCGCGCTGTGTGCCTGTGATCGCGGGCGATAGGGTTCTGACATTCGGTGTCGAAGGTCGCCTGCGCTGCGTCCGGCTGGCTGATGGTCAGGAAGTGTGGCAACGAGATACCAACGCGGATTTCAAACCTCTGGAAGGCTACTTCGGCGTAGGCAGCACGCCCGTCGTTTTCCAGGATCGAGTGATCGTGAATGTGGGCGGTCGGGACAATGCCTCCGTTGTGGCTTTCAGTCTGAACGATGGTTCGACGCTCTGGCAGGTCTTCACCGATGCTGCCAGCTATTCGTCACCAATCGTCACCCAAACCGGCGATACGACACTGGCCCTGGTCGTCACCCGTCTGCATCTGCTGGGCATCAATGCATTCACCGGCGAACAGGTCTTTTCTGTTCCTTTCGGCGCTCGTGGTCCCACTGTGAATGGAGCCACGCCGATCGTGGACAACGGGCGAGTTTTTGTGTCGTCCAGCTACAACATTGGCGCACTGCTGGCCGAATTCACCAGCACCTCGATTCAGGAACTGAAACGCGACGAAACTTTTCTTGCGACGCAGTATGCGACGCCTGTCGCCGGTTCCCGAGAGGGTGTCGTGTTTGCTGTCGATGGTCGTCAGGATGACGGACTGGGCAGCGCTTCGCTGAAGTGCCTGGATCTGAATTCCTGGACGGTCAAATGGGAACAGACCGGGCTGGATTACGGATCCGCGATTCGAGTGGACAAGGACCTGCTGGTTCTCACCTGCGGTGGCGAACTCATCCGCGTCCGTGCCTCGGAGGACCGTTATCAGGAAGTCGCCCGTGCTCAGGTGCTGAAGCCTTCAGACAGCGGCTACCGACTGCCGGCGCTTTCCGGCGGACGGCTGTTCATCCGGGATGACCAGACACTCCGCTGCCTGGATGTCGGACCTCGGTCTGGTGGGGCAGCCGGTGCCACAAAGAAATAGGGGCGGCAGAA